>CAYXZP010000073.1:0-11182 GCA_964469485.1 uncultured Myxococcales bacterium | reverse complement strand
ATCGATGGTTTCGGCGTCGAGGCGCTCGCCGGTTCTCTGCGTGATGTGCAGCCGTATGGCCGTCCCCTCGACGCGAACGTGGCCTTCCAAGCGGACCTCGGCCACCGGCTGCGCAGCTTCGGCGAAGGCCGCCATGAGAACGGCCGCCAGCGCGATGGCCGCGGCCGCACGCCGAGCTTTCACGCGGCGGTCTCCTCTGAGAGACGACCGCCCGTGAGCCTCAGGCAGCGCTGCATGAGCCCGGCCAGAGCGGGGCTGTGTGTGGCCACAACCAGCGCGCAACCGAGTTCGGCCTGCATCGCCAACACCAATGCGTGCACCCGCTCGGCTGAAGCGGGGTCGAGATTGCCGGTCGGTTCATCGGCCAGCACGATATCGGGCCGGCCGACCACGGCCCGGGCAACCGCCACCCGCTGCTGTTCGCCGCCGGAAAGTTGGCCGGGACGGTGGGACATGCGGTCGGCCAGACCCACGCGATCGAGAGCTTCTTCGGCGCGCGTTCGTGCCGGGGCCTTTGACTCGCCGGCCACGAGCAGTGGCAGCATGACGTTCTCGACCGCGTCGAAATCCCCCAAGAGGTTATGGAACTGGAACACGAACCCTATCGAGCGGCTACGCATGCGGGCCAGGTCCCGGGCGCTCATCGACGACACGGGCCTTCCCTCGACGAGGACCTCGCCCTCGTCGGCGCGGTCAATGGCCCCGAGGAGGTACAACAGGGTGCTCTTGCCCACACCCGACTCGCCGAGGACGGCGACGCTTTGGCCCTTGTCGACCACGAGGTCGAGCCCGCGGAACACCTCGAGCGGCCGTTCCTGCCCGAAGCGACGACAGAGGGCGCGGGCCTCGAGCGCCGGGGCCGACGCGCCTGTGGACGATTCACTCATAACGCAACACATCGGCCGGCACGATGCGCGCCGCTTTCCATGCCGGGAACAGGCAAGCCGTCAAACAGATCAACAGCGACGCCGCCGATACGACCAGGAAGTTGGCGGGCACGATACGCACCGGCAACGTCGAAACGTAGAACACGCCCGCCGGCAGATCGATGAACTCGTAGCGCTCCAGCCCGAGACACAAGAGATAGCCGAGGAGCGCGCCCGCCACGGTTCCGGACAAACCCACCACCAGGCCCTTGTAGAAGAAGATACGGGCCACGCTGCGGTCGTCGGCGCCCATGGCCTTCATCACCGCAATGTCGCGCCGCTTCTCCATGACCACCATGTAGAGGGAGGCCACAATGGTAAACGCCGAGACCAGCACGATGAGAAGCAACACCAGGAAGTAGACCGTTTTCTCGAGCGCCAGCGCTTCGAAAACATTGCGGTGCACTTCGGTCCAGCTCTCGACCCAGTACGGCATGCCGATAGCCTGGTTGAGTTCGTCCGCAATACGGGGTGCCTGGTAGGGGTCCACCGTCTTGGCCTCGATGCCCGTCGTCCCTCCGTGGGGGCCCAGCAACCGGCGCGCTTCGTCGATATCGAGATAGACCAGGCCCGCGTCGTATTCGGCCATGCCGGAATCATAGACGGCCACGACAAGGAACCTACGGCTGCGCGGCAACAACCCGAGCGGGCTGGCGGTGGCCCCCGGTGCCATTAGCGTCACGGCATCGCCGAGGCCGAGGCCCAAGCGGCCGGCCAACTCGCGGCCGACCATGAGGCCGGGCAAACTCGCGTCCGCAAAACGGTGTCTGACGCCGATAGCGCCGAGTCGGCCTTCGACGACAAAGGGCCCGACATCGGAGGTGCTGGCAACATGGGCCGCATCGACGCCACGGCCATAGACGCCCGCCACGGCCCCCCCGGCACGCACCAGGTACTGGGCGCCGAGCACCGGGGCCGCTTCGGTCACATCGGGGTGGCGGACGACCTCGGCCAGCACACGGTCGAGGTCCTCGTCCATCGACTCGGCCAGCGGACTGGTCACGCGCAGGTGCGGATGAAGGCCGAGGATACGGTCGCGGAGGTCCTCCTCGAAGCCGGTCATGACGGCGAGCACCACGGTCAGCACGAGCACGCCGACCAGCACGCTCGTGACCGAGATCGCCGTGATGACCGAAATGAAGGTCTCACGGCGCCTGGAGCGCAGATAGCGCATCCCCACGAAGAGTTCCCAGGACATGCCCCGGCCCCCGGCCTAGCCTTTTCCGCCAGGCCTCATCTGGGGGAAGAGGATAACGTCGCGTATCGACGTGGCCCCGGTGAGCAACATCACAAGACGGTCCACCCCTATTCCCTCGCCGGCGGTCGGTGGCATGCCGTATTCGAGCGCCCGCACGAAGTCCTCGTCCATCACATGGGCCTCCTCGTCGCCCGATTCCCGTAGGCGCAGTTGCGCGACGAAGCGGGCACGCTGTTCGGCCGGGTCGTTGAGCTCCGAGAAGCCGTTGGCCAACTCGCGCCCGCCGACAAAGAGTTCGAAGCGGTCGACGAACCCCTCGCGGGCATCGTTGGCGCGGGCCAGGGGCGACACTTCCACCGGAAAATCCGTGATGAAGGTCGGCTGGATGAGGTGTGGCTCGGCCGTTCGTTCAAACAGGTCGGCCAGCAGCCCGAGCCCCGGACCGCGTTTTTCGGGCTCGAGTTCCAGTTCGTCGGCGAGCCGCTCGAGCTGGCCGCGATCGCAAGCCTGTTCGGCCGACAAGGGGCTGTGTTCGGCCACGGCCTCGGCCATCGTCATGCGCGCAAAGGGCGGCGCGAGATTTATCTCGTGGGCGCCCTGGACGACCTTGTCCGAACCGACCACCTCGCCGGCCAACCTGCTGAAGAGATCCTCGGTGAGCGTCATGAGATCCTCATAGGTCGCGTAGGCCTGGTAGAACTCGCACATCGTGAACTCGGGATTGTGCTCGGTCGATAGCCCCTCGTTACGGAAGTTGCGATTGAGCTCGAACACCCTGCCGAAACCACCGACGACGAGGCGTTTGAGATAGAGCTCGGGGGCGACGCGCAGGTACAGGTCGGTCGCCAGCGCGTTGTGGTGGGTCAGAAAAGGCCTGGCCGCAGCCCCGCCGGCCAGCGCCTGCATCATCGGCGTTTCGACCTCGACGAAACCCCTCTCGGACAGAAATTTCCGTATCGTATCGACGATAGCGGTGCGCAGAAGAAAACGGCGGTGGGTCTCCTCGTTGACGATCAGATCGAGATAACGCCGGCGGTAGCGGGTCTCGACGTCGGAAAGTCCGTGCCATTTCTCCGGAAGCGGCCGCAGGCACTTGGCCAGCAGGCGCAACTTGTCCGCCCGCAACGTCAGCTCGCCGGTGCGCGTCCGGAACAGAGCCCCCTCGACCCCGACGATGTCTCCGGTGTCGAGACAGGCATACTGCTCGAGTTCGTCAGCCTCCATGTCGCTGCGGCGCAGGTAGATCTGGAGGTCGCCGGTCGGATCCTTGATCGACAGGAAGGCCGTCTTGCCGAAGTCGCGCACGGCCATGACGCGGCCGGCTAGACGGTAGGCCGCGCTTCGCGACTCCACCTCGTCGGCCCCGAGTTCGCCGAACTCTTCGGCTATCCGCCGGCAGCTCGTGTCGGGTATGAAATCGTTGGGATAGGCCTGCGGCCGGGTCTCGCTCAGTTTGGCGAGCTTGGCCCGCCGCGCGGCTATCTGCTCGTCTTCGGCCGGCTTGTCGGTCCGGCCTGCGTGTTGCGCGTCGTTGTTCTCACCACGGCCGGTCACTTCACGATGACGCGCGACCGGACGGCCGGCGGCGTGGCCTGTCTAACTCGCCCCCTACATGAGGTCAACCGGGCTCGGGGCCTGCCGGCACGTAAATATTTGAATTGCTGGGGGGATTTCCCTAGGCTCCGCGACCGTGCGGCAGCGGGCCCTGTTTCAACGCGCCGCGGCCGGCGCGCGCGTTGCACTGATGGCACTAACCGCGTACTCGGTTGCGCTAGCCTCCAACTCGGGCATCGAACTCTGGCTCGATGCGAGCATGCCCGAGCCGGCGCCCGCCGGGCGCCCCGGTCCCGTGCGCAGCGAACGCTCGCACACGGCAGCCAGCGACACCTCCGTGATACTGCAGCGTAACCTGTTCGGGGCCGAGCCTGTGCCGACGACCGGCAGCGACGAGGGCGGCGACACCAGAGCCGCCGAGGCGATGGCCGGCCTGAGCCTGCGCGGTATCGCATCTGCCGGCGCGGCCAGATACGCCGTCTTTCACGAAGGCGGCAGCAACCGCCAAGACGTCTTTACGGTCGGGGAAAAGGTGTTCGACGGACCCGAGCTGATCGAGGTCGCCGCCACGGAGGCTGTTGTTCTGGCCGCGGGCCGCAGACACACGATAAAGCTCGAGGAGCTTTCCGGCGATCCGGGCGCACACGCAACCACGGTGACCGCCGGGATCCGCAACCTGGCGCCCGGACGCTTCCTCGTGGACCGTCGCGAGGTCGATCACTCGATAGAGAACCTCAACCAGGTGGTGACGGAATTGCGCGCCGTTCCTCAGGTGAAGGACGGCAAGAGCCTCGGCTTCAGGGTGTTCAACATACGCCCGGGCTCGGTTATCGACCGCATGGGACTGGTCAACGGCGATATAGTCCAGAGCGTGAACGGCGTGGCCCTCGACGACCCGTCAAAGGCGCTGGCCATGCTCGAAGACCTGCGTAGCGCCGACCGCCTCCGCGTCGACTTCCTGCGCAGGAACAAGCCGACGACCTACACCTACGATATCCGGTAGCGGGCGGTGCTGGTGCTGCGCAACTTCGTCGCCTCCGCCTCGGTCCTCGGCCTGCTCCTTACGGCGCTACCGTCCCCGGCCGTGACGGCCGGCGGCGAGGAAACGCTGACCATCAACTTCGACAAGGTCGAGCTTCCGGTGTTCGTCAAGTTCATCAGCAAGGCCACCGGCCGCAATTTCGTGTTCACGGAAAAGGTCGCCGGCTATGTGACCGTCGTCTCGCCCACAGCGGTCAGCGTCGACGAGGCCTTCGCCGTGCTCGAATCGGCGCTTGCCGTGCGCGGCTTGACGACCGTTGACGACGGGGTGCTCATCCGGGTCGTTCCGATAAAGGAAGCCCGCGCCTCGGGGGGTTCGGTCGTATCGGCGGGTCCGCGCGCCGTCGGGTTCACGACCCGCCTCGTGCCCTTGTCCCACATCCAGGCCCAGGAACTGGCCGCCACCCTGGCACCGCTGGTCTCCAAGGACGGCTCGCTCCTGCCCTATGGCCCGAGCAACACTTTGATCGTCAGCGATCTGGCCAACAACGTTGCACGCATAGCCTCCATCGTGGCCACCCTCGATGTCGCCGGGCATGAGGAAAGCGTCGAGGTGATAGCCCTCGAGCACGCCAACGCCGCCGAGTTGGCCGAGGAGCTCGAGAACATTCTCGGCGGAGCCGACGACAAAGCGGCCAAGGCCCGGCCGCGCATGCGGCTCGTGCCCGACGAAAGGACCAACTCGCTGGTCGTGGTGGCCGCGCCGTTGGAAACACTGCGCATAGAGCGCCTGGTCGAGGGTCTCGACCGGCCATTGGCCCCGGGGGACGAGCGCCTGCACGTCTATTACGCCAAACACGCGGACGCCAAGGAACTCGTGAACGTCATCTCGGGGCTGATCGTGTCCAATCGCAGGGTGCAGACCAAGGGCCAGAGCACTTCGGTGACCGGCATGACAGCGGGGTTAACCGGCGAGGTCGCGATGACCTCGGACCCCGCGACCAACGCGGTGATCATCAACGCGTCGTCACGGGACTACAGAACCATCATGGGGCTGCTTACGAGCCTCGATATCGAGCGCCCGCAGGTGCTCGTCGAGGCGATAATCGCCGAGATATCGGTCGACCGTACCACCGAAGTGGGCTTCGAGTTTCAGACCGGCGGCGACGTGGGTAGCGGCGTGGCGATCGGACGCGCCAGCCTGGCCAACATAAACGCCGCGATGGCCAACCCCGCGAGCCTCGGCGGGCTCATCCTGGCGGCCACGAGCGACCGTACCGTGGTGCTGCCCGACGGTACGGAAGTGCCTGCGCAGGTCGCGTTGTTCCAGGCCTTGGCCACCGACACCGACGTCGAGGTGCTGTCGGCGCCGACATTGCTCACCCTGGACAACCACGAAGCCGAGATCGTCGTCGGCCAGAACGTCCCCTTCATAACCGCGCGCGGCGTGGACATATCTGCCGTCAGCAACGTGTTCACCACGGTCGAGCGGCACAACGTCGGGATCAAGCTGCGCATAAAACCCCAGGTCAGCGAGGGCGACACCGTCATCCTCAAGGTCCTTCAAGAAGTGTCGAGCGTCGTGCCCAGCGCCGTGCTCGATGAGAACCAGGTCGGCCCCACGACGACGGTGCGGTCGGCGTCGACCACAGTCAGCGTGCACGACGGCCGCACAGCCGTCATCGGCGGCCTGATCAGCGACGCCGTGACGCGGCGGGCCTCCAAGGTCCCGATACTCGGCGACCTTCCCTTCCTCGGCAGGCTCTTTCGTGCCGACACGGACAGGACATCCAAGGTCAACCTCATCGTCTTTCTTACCCCGCACATCATCCGCAGCGCCGCCTCCCTGGAGGCATCCTCCAAGAAGATCGAAGCGCGATTCCGCCAAAACACCGGCGACGGCCCCCGCGCCGAACCGGCCCCGCTGCCGGAACTCGAAGAGAACGGCGGCGAGCGCTTCCCGCTCTGGCCTGTGACGCCATGAACGACAGCTCGGAGAGCGCGATCGACAATCTCCTGCTTCGTGCCGGCCTGAGTTCGGAGCAGATCTCGGAGGCGCGCCGCATGGCCGGCGACGACCTGGCGGCCAGTATCGAGAAGGTGGCCGGCCTGTCACAGGTCCGTTTTGCCGCCCTGCTGGCCGAACGGGCCGGGCTGCCCTTCGCGACCGACATCGATGAGAACGCCCTCGAACCTCAGGTCCTGGCCCCATTGACGATCGGTTACTGCCGCCGCAACCGCGTGCTGCCGATCAGCGCAGACAAAGAACGGGTCTCGGTGGCAACGTCGGAGCCGCTCATGCTCGGACCCTTCGACGACCTGCGCGCGCTTTACGCCCGCGACATCGACGCCATCGTGGTACCGGCCCCCGTCCTGTCGGAAGGGATAACCCGAGCCTTTGACCGCGCCGCGGCCATGTCCTCCGACATGATCAGCGAGATCGCCGAAGGGGAGGCCCTGGTGGTCGATGGCGGTGAGCTGGAGGTCCCTGACCTGCTCGAAGCCGACGACGAGGCGCCGATAATCCGGCTCGTCAATTCGTTGTTGTTCAAAGCCGCCAAGGACGGGGCAAGCGACATCCACATCGAGCCGTACGAACGCAACTCGTCGGTACGGCTGCGTATCGACGGAATGCTCATCGAACAACTATCCCCGGACCGGCGCATACACGCGTCCATGGTCTCTCGCATCAAGGTCATGGCGGACATGGACATTGCCGAACGGCGCCTGCCCCAGGACGGGGGGATACGTGCCCGGGTGGCCGCCAGGGAACTCGATGTGCGCGTATCGACCATTCCCACCACGTTCGGCGAACGTGTGGTCATGCGGCTGCTCGACCGCAGCGCGACGCTCCTCGGGTTGGGCGATCTCGGATTCGCAGAGGAGAGCCTGGCGACCTTGCGCCGCATGATCCGAAAGAGCCACGGGATACTCCTCGTCACGGGACCGACGGGAAGCGGCAAGACCACGACGCTGTATGCCGCCCTGTCCGAGATCAATTCCCCCGAGAAGAACATCATCACCATCGAGGACCCCGTCGAGTATCAATTGCGCGGGATCGGCCAGATACAGGTGAACCCGAAGATCGATCTCGACTTCGCCAGCGGGCTGCGCTCGGTCCTGCGACAGGATCCGGACGTCATAATGGTCGGCGAGATCCGCGACGCCGAAACCGCCCGCATTGCGATACAAGCCGCCATGACCGGCCACTTGGTGATGAGCACGCTGCACACCAACGACGCGTTCAGCGCCGTCACCCGCCTGCTCGACATGGAGGTCGAGCCCTTCCTTGTCTCCTCGTCGGTGTCGGGAATAGTGGCGCAACGCTTGGTACGCAGGCTGTGTCCGGAGTGCAGCCTGCCGGCGACCGCCGAGGAAAGCGGTCTGGCCGAGCTCGGCATGGGTTACCTTCTCGGGGACAATAGCGGGCTGCGGCAGGCTGGCGACGGCTGCGACCAATGCAGGGGCAGCGGCTACAAGGGCCGTACCACGATTCACGAGATCCTGGCCATCGACGACACGGTCCGTCCCTACATTATGGAACGGGCCGACGCGCGCACACTCGAGGAACTATCGGTCGCGCGCGGGATGGCGACCATGCGTGCCGAAGGCGCGGCCAAGGCCCGCAAGGGCATCACCTCGGTGGCCGAGGTGTTGCGCATGACCGCCGAGGACATCCCCTGAAGACCGAGCCTTGCCGTCATACGCTTATAAAGGTCTGGCCGCCTCGGGACGCGCCGTAAGCGGCATAGTGGAGGCCGAAAGCCCGCGGGCGGCCAGAGCGCGTCTACGCGAGCGCTCGGTGTTCGCCTCCGAGCTTCACGAGACGGCCTCGACCTCGCGCCGGCCACGAACGCTCGCGTTCGACATGGGCCGCCGTGTCGGCGCGGCCGAACTCGGACGGACCATGAGACAGCTCGCCACCCTTCTCGGCGCCGGCTGGCCGCTGGTCGATGCGCTCGATTCATTGCTCTCTCGGGGGCTCGGGCAGCGCATGCGGTCGGCACTGACGACGCTGCGGTCCCAGGTGGTCGAGGGCGCGAGCCTCGCCCAAGCGATGTCGGGGCTGCCGGCCGTCTTCCCCGCGATATACACCGGCATGGTGAGGGCAGGAGAGGCCAGCGGGGCCCTCGAGACCGTATTGGTGCGGATCGCCGACCACGCCCAGGCCGCCGCCCGGCTGCGCGCAAAAGTACAGGGCGCGCTCGCTTATCCCGCGATCATGGCGGTGATCGGAGGCGGCATCGTCAGCTTCCTGTTGGCCTACGTCGTGCCTCAGGTCACCCGCGTCTTCGCCGAGGCCGGACAGGGCCTGCCCTTGCCGACCCGCCTTCTGATGGCCGTCGGGCAAGCCCTGTCCTCCTACGGCCTTATGGCCCTGTTGTTGGTGCTGCTCGCCATGGCGGCCGCAAGGCTGGCGTGGACCACTCCCGGAGGGAGGCGCCGCATGGAAGGCCTGGTGATGCGCAGTCCCTGGCTCGGAAGGCTCAGTCGTGACCTGCAAACGGCGCGTGTCGCACACACCCTGGCCACCCTGATCGGCGGCGGCGTGACCGTGGTAGCCGCGCTCCAAGCCTGCCGGTCGGTGGCCGGCGACGGGTTGGTCGGAGACGCTATCGAGCGGGCCCGCACCGAGGTCTCCGAAGGCCGGGCGCTGGCCGTTTCATTGGAAACAAGCGCCGTACTGAGCCCGATGGCCATTGACATGATACGGGTCGGAGAAAAGAGCTCCGACCTCGAGACCATGCTCACCAACGCGGCCGACGCCCTCGACGAGGAAATACGCTTGCGCCTCGATACCGCCGCCTCCGTGCTAGAACCTGCGATCGTGGTGGTAATGGCCGCGGTGGTGCTGTTCGTCGTGCTGGCGATCCTGTTGCCTATTTTTGAGATGAACCAACTCATTCGTTAGAATTGCGGCGTGCGAAGCAAGGGGTTCACGCTTCTGGAGATTCTGGTCGTCGTCATGATCCTCGGGCTTCTGGTGTCCATGGTCGCTCCCCGCATCCTCGGCCGGACCGACGATGCCAAGATCACCAAGACAATGGCCGACATCAAAGCCGTCGAAGAAGGTCTGGCGCTCTACAAGCTCGACTCCGGGACATACCCGACGAGCGAGCAAGGTCTGGCGGCCCTGGTCGAGGAACCGACGTCGCGTCCGCTACCGCGGCGTTGGCGCGCCAACGGCTATCTCGAACGCGTCCCGCGTGACCCCTGGGGTAGCGAACTCCTCTTCGCGAGCGACGGCAAGGACTATGTGTTGCGCAGCCTGGGTGCCGACGGAGAAGAAGGCGGCGAGGGCGTGGACGCCGATATTGATTCCCGGGACTTCTGAACGGCCGCGGCGCCAGGCGGGGTTCAGCCTGATAGAGCTGAGCCTGGTCATACTCATCATCGGCATCATGGTGGCCCTTATCGTGCCGCGCCTGCCCGACCTCGGGGCGACCCGACTCGAAGAGGCCTTGCGGCGCCTGGGCACGCTGAGCTCATACCTCCACGATGAAGCGGCGCTGCGGGGCCGGGTCTACCGCCTGACCATGGACTTCGGCGAGCGCCGTTACTGGTCCGCCTTCAGCGCGCCGGCCGCGGAGGGCACGAGCGCCGTCCGCTTCGTCCCCGACTGGGATCCGCATGCATCCCCCACCCGCTTGCCCGACGGCATCAGCTTCGCCCTCGTCGAGGCCGCGGGGGTACGTAACACCAGCGGAACCGCGCATGTCGATTTCACACCGGACGGCCTTATGGGCGAGTTGCGCGTCACCCTGAAGAACGGGCGCGGCGCGAGCGCGGGCATGTCAATGGACGGTCGCAGCGGACGCGTCGAGCGCACCCCGTGAAAGGCTTTACGCTGCTCGAGGTTCTCGTCGCTTCGGCCGTTCTCGCGGTGGCCATGGTGAGCCTGCTCGGCCTGCATGCGCGCAACATACGCCTGGCCGCCGACACCCAGGAGCTTACCGAGGCCGGGCTTTTGGCCGAACGTCTGGCCACGACGACGGAGACGGGGAACTTTCCGAACACTGGCACCACGCGCGGCGAGACCGCGGGCGACGATGATTCTGCTCCGCGTTTTTCGTGGACACGCGAGGTGGCCGAGACCTCCCTCCCGGGACTGCACCGGGTTCGCATCGGGGTGAGTCGGGGCGGAGCGCCGGCCGGCAACGAGCAGGCGGACCTGTTGGCCGACATCGTCTTTCTGATGAGGAGAGGCAGACCTTGACCGGGAGACGCGACAGCAGCGCCGGCATGTCGCTGGTCGAACTGATGGTCGCGGTCGCCGTCCTGGCCGCCGTCACGGCCGTCGTGTACGGCACCTTCGCGCGCACGGTCTCGGCTCGCGATCACGCACTCGCGCGCGTGTCCGTCTACGCCGAAGCCCGTTCGGCCTTTTCCTGGCTTGAGCGAGACATACGCGGAAGCTTCCCGACCGGCGACTACGGCACGGCCCTGCCGCGCTTCTGGGCCGACACCAGCGCAAAACCGTCCCCTATCGATGACGAGGAGGTGGTGGTGCTCGACCTCACGG
>CAYXZP010000072.1:0-11247 GCA_964469485.1 uncultured Myxococcales bacterium | reverse complement strand
TCTCGAAGCGCCCCCGCTTGCGTCCCAGGTCGTCGACAAAGAAGCCGGCAACACCGGTGGCCCGCCGCCCCTTGAACAGGACCCGTTCGACACGCGCACCGGTCAGCAGGCTGGCGCCGGCCGCCAGCACGCGCGGGATCTCGGTCACCAGCATCGACTGCTTGGCCCCGGTAGGGCAGCCCAGCGCGCAGTTGTTGAGCCCCATGCAGCGGCGCATGTTCCGCGGGTTCTCCCGTGTGCTCCAGCCCATGCGGCGCGCGCCCTCGACGAACAGCTCGTCGTTGCGGCCCAGCGTGTCCGGGTGCTGGTGCTCGACGTGCAGTATGCGCTCGGCCTCGTCGAGATAGGGCCGCATGGAGGCCTCGTCGGTGTGGTCGAGCCCGAGTTCACGGCTCCATCGTTCGAGCACGCGCTCGGGGGTACGCCAGGACATGCCGCCGTTTATTACCGTGGAACCGCCTACGCAGCGGCCTTCGGCGAACAAGACAGGCGGACGGCCGAGGATCACCGAGGTGCCACCGTCGCGATAAAGGCGGCGCGCGCCGGCCAGCTGGTCGGTCGTGAAGGAGGATGTCAGGTGAAGACCTCCCTCTTCGACGAGCATGACGTCGTAACCGGCCTCTCGAAGCCGTCGCGCCGCGGGCGCACCGCCGGCGCCGCTGCCGACGACGACGACGTCGGTGTCAAAGCGCCGGCGCCCGCGAGCCGGCGAGCGGTCGCCGCCAAGACCGGCGCCGTCGATCACGTTCGGATACTCGATGGCGTTCTCTGGAATATCGGCCATCACTACCGGGCCGCCACAAGCTCGGCGCGCCGCCGCGTGAGCAGTTCGGCACGCTCCTGCCATGCGATCCCGAGGGCCGCGAGCACTTCGGGTTGCTGGTAAAAACAGATGAGCACCAGGGCTCGGAGGCCCTGGAACATCGAGGCCAGGGGCCCGGCTCCGGTTTCGAAGCGGGCAAGATAACGGGCCGCCCGTTCGCCGTCCATGGAACTGAAACGGCTCGGGCCGCCGCCGAGGAGCGGGGCCAGGTACTCGATCGCGTAGAGCCCGAGCGGCAACCCCAGTCTCATCGGGGCCGGAAGATGGGGAATGAACTCGAGCGCCGCGTCGGTGACCGCCTCGTCGATGTCGAGATCGAAGATGCCGTCGGTCGGCCGTATCGCCGAGACAGCCGCGCGAAGGATCCGCTCTGGGCCTTTGTTCATCGGGGGCGGATGATACTATCGCCCGCATGGCGGATGCCACAAGGCGGCTGCTCGAACTTCTCGGCTCCGACCCTGCTGACCCGGCCGCGATAGCCGAGCACCTCGACTCGCTCGCCACGGACGCGGCGGTCACGACCGTCCGGCGGCTTTCCGGGCGCAGGGTGCAACGGAGGCTTTGGGAAGCCGTGGTCCAAAATGCGCGTATCGGCACGGCCGACCTTGTCCCCCCCGACTACGAACCCATGCGGCCGGTCGTCTTCCACGGCAAGAACTCGCTGCCGATGTTCACGGAGTTCGAAAAGATCTGCTGCCGTCCCCCGGCCCGCGACGGGCCCGGCGAGCTGTGGGGTTACAACGAGGGTCCGGCGCGCCCCTGGATAGGTCCCGGCTACTACGTCACGCACGACAGCCCGGACTCGGAACTGGGCGGAACGGTCTTCGACTACACCCGCATTCCCGGGGAACGCTGCCGGGGCTGGCCCGCGATCAAGGCCAACGAACGTGGCGTGTCGCGTCTGGTCTACGCCGGTATGCTCGACTACATGCGGCGCGTGGCACGCGACGTCTTCATCGGCTCGGCGACCAAGGGCGGAAGCGAGATCGACAGTTATTTCATCGTGGTCCGCCAGCGGCTCTAGACGGGCACGGTCAGGCAAAACGCGCGATCACGTTATCCGCGAAGTGACGGATACCGTCGGGGCCGCCCGCGCCGACGGCGACCAGGGACAGTCCGTGTTCCTGCTCGCGACGGCGCAATTCCGCTTCCATCTCATCGGGCGTGCCGACCAGCGCGCAGGGATATTTGAGGATCTCGGCCACCGGAACATTGAACATCGCGCCCATGGCCGCGGCCGTCTCCAGCGCCTCTTTGGTCGAGGAGGCCGGATTGTATGAAAAGATCGTGGTGGCGTATGCCACGGCGCCGGGCGGGCGGCCGGCCTCTTCGGCCGACTGGCGCACCAGCGCGAGCTTTTCGGCCACAGCCGCGTCGGTGAACTCGGCCACCTTCTCCATGGTGGTCGTGCCCGGCCCGCCGGTCTCGGGGACCATGTGGACGATGTCGGCCCAGCGGCCGGCGCGTCGCAAGATGCCCTTGCCGCTACCGCCGAGCATGATGGGCGGACCCCCCTTCTGCACGGGCCGCGGACATATCTCGGCGTCCGTGAGCGTGAAGTGCTCGCCGGAAAAGCTGAAGGGCCCTTCTTCCCATAGCCCGCGCATGACGGTCACAGCCTCGTCCATCATCCGTAGACGCTCGGAAATATGCGGGAAATCGATACCGAGCATGTCGAACTCGGCCTTGGTCCAGCCGGCCCCAACGCCCGCGATCACCCTGCCCTCGCTCACCTCGTCGACGTGGGCGAACAGACGCGCAAGCATGGCCGGATGCCGGAACAGCGTGCACGCCACGTGGCTCCCGACCTTGAGGCCGGTTGTCTCGGCCAGCATCGTCATCATGAAGAACATCTCGTAGGCGGGCTGCCCCTTCTTGAAGTCGCCCATCTCCTCGAAGACGTAGTGGTCGGGAACGAAAACCGTCGTGAACCCGAGGCTCTCGGCAAGCTTGGCCTGCTCGACGATGTTGTCCATGCCCTTGCTGATGATCTGGCCGACCTGGCCGCCCCCCAATACGATCGCAAAATCCATAGTTACCTCCGGACGGCCACATTAACCGCGCATCCGATTGAAACAACCGCGCGCTGCCCTTAGGAGGCGCATATGGCGAACAAACACCCTCTGCGCTTCGGGATACAGACCGGACAACAGAATCTCGAATGGACCGATCTTCTGGCCCTGTGGCAGGCGGCCGATGATTGGGGCTACGACAGCATGTGGATCTTCGACCACCTCTACCCCATATACAGCGACCCGAACGGCCCCTGCATGGAAGGCTGGACCACGCTTGCCGCTCTGGCCCAGGCCACCAGCAAGACCCGCATCGGGCACCTGGTGAACGGCAACACCTACCGCCATCCGAGCCTGACGGCCAAGTCCGCGGCAACGCTCGACATCATCTCCGAGGGACGGCTCAACCTGGGCCTGGGCGCGGGCTGGTTCGAGCTGGAACACCAGAGCCTCGGTTTCGATTTCAAGACGACGCTTGGCCGCCTGGCGGCCCTCGACGAGGCCTGCACGATCATCAAGGGCATGCTGGCCGGCGACAAGGTGACCCTTGCCGGCGAGCACTACCAGGTAAGCGAGGCCCAGTGCCGGCCTTTGCCGCTACAGAACGGCGGTCCCCCGCTGATGATAGGCGGTGTCGGGCGCAAGGTGCTTCTCAAGATCGTGGCCAAGTGGGCCGACATGTGGAACGCGCCGGGCAGCCCCGAAGTGATGGCCGATCTCATCTCGGTGATACGCCGCCACGGCGACGAATTGGGCCGCGACAGCGACGAGATAGAAAAGACCGTCATGCTGCCGCTCTGCTACACTCCCGACACGGAAGTGCAGGAGCTGGTCTGCTCGCTGCTGGCCGGGGCCTTCGAGCTGACCCCGGAAGAAGCCCGCGCGCGTTCCATGATAGGCGAGAAGCAGGAATGCGTGGACAAGGTCGCGGCCTACGAGGCGGCCGGTGTGACGCACTTCATCTTCATGCTGATCGCGCCCTTCGACCGCGACCAGATCCAGGGCTTCGCCGAAGAGGTCATCCCGACGGTACGCTGACCGGTCCCGCCAACGGCAGGACTAGGCGCGTCATCAACCAAGCTCATCGCGCTTGAAGTAGAGCGTGACGGCCGCGCCGCCTGAGACCCCCAACGCGATCGCCGTATAGACGAGCATGAAGAACAGATAGCCGGTGGTGTCCGGGGTCTCGTTGAGCAGGCCGAAGAGCACGAGGTTGACGGCAACGTAGACGACGTAGGCCGCGCCCATGTAAAGGGCCTGTTTCTTCATCTTCCAGATGCTCCAGCTATAGACGGCCAGGTAGAGGCCGAAGAGCGGGCCGGCGATCAGGTTGGCCGTCCCCTCCAGACGGGTACCGAGCAGCACAAAGCCGGTCTCGCCGCTGAGCTGTAGCGGCTTGAGCAAATTCGATACCGCCAGCATTCCGAACAGGAGCGCGCAGACCGTCAGCCACCGACCTCTAGTGTTCATGAAAGTTCCCCTCCCAAGCCCTTGAGCAGTTCGTAGCTGCGGGCCATCGACTCGTCCCGGTCGCCGGGACCGGGAAATATGGCGGCGTAAAAATCGGTCGCGCCGGTCTCGGCTATCTGTTCGAGCCCCCGGCGGACCTCTTCCTCGTTGCCGACCAGGGCTATGTCGGCCGGACCTTCGACCCCTTCCTCATCCAGGCAGGCGCGGTAGACCGGAAGCGTGCCGTAGATGACAAAGAGCTTGGCGGCCAGGCGGCGGGTTTGCTCCGGGTCATCGGTGACGCAGACGGGCAAGGACACCACCGTGCGCGGGCGGGGCCGCCCGGCGCGCTCGGCGGCGCCGTTTAGGGTCGGGACTATGTTCTTGGCCAGATGCTTGGGCCCGCTCATCCAGGTGAGCGTGCCGTCGCAAAGCTCGCCGCAAAGCTCGAGCATCCGGGGCATCAACGCGCCCACCAGTATTGGAACCGGCGAGGCGTCCTTCACGCCGACACTGGCGTTGACCTTGTAGGCCGCACCGTCGACCGAGCAGCTGCCGCCGTCGAGAAGGCCCCGCAGCACGGAAACATAATCGCGCATGTGCGAGATGGGCTTGTCGTAGCTCATGCCCAACATGTCCTCGATGACGATCTTGTGGCTACGCCCCACCCCGAGCGCCAAACGGCCGCCCGAGGCCACGTTGACGGTGGCGGCCTGCATGGCCAACGCGTGAGGGTGGCGCGGATAGGTCGGCACCACGGCGGTTCCCAGCTCGATGCGGCTTGTTTTGCCAGCGGCCAGCGCAAAGACCGTGAGCGCGTCGAGCCCCATGATCTGGGCGCGCCATGCCGAACTGAAGCCGTCGGCCTCCGCACGAACTATCTGTCCGACCGCATCCTCGAGGCTCTCGGAATCGCCGGTCCCCGTCATCAATCCTATTCGCATGGAGCCAATAGATTACATATCGTCGCCTAAGTGAACCGCGCCCCGGTCTATAGCGAAGGTCTCCACGAGACCAGCCAGGGTTGTTACGCCTACCTACAACCCGACGGCTCCTGGGGCCTGTCGAACGCCGGCCTCATACGAGGCCAGGATGCGTCGCTTCTGGTCGACACGCTCTTCGACCTCGCGCTGACCCGAAAGATGCTCGACCGGATGGCATCCGTCGTCGAAGCTTCGCCTATCGGCACGCTCGTCAACACGCATGCCAACGGTGACCACTGCTGGGGCAACCAGCTCGTCGAGGGCGCCGAGATAATCGGCTCGAAGGCCTGCGCCGAAGAGATGCTCGAACTCGAACCTTCTATGCTGGCGGCCCTTGCCACGGGTGAGGGCCTGGGCGCGGCCGGTGATTATGCCAAAGCCTGCTTCGGCCGCTTCGATTTCGCCGGCATAGAACTGACCCCGCCCACCCGCGTTTTCGAGGGACACCTTTCGCTCGAGGTCTCCGGCCGCAGGGTCGAGCTTATCGAGGTCGGCCCGGCGCACACCCGCGGCGACCTGCTCGTCCACGTCCCCTCAGCCCGCACCGTCTATACCGGCGACATACTGTTCATAGGCGGCACCCCCATCGTGTGGGCCGGGCCGGTGTCGAACTGGATAAAGGCCTGCGACCTGATGCTCGCGATGGACATCGAGGTCGTCGTACCCGGCCACGGACCGGTGACCGACAAGGAAGGGGTCGGCCAGGTCCGCGACTACCTGGTCTTCATAGAGAAGGAGGCCAGGGCGCGCTTCGAGGCGGGCATGAGCGCGGCAGATGCCGCGCGCGACATCGCGCTCGGCGAGTTCTCCGGCTGGGGCGAACGCGAACGCGTGGCCGTCAACGTCGACACGGTCTACCGCGAGCTGGCCGGAGACCAGGCCCAAGAGTTCGACCTCATGGGGCTCTTCGCCCTGATGGCCGAGCTACGAACGGCGAGCTGAGCGACTAGACACGCTCGAGAACGGTGGCGATCCCCATGCCGCCACCGATACACATCGTAACGAGCGCCGTTTCGAGGTCGGCCCTTTCCATCTCGTCGATGGCCGTCCCGATGAGCATGCCGCCGGTGGCGCCGAGCGGGTGTCCGAGCGCGATGGCGCCGCCGTTGATGTTGACCTTGTCGTGGGCCACCCCCGACTCCTTCATGAACTTGAGAACGACGGCCGCGAAGGCCTCGTTGACCTCGAAAAGGTCGATGTCGTCCCAGCTCATACCGGCCTTGTCGAGTGCGACCTTGGAGGCCGGCGCCGGTGCGGTGAGCATGATCACGGGCTCATCGCCCGCGGTGGCCATCGAGCGGACCTTGGCGCGCGGTTTGGCCTCCGGGTGTTCAGTCACGTATTTCTCGGATGCGACCAGAAGAGCGGAAGCGCCGTCGACTATGCCCGACGAGTTGCCGGCGTGGTGGACGTGGTCGATACGCTCGACCTCGGGATAGGTCGCCATCGCCTTCTCGTTGAAGCTCAACTCATCGCCCTTTTGAACGTAAGCGCCGGTTTCGGTGAACGAGGGCTCGAGTTTGCCGAGGCTTTCCAGGGTCGTCCCCGGGCGCGGGTGTTCGTCACTATCGAGCGCGACCTCGCCGTCGCTGCCACGCACCGGGACCAGGCTCTTCTCGAAGCGCCCTCCGGCCACGGCCTGCGCGCAGCGCGCCTGGCTGGCGGCGGCAAACGCGTCGACATCCTCGCGCGAGAATCCCTCGCGGGTGGCGATCAGGTCGGCCGATATACCCTGCGGCACCAGCGGGTGGAGTTCTCTCAGGTGCGGGTTGTGGCCGTCGATGCCCGACTTGTCCGCGCCCATGGGAACGCGCGACATGCTCTCTACCCCGCCGGCCACGACCAGGTCCTGGAAACCGGCCGCGGCGCCCATCAGCGCGAAGTTCACCGCCTGCTGGCCGGAACCGCAGAAACGGTTGAGGGTTACGCCGGTGACCTCGTTGGGCCATTCGGCGGCCAGTACGGCCATCCGACCGATGCAGGCTCCCTGCTCGCCGGCCGCGCTGACGCAGCCGGCAACCACGTCCTCGACATCGACCGGGTCGAAGTCCGTGCGTTCGGCCAGCGCCTTGAGGCAGGTCGCCAGCAACTCCTGGGGATGGACCTCATGGAGACGCCCCGATGATTTGCCCTTGCCACGTGGTGTGCGCACGGCGTCGAGTATGTATGCCGCTCCCATGTCGTCTCCTTTTTGTTCAGTGCAACGCCGGCAATCCGGCCGGTGCCGAGCGCCTCACCGCATCACGCCCGTTCATCCTCTCCATCCACGCGCCCAATGCGGGCCGCTCACGGTCACGGCCCAGCCCAAAACCCTCGCTGACCGACACCGTCGTGTAGAGGCTTATGTCGGCCAGCGAGAAGCGGCCCAGGGCGAGCCAATCGCGCGTGCTGAAGATCTGCTCGAGAAAGTCCAGATAGGCGTTCCACTTGCCGAACTCTCGCTCGATGCGCGCCTCGTCCTTCTCGAGCCTGTCGTAAAAGAACATTGCGGCCAGCTTGGCCAAGGGCTGGCTGCGGTTCCAGTTGAGATCGATGATCTCCGTCCTGACCTCGGCCTTCTCGGCGGCGGTCATTCCCAAAAGGTTGGGCTCGGGGTGCGTCTCTTCAAGATACTCGTTGACGACCATGGACTCCCACAGCGTCGTGACACCGTCGACGAAGACCGGCACCTTGCCGGTGGGCGAAACATCGATGAACTCGCTCTGCTTCTGTTTGAGATCGACCTCGAAGATCTCGAAGGGAACATCTTTTTCGTGGAGCACGATGCGGGTACGCCAGGCGTACGGACAATAGGTCGTCGAGTAGAGGGTGATGGACACCGGAGGCGCTCAGGAATCGTGCGGAAGCCCGAGTATGCGTTCGGCGATCACGTTGCGTTGTACATTGGGGGTGCCGCCGCCGATGACCACGGCAGGCCAGGACATGGACTTCTTCTGCCACTTGCCGCCGGCCACCGCGCCGGGCGAACCCTTGGTGAGCGCACCAAAGGAACCCTGGATGTCACAGGCCAGGTGCCCCACCTCGACCTCGCACGCGGCCCGCATCAGCTTGTTCACGGAGGTCTCGGCACCGACAGGATCGCCACGCAGTTGCTTGGTGAGAAAACGCAGGCCGTTTAACCGCATGGCCTCGACGGTTATCTGGAGCTTGGCCAGGCGCTGACGGATGAAGGGGTCCTCGATGCTGGGGCGGCCGTTGATCCGGCACTCTGTCGCAAGCGCCCTGAGGTCCTCAAGGTCGTGCTGAAGGCCGGTGACCTCGGCTATCGAGCTGCGCTCGTTGGCAAGCGCGTGCTTGGTCACATCCCAACCCTGCCCTTCTTCCCCGAGACGGTTGCTTACGGGGATACGCACGTTGTCGAAGAATATCTCACAAAACGGACTGTCGCCGTTCATGGTCTTGATCGGGTTGACGGTAAGACCTTCGGCGTCCATCGGAACAAGCACGCAGGTGATGCCGAGGTGTTTGGAGGCCTCGAAGTCGGTGCGCACTAGCAGGATCATCCACTGGGCCCACTGGGCGATGGATGTCCATATCTTCTGACCGTTGATGACATAGTCGTCACCCTGGCGGTCGGCGCGGCATTGGAGCGAGGCCAGGTCGCTGCCCGAACCCGGCTCGGAGTACCCCGTGCACCACTGCTCCTCGCCCTTTAGGATGGCGGGAATGAACCGCTGCTTCTGCTCTTCGGTCCCGTAGGCGATGATCGAGGGACCGACCCATGCAAGACCCATGAACGAAATGCCGAGCGCGGGCGCATGGGCCTGGGCGCACTCCTGCTTGAGGATCATCTGCTCGACGATACCGCCACCGCCACCGCCGACCTCCTTGGGCCAGGAGTACCCCACCCAGCCCTTCTCGTAGAGGGCCTGGTTCCACGCAAAAAGTTTGGGAATCCCGTCGAGGGTGGCGTCCATGTCCTCGCCTATCTCGATCGTGGCCTCGTTGTTGGGGTTGTTCTTGGCCAGGAAGTCGCGGACCTCCTGGCGGAAGGCCTCCTCTTGCTCGCTGAAACCGAAATCCATCGGGTCCTCTCAGATGCCCTGAACGCTGAGAACGCGTTCGTTGTGGTACTCGGGGGAGCCCAAAAGGTTGCGGGAATAACGCGAGCGCTTGTAGTAGAAGTGCGCATCGCACTCCCAGGTGAAACCAATGGCGCCGTGTATCTGTATGCACTCCTCGCCGGCCTGTTCGAGGGTCTCGGAGGCGCGAGCCATGGCCATTGACGCACGAAGCGGAACGTCGGCAGCATTATCGACGGCCCAGGAGGCGTAGTAGGCAAGCGAACGCGAGGACTCGACGCCGACGTGAAGCTCGGCCAAGCGGTGCTTGATGCCCTGGAAGCGTCCTATCGGCTGCCCGAACTGCTCGCGCACCTTCGCGTATTCGGTGGCCAGCGCGACCGCGGCACCGGCGGCCCCGGTCATCTCGGCCGCAAGCGCGACCGTGGCCGCATCGAGAACGCCTTCGAGCGTCTCCCAGGCCTTGCCCGGCTGACCCAGGCGTTGGTCCTCGCTGACCGACACGCCGTCAAGCTCTATTCGGGCAGCGCGCTTGGTGGGGTCTATTAGGGTCAAGGGAGTGACGGTGAGACCTTGGGCCGCCGACGGCACCGCGAACAGGCTCGCGCCGCCGGCCTCGCGCACAGGAAAGAGCAAGAGTCCGGCGGCCTGCCCCCAGGCCACATAGTCCTTTGTGCCGTCCAGTCTAAGGCCACTGCCGTTGGCGGACACGGAAAGCTCGAGGCTTTCGGGGCTGGCCGGACCGCCCGCGTCGATCATCGCGAGCGCAGCTATGAGCGAACCCGAGGCTATGTCGGGGAGATAGCGGCCACGCTGCTCGTCAGTCCCGAGCGCGTTTATCGCACGGGCCGCAACCAGGTCCGGGATGAAGGGCGCAGGGAAAAGACTGCGGCCCATCTCCTCGGCCACCACCGCAACGTCCTCCCAGGCCATACCGAGCCCGCCCTGCTCTTCGGGCACGACGATGGCGGTCCACCCGAGGCCGGCAACCTTGGCCCAAAGAGCGGCGTCGTAGGGCTGCTCGGCCTCGATGAGCGTGCGAACCTTGTCGACCGGGCACTCGGCGTCGAGAAAACGCCGCACCTGGGATTTTAACTGTTCCTGTTCCTCGCTAAGACCAAAATCCACGGCCGGACCTTGTCCCACGGGCCTTTACTTGTTGCAAGGTGGCCCTTATAAAACGCGCACTTTGAGCCAAGGAGTCGAACAATGCCCGTAGATCCGCAAGCCGCCATGGCCGCAAGCTCGCCGCCGAGCCCCTGCAGTTGGAACGAGAAGGACGTAATGCTTTACGCACTCGGACTGGGCGTGGGCGCCGATAAACCGCCCACCGACCCTTCGGTGTTGCGCTACACCTACGAGAAGGACCTCAAGGTCATCCCCACCTTCGGAGTGATCCCGACCTTCACGGCGCTTGGCTCGCTCGGTGACACACCCGGCCTCGAACTAGACCTGATGATGATACTGCACGGCGAACAGTACCTCGAGATACTTTGCGACGAGATGCCGCCTTCTGCCGAGGCCGAGACGACCTCGCGGGTAAAGGCGGTCTACGACAAGGGCAAAGGCGCTCTCATCGTCATCGAAACGCTGACCTCGACCAAGGACGGTCGGCCGCTGTTCAAGAACGAATACGGCATCTTCGCTCGCGGCGAGGGCGGCTTCGGCGGCGAGTCGGGACCCCCGGCCGGCAACGAGCGACCCGACCGCGCCCCCGACATCTCGCACGAGATACCGACCATGGCCCACCAGGCCGTCATCTACCGGCTGAGCGGCGACCGCAACCCGCTGCACATCGACCCGGATTTTGCAGGCATGGCCGGCTTCGACCGTCCCATCCTGCACGGCCTTTGCACCTTCGGTAATGTCGGTCGCGCGGTCATAGACACGGTCTGCGACGGCGACCCGACCCGCTTCCGTTCCATCAAGGTACGATTTGCCGCGCCAGTGATGCCCGG
>CAYXZP010000071.1:0-11856 GCA_964469485.1 uncultured Myxococcales bacterium | reverse complement strand
GCCGACCACGAACAGAACTGCTCCGCCAACGCCGTACGCGCCGTGGGCAGCTCACACGTCGATCCCTTCACAGCGATCGCGGCGGCCTGCGCGGCCCTTTACGGACCGCTACACGGAGGCGCCAACGAAGCCGCGGTGTCCATGCTCGAACGAATAGGTTCGATCGACCGGGTACCGGCCTTCGTCAAGAGCGTGAAGGAAGGCGAGGGCCGCCTGATGGGCTTCGGCCACCGTATCTACAAGAGCTATGACCCCAGAGCGCGCATCATCAAGGATACGGCCCATGGCATATTCGAGGCAACGGGCAAAAACCCGCTCATCGACATAGCGCTCGAACTCGAACGCATCGCGCTCGAGGACGACTACTTCGTGGAGCGCCGCCTATACCCCAACGTCGATTTCTATTCCGGCATCATTTACCAGGCCATGGGCTTCCCGACGAGCCTGTTTCCCGTTCTGTTCGCTATCCCGCGCGTGTCGGGCTGGATCGCCCAATGGACCGAGATGGTACAGGACGAGGAACACCGCATCGTGCGACCACGCCAGGTCTACACCGGAGAGGAGCAGCGTCGCTGGACGCCGCTCGAGGAACGCCCCGAGCCGATAACGCGTGAACGCCTCTTGTTGAGCGGCCGGCTCTAGGCCTCAGGCGGCCGATCGCGCCTGGCTGGCGCCCTCGGCATAGATCCCCATCACTTTGTCGAGGAAAGTGAGCGCGTCGTCGCGGCCGCGCTGGAATGAGTTGCGCCCGATGATGGAACCGAAACCGCCGCCGTCGCGGATGCCGCGGCACTCCTCGAACATCTTCTCGTCGGCTCCTTTGGCCCCGCCGGAGAAGATCACGACACGGCGGGCGCCGAAGGCGGAGTCGATCACATGGGAGACACGCTCGGCCAAGGTCGATATCGCGATACCCTCGCTTTCAAAGACCTTGCGCGCCGCCTCTTGCTCTATGTGATCGGTTGGCGGCTTGACCTTGATGATGTTGGCCCCGAGTTGGGCGGCGAGCTGGGCGGCATACGCGATCACGTCGATAGCCGTCTCGCCTTCCTTGCTGATACCCGAACCGCGCGGGTAGGACCACACGACCACGGCCAAACCGTGGGCTTTGGCCTCGCGCGTCAGCTCGCGGAGCTTCTCGTACATTGACTGGAAGTGGGCCGAGCCCGGATAGATTGTATAGCCGATGGCCGCGCAGCCGAGCCGCAGGGCGTCGGTGACCGAGCCGGTCTGGGCGGTCACGGGATCCTCCGTGTCGGGGGAGAGGCTGTCGTGATTGTTGAGCTTGAGAATGAGCGGCACCTGACCGGCATATTCCGCGGCGGCCGCCTCGAGAAAACCCAGGGGGGCGGCGTAAGCGTTGGTGCCGGCGGCAAGGGCCAACTCGAAGTGGTAGCGAGGATCGTAGGCCGGCGGGTTGGGCGCGAAACTACGCGCGGGCCCGTGTTCGAAGCCTTGGTCGACCGGCAGTATGACCAGACGCCCGGTCCCGCCGAGGCGCCCGTGGTTGAGTATGCGGGCCAGGTTGGTGAGCGTCCCGGCATTCTCGCTCGAATACCAGCTCAGTATCTCTCTTACTCGCTCGCTCATGTCCCGTTTTCAAAACATAGGGGTGGGGCCAGAGCAAGCACGTCGTAGGGCCCGTCGGCTGCTTCCAAGCGGTCGCTGAGCGCGTTGAGCGCGCATCCCGCCCAACCCTCGTGCCCGTCGAAAGCATCGGCCCAAGCGTGCAGCTCGGCCAGCCGCCGGTGGTAGCGATAGACGGCTAGAAAGGAAGCATTGTCCGGCCGGCCCCCCAGGAACCGGCCCCGGCTGCCGGCCAAACCACCGGCCTCGAAGTCGGCAGCCGCCGCGGCATAGAGAGCGCGGCGCTCGCTGAGAACCCGGCCGGCGTCGGGTCCACCGGCCGCGGCACGCTCGAACAGGCCGCGCAGCCGACGGGCCAAGCCGTCGTAAAACCGCGAGCGAGCCGTGCTCAGCTCCATGCGCCGCCGCGCCTCGGCCGTGTCGCGGCTGGAGCGGCCCGCGAAGAACTCGACGGCCAAGCGTTCGGATACGACGGTGGCCAGGCTCTCATTGAAGTCCATCTGGCCGGGAACGAACAAGCTCGAGTGCACGAGTTCGTGGAGCACCACCGTCGCCAGCGAAACCTCGTCGAGTGCCAGGAGCCCGGAAGGCAACGGGTCATCGAACCAACCGAGGGTGGAATAGCCCGCTGCCTCGGTCACCCGCACATCCAGCCCCTCGCGGGCCAGACCGGCCGCAAAGGCCTCGGCGCGGTCACGGTCGAAGTACCCGCGATATGGGATCGCCCCGACCAGCGGGTAGCGCCACAAGTAGGGCTCGAGGCGATCGCGGTAGGCGGCCGAAACCACCCACGCCACCGCCAGTCCATCGGTATCGGCGACCGTGAGGTAGGACCCGCCCGCATCGAGCCCGCTATCGGACGCGAAACGTCTTACTTCGAGCACGAGTTCGAGCGAGCGTCGCAAGCCCTGGTCCGAGGTCTCCGACAATCGCTCCGAGATCGGGCGTGCCCGCGCCGAGAACCGTAGCTGCTCGGCACCGAGACGAAGCAGGTATGGCCCCTGGCATGCCGTTAACGTCAATACGGCGGCAAGCGCGGTCGCGACGGCACGCAGCGGGCCTTCAATCGTTGCGGCCGTACGGTTATACATAGGTGCTTCATGAAACGGCTGTGGCCCTACATATTCCGCTACAAGAGGCGGTTCGCTCTCGGCAGCGCCTGTCTGGTCACCACCGCGGCCCTCGTGATGACGATCCCCGCGCTCACGCAGCGAGCGATCGATTCGGTAAGATCGGGAAGCCCGGACACGCTGTCCCAGGTCTCCTACTACGCTCTCATCATCGCATTGGTGGCGCTTTCTCAGGCCATCATCCGTACCGGGTCGCGCACCCTGATCTTCAACGCCGGGCGCGACATCGAGTACGACATCCGCAACGACCTCTTCACCCATCTCGAGACCCTGCCGCAGTCCTACTATCAGAACCAGCGCACCGGCGACCTCATGTCGCGGCTGGTCAACGACATCGGAGCCGTACGACTCTTGCTCGGCCCGGGGCTGCTGACCTTCATCAACACCCCCGTCTACTGCGTTCTCGCGTTCTCGCTCATGTTGACGATGGATTGGCGCCTCACACTGGCCGCGCTCATACCCTTCCCGTTCCTTCTGTGGGTCGTCAAGCGCTACAGCCACCGGATGATGGAGGCCAGTTTCCTGACCCAGGAGCGGCTTGCCGACATGTCGGCCTATGCCCAGGAGAACCTCGCCGGAATAGACGTAATAAAAACCTACGTCCGGGAGAAGGCGCGCAGCGACAGCTTTGCCGACCTGAACGCCTCCTACAAGGAGCAAGCCCTCGAGGTCGCCAAGCTCAGGGGCCGGGTGTTCCCGTTCATCCGCGTCGTAAGCTCGCTCGGGGTGCTGGTCGTCCTTTATTACGGAGGCATACTGGTCGTTTCGGGCCGTCTCACCCTCGGCCAGCTCGTCGCCTTTATCGGCTACCTCCACATACTGGCGTGGCCGATCATGGCGCTCGGCTGGATGATCTCGATCTACCAACGCGGCAAGGCGGCCATGTTCCGCCTCGCGGAGGTTCTCGACGCGGTCCCCACGATCACCGACCCGGCGGCGCCGACGCGGGTGGCCAGGCCGAAAGGCGCGATCCGTTTCGAGGACGTGGAGTTCGGTTATGCTAGCCCCGGCAACGGCCACGCGGTCCTTCGTAACATCGACCTCGAGATCCCGGCCGGCTCGAGCCTCGGCATCATAGGGCGCACCGGCTCGGGGAAATCGACGTTGGCCATGCTTGTCGCCCGTATCTTCGACGTAACCGGCGGCCGCATCACCTTTGACGGCGTCGACGTGCGTGACTGGGAGCTCAGCCGGCTCAGAGAGTCGATCGGTTTCGTTCCGCAGGATCCCTTTCTGTTCTCGTCGAGCATCGAGGAGAACATAGGCTTCGCTCGCGACAACGTCTCCGCCGACGAGATGTCACGTCTTATCGAGATGTCGGGGCTCGACGCCGACCTGGCCGAGTTTCCACAGGGCCTGGAAACACAGGTCGGTGAGCGCGGGGTCGCGCTTTCGGGCGGCCAGAAGCAGCGGCTGACGCTGGCACGCGCGATCGCACGGTCACCGGCGGTCATGATCTTGGATGACGCGCTTTCGAGCGTCGACGCAGCCACCGAAAAACGCATTCTCGACGAACTCGAGGGCGTGATGGCCGACCGCACCACGATAATAATATCGCACCGGGTCTCTACGGTCCGCAAAGCCTCGCGGATCGCCGTCATCGACGAAGGTCACATAGTGGAGACGGGCACCCACGATGAACTCGTCGAAACCGGCGGTATCTACGCAGAGATGTACCAGCGTCAGCGGCTCGCCGACGAGTTGGAGGCGATGTGATGGCCGGCCGCGGACCGCAACGCGAACACCGGCTCGGGCAAACCCGCGACATAGAAATGGTCCGCGCGCTGTGGCGCTTCGTGCGCCCCTATCGCCGCCTGTTCGCGGTGGCCATGGCGCTGCTGCCGCTCACGTCGGCCTTCATGCTCGCCCAACCATACATCGTCAAACTCGCCATCGACGATTACATCGCCGTCGGCGTCACCGACGGCCTCGGCCTGTGGGCCTCGGCCTTCGCGCTCGCGATAGTCGGCGAGTTCGTGTGCCTGTACTGGCAACACTACTTCACGATGCTGGTGGCCCAGGAGGCGCTGGCCGACATGCGGGTGGAAGTCTTCGACAAGGTTCAGCGCATGGAATCGGCCTACTTCGACCGCAACCCGATCGGACGCCTGGTCACCCGTATGACCACAGACGTGGACGTCATCAACGAGATGTTCGCCGCGGGGGCGCTCACGGTGGTCATGGATTTCATCACCCTGGGCGGAATAGTCGCCATCATGCTCGCGATAAACTTCGAACTGGCGCTCGTCACGTTGACGACGCTCCCGGTTATGGCCTTCTTCCTGAATTTTTTCCGTCGCAACGCCCGGCGTAACTACCGGCTCATTCGCGAGCGGATCGCCCGCATCAACGCCTATCTCCAAGAAACGATCACCGGGATGGCCGTGGTTCAGTTGTTCGCCCGTGAACGGCAGGTTGCGCGCGAGTTCGACCGCCTCAACGGCCTGCACCGGGACGCCAACCACCGGTCGAACTTATACGAGGCCGCGCTTTTCTCGATCGTCGAGGCTCTGAGCCACATCTCGATAGCGCTCATCGTGTGGTACGGCGCCCACCTCGTGCTCGGCACGCCGGCCACCCCCGCGGCCGCGCTTGCGGCCGGCGTCGGCTTCGGAACTCTGGTGGCGTTCATCGAGTACATGAACAAGTTCTTCATCCCCGTGCGCGACTTTTCGACCAAGTACGCCGTCATGCAGTCGGCGATCACGGCGGCCGAACGCGTCTTTGCGATCCTCGCCATGGAGCCGGTCATCTCGAGTCCGGCCGAACCGGCCTCCGCGCCCGAGCCACGGGGGGAAATAGAGTTCGACCGTGTCTCGTTCTCCTACGTCGAGGGAGAACCGGTCATCCGCGATCTTTCATTCAAGCTCAGACCGGGCGAACACGTGGCCATCGTCGGCGCGACGGGTTCGGGCAAGACGACGGTAACCAAGCTCATCGGCCGCTTCTACGACGTCGACTCCGGCCGCATCCTCATCGACGGCGTCGACGTGCGAAGCTGGCCGCTCGACACCTTGCGCCGCCGCCTCGGTGTCGTTCTCCAGGATGTGTTCCTGTTCTCGGACAGCGTCGAGCAGAACATACGGCTTTGGGACAAAGAGGTGACCGCGCCGGAGATCGTCGAGGCCGCCCGTCAGGTGCACGCCCACGGCTTCGTCAACCGCCTTCACGGTGGTTACTCAGAGGCAGTGCGTGAGCGTGGCAACAATTTCTCGACCGGGCAGCGCCAGCTCCTTTCCTTTGCCCGCGCCTTGGCGTCCAGGCCCGAGATCCTGATGCTCGACGAGGCGACCTCGAGCGTTGACTCGGAGACCGAGACGCTCATCCAGGACGCGGTAGCGAAGCTGCAGAACGGCCGGACCTCGCTGGTCATCGCGCACCGTCTCTCCACCATCGAGGGGGCCGACCGCATCCTGGTCCTGCACCACGGTCGTCTGCGCGAGAGCGGCACGCACGCGGAGTTGATGGCAAACGGCGGGCTCTACTCGAAGCTTTACCGCCTACAGCACCAGGCGGCCGCAGTTGCGAGCGTGGGCCGGGACCTGAGCCCTCCCTAGTCGGTCTTGCCGGCTGCCGGAGCCTTCTTGTCGGCCGGCGCAGCCTCGGGCGACGCTTTGTCCTCGGGCGACGCTTTGTCGACGGGCGGTGTTTTGTCGACGGCGGCCGCTTTGGCGGCGGCGGCCGCTTTGGCCTTTCGCTTCTCGATCTCGGCCATGCGCCTGCGGTCGTTGATCCGCCGTAGCACTTCGAAGGCGCTCTCGCCCGGGGTGATCAACTCTTGGCCGAAGGTGCTTTCAAGCTCCTTGCCCGCCAGGATCATGATCTGCGACATCGGACGCTCGGCGAACTTCGGGTCGGCATAGAACTTGTCTATCGCCTTTACCCAATGGTCGCCCTTGGCCGTCGGCGGCAACACGTAGGTCGTGGCGATACGGCCGTGAGGATTGGAGAACTTGGCGATGCGAACACAGTCCTTGAACCCGGCCACATAACCGTGCTTGAACATCTTGCCGAAACGGTCCCAACCTTTCTTGCCGAAAGCGGCCGAGGACAGGCCCGCGCTGCCGACAAGCAAGCCGATGACGGCTCCGACCGCAATACCCTTGATAAAACCCGTTCTCATGGCGAACTTGCTGAGCTTCATGACTACACCTCGCGCGGGACTAGTTAGCGATGCCCGGGCTAATGTTATACTGAGCGGGTAACCTGCCGCTGGCAAGTAGCCGCGCGGAGGCGACGCTACCTCATGCCGACCGCTTTCATAACGGGCATCACGGGCCAGGACGGTTCCTACCTCGCCGACTTTCTCGTCGGCAAGGGTTACAGGGTCCACGGCATGGTGCGCCGCAGCAGCAACCAGAACCTGTCACGGGTCCACCATCTCCAAGACAAGATCGAGCTGGTGTTCGGCGACCTGCTCGACCTCAACTCGCTGATGACGGCCTTGGAGAAGACCGAACCGGACGAGATATACAACCTGGCCGCCCAGTCCTTCGTGCCGACCTCCTGGAGCCAACCGGTGCTGACCGGGGAATTCACGGCCTTGGGCGTCACCAAGATGCTCGAGGCCATGCGCGTGGTCTGCCCCGAGGCCAGGTTCTACCAGGCCTCGAGCAGCGAGATGTTCGGCAAGGTCCGCGAGACACCGCAGAACGAACTGACCCCCTTCTATCCGCGCAGCCCCTACGGGGTCTCAAAATGCTACGGCCATTTCCTGACAGTCAACTACCGCGAGAGTTACGACATGTACGCGTGCTCGGGAATACTGTTCAACCACGAATCACCGCGGCGCGGGCTCGAGTTCGTTACCCGCAAGATCACGGACACAGTGGCGCGCATCAAGAACGGCCTGCAGGATACGCTCAAACTCGGCAACCTCGAGGCCCGGCGCGACTGGGGATACGCGGCCGACTACGTGCACGCCATGTGGCTCATGCTTCAACAGGACCGGCCGGACGACTATGTCGTGGCCACGGGCGAGACCCACAGCGTGGGAGATTTCGTCGAGCGCGCCTTCGCACGCGCCGACCTCGACTGGACCGAACACGTCGAGGTCGACCAGGCGTTGATACGGCCGGCCGAGGTCGACCTTCTGATAGGCGACGCCTCGAAAGCGCACACTGAGCTCGGCTGGAAACCCGAACTTACCTTCGAAGGCTTGGTCGACCTCATGGTCGACGCCGACCTGGAGGCGGTGTCCGCCGAGGTCGCCAACGGCCAGGCCGGCAAGCCGCGGCTCAAAGCGCTTACTTAGGCTGCGGGATCGGTCGAGCCCGGCCGTTTGCCAGCATCGTGGCAGACACTACAAAGCGCCACGACCTTCTCACCGGCGACGTCGCTCACGACCAGCGGCCAGGTCTCACGCAAGCCCTCGAAGCTATCGACGTGCGTGGGAATCGACTTCCCGCACGCCGCACAGGTCGTACGCAAGGTCGGGTTACCGTCGGCCCGTACCGAACTACCTTTCGGGATAGCCCTGTCTCCTGCGCTCGTCGGCGTTGATCTTCCCGGCTATGCGCGAGCCCTTGCCGAGATGGCGGATCGAACGGCGGCCACCATCGGCGAAGTACTCTTCGTGGGGCTCGGCGGGTGTGTAGGTATCGGGTTTTTTGTCGCCGATAGTGACCCCGAGCAGTTCCTCGACCTGGTCCGTGGCATACATCCGCACGGCATCGTAGTCGGTCAACAGGGCGCACACCTCCACGCATATATAACACCCGATGCATTCGTCGGCCCGAACCTGGACGGCCTGGAGGTCGCCGCGTCCGGGTAGCGTTCCGGGGGCCAGATACTCGATGCAGCCGACCGGACAGAACTCGGGGCACTTGCCGCAGGGAAAGCAGAGGTTCACGTCAATGAAGGCGATCTCGGGCGGCCTCTTCTTCTTCTCCCCGAATTCGTCGGGCCACACGGCCTCGGGAATGCGCTCTTCTTTGAAGCGCGCCTGGAGCTGCTTCTTCTTCGCTTGTGCGTCTTTGGTGTCCGCCATCGGCCGGCAATCATAGACAGGCCGGCCTGCGGATGAAAACTTGGCGGCGGCAGTTGCTGACACGGTTCGGGTGAGCGGTTAAGGTCGGCGCCCGTGGGCGGCAAGGCATGTACGGGGTCTCGTGGCACGGTGGCCGCCTGTGTGGTCGCCGCCTTCCTCCTCTGTCACACGGTATCGGCCTGCCGGCCGGCGCCCGAGCAAAAGCTCTTGCGGCTCATCGACGAGGTCTGGGCCGCGAGCCGATTCGCGGGCGGATCGACCGCACTATACCCCAGGGTGTATCTCGGCGAGGATTGGCGCGTGGTGCTGGTCAAGGGTGGCAAGTCGCTAACGGACAACCTGCGCCGCCATCACGCAACGCTCGAGCTATCCGTGGAGCGGGGCTCTTCGCTCGAGTTCGGCTACGGGATCCAGGCCTGGGCCGAAGAGGACCGGCGTGCGCTGTTCACAGTAACGGCACGGCACAGCGGCGGTTCGCGCACGCTCTTTGAAGAAAGACTCGCGATAAGCGAGGACGATGCCGGCCATTGGCGCGACGCGACGATCCCATTGGCCGGCATTGAAGGAAACGTCACGCTCGAGTTCATGACCCAGGGCAAAGGCCCGCGCCGCGGCCGCACCAAGGGCGCCGGTCCGCTAGGCCACTTCAGTGCGCCGGTCGTGGTGACCGAGGGCAGAAGACCGAAGCGCCCGAACCTTGTCTTGGTCTCCCTCGACACGCTTCGTTCCGACCGGCTCGGCCTCTATGGATACCACCGCCCAACCTCTCCCAATATGGACCGGATATTTTCCTCCGAAGGGGTCGTGGTCGAGAGGGCGCTGTCGGAGGCCACCGACACGCTGCGCGGCCACGCCACCATGTTCACCGGGCTCATCCCGTCGACGGCACTCGCGGCGCCCGACGAAAAGCGCCTGACCCCGTTCATCCACCCCTGGGCCTTGAGGCTTGCTGACGTACTGCGCAACGCAGGCTACCGGACAGCGGCATTCACCGAGAACGCCTGGGTACAGGCCTATCTCGGTTTCGCGGCCGGTTTCGAGAGCTTCATCGAGGACCGAGAGGCCGAAGACCAGATGGCCACCAGCGGCCACATCGCCGACACCTTCACACGCGGGTTGGAATGGCTGGAGCAGCACCGCGACTCACCGGCCTTCTTGTTTCTCCACAGCTATCAGGTGCATGCCCCGTACACGCCGCCCGAAGAGCACATCTTTCCGAGTCCCGAGGGTGCCGCGCTCGCCAAGCGGGAAAGCGATCTTTACGACGGCGAGATCGCCTACACCGATGCATGGGTGGCCACCCTTATCGAGACGATCGAGGCCCGTGTGCCCGGCGACACCATCATTGTCGTCACCTCCGACCACGGTGAAGAGTTCGGGGAGCACGGTGGCCGCGGCCACGGTGCGCAGGTCGTCGGCGAAGTCCTACACGTGCCCATCCTTTTCCACGCCCCGGGCATCCTGCCGGGAGGGGTGCGCCGTCAGGGCCCTATGAGCGTGGCCGACCTGATGCCGACCATGCTCGAACTCATGGGGTTACCAGTGCCGCAGGGGCTCGACGGGCATTCGCTTGCCGACCACCTCAAGACCGGGCGGCCCGCCGTTTCTCGCCCGATTTTTGCCGAAGCGCGTTCGTCCGCGTTTGACACCTACGACGGCCACTGGCCCGGCTGGTTGCCTCCCTCCTTGGGAGTGACCAGTTGGCCGTGGCGCTTGGTAAGGGTCCGAAGTATGGCCGGGCCACGCTGGGAGCTGTACGACCTCGACCGCGACCCGGCCGAGCGGGACAACCTTTACACGGCCGACCACGAACAGGCCCTACTATTGGCCCCGCTATTGGAAAGTTACGAGCAACGCAGCCTCGACCGTGAACAACAACTCGAAAATCTGTACCGCGGTGGCATCGGCCTATCCGACGCCACCCACAGCCCCGAGACCGACCCGGCGCTCACAGAAAAGCTCCGTTCGCTCGGCTACTTGGGCGACTCGCCTTAGTCCCGAGGCTCTGGCGCCGCTTCCATCGCGGCACGCACGCGCAACAGGCCTTCGTCGATACCGCGGAAACGCAGTCCAAGACCTTCGACGGCGGCCGAGGTGACCAGCCCACCGCGCAGCGGACGCTTGGCCGCTTGTGCAAGCTCGGAGGTCCTTACTCCCTCGACCCTGTCATCCTCGAAACCGAACAGCTCGGCCGCCCGCGTGGCAAAGCTCAAACGGTCCAGGTTGTCGGGACCGGCCATATGGACGGTCCCGCGCAGTTCGGAAGAGGCCGCCACGATGACGGCCGAAGCGAGGTCGGATACCAGCGTTGGGCTACCCCACTGGTCGAGGGGCACCCGGAGCGGCTGGCCGGCCTGTAGCCTGGCCAACAGGCCCATGACGAAGTTTTTGCCGCCGGCATGGTAGCCATAGAGGTTGCATACCCTAACGACGAGGTGGTCGGCCAGCGCCTCGGCCACCGCGTGCTCGGCCGCCAACTTGTGACGTCCGTAGATGTTCAGAGGTGCCGGGCTGTGACCGTCATCGTAGGGCCCACGCTCTGAACCGAACACATAGTCGCTCGAGAAAGTGACCAGCCTTGCACCGACCTTCCGGCACCCGAGCGCAAGATTGACGGCGGATTCGACGTTGGCCCTGTGCGACCTCTCCTGTTCGCGCTCGCAGAGGTCGACGTTGCTCTCGGCCGCGGTGTTGATGACCACACGTGGTGCCAGCTCGCCGAGCAAGCGGTCTACCGCACCCGCCTCGTTGAGGTCCAGCCTGACCAGACCCGACAGCTGCTTGTCGCAGAAGGTGCCGACCACCGTCGTCCCACCCGCCGCAAACTCGGTCATCAAGGCCGAGCCGAGCAACCCGGAACCGCCGACGACAAGCACTTCGGTGGCAACGGCCATCGTTACTCCGAAGTTCTCCCGGCCGCCGGCAACATAACGCCCGGCGAGAGAACGCCATGGGGGTCGAAGGCGTCTTTTACCGCGCGCATCTCGGCCACCCCTCTTTCTCCGTAAAGCTCGCCGAGGAGAAGCTGCTTGACCGGATTGCGTCCGGTCCCGTGCTCGGACATCGGCGAACCGCCCAGCCCGATGGCGATACGGCCCAACTCGAGCTGGGCCTCACGGGCGCTTTCCAGCTCGGCGTCGGTGGTAGCAA
>CAYXZP010000070.1:0-11914 GCA_964469485.1 uncultured Myxococcales bacterium | reverse complement strand
CACATAACGCAACTTGGTCATCGCTTAGTCTCCTATTATGTCTACCAGTTCCGGCCCGACCTTATCCGAAACCCGGCCGAGGGCGGCAAGGTCGAAGCCGTACACACGGGCGGCATTGAGTCCCAGCATGTCGCGGACATCCTGCTCGGGAAGGCCGCGAAAGGTTTCACACATCTGCTGGCGCGTGAAAGGCCAGGTGCCCTCGGGGTGCGGATAATCACTCCCCCAGAGCATGTTGCCGACGCCTATCGAGTGACGCATCTCGGCCTCACGCCGGGACATGCAAGATGCGCCCACGAAAACGTTCCTGCGAAAGTACTCGCTCGGCTTCATGCTGAGATGGCTGCGATAGTCGCCGAGCTTGGAGGCAAAATGGGACTCCTCGTAGCGGAAGTCCCACAGCTCAAGCATCTCGGGCACCCACACCGAGGTTCCCTCGGTCACCACGACCTTGAGCCCGGGGTGACGTTCAAAGACACCGCCCCAGACCATGAAGGTCAGCGGACGGGCCGTCCACCAGGCGACCTCGCTGATATAGATGCCGACCATCCCCTCGCCTTCACCGTAGTCATGCATCGGCGCGGCGCCGGAATGTATGGTGACCGCCATGTCGAGCTCTTCGCAGGCGGACCACAAAGGCTCGTAGCGCGGGTCGTGATAGGCCGGCAGCTTTCCCCACAGGGTCGGGATCACGATGCCACGAAGACCATTGCTGCGGGCCCAGCGGACCTCCTCGACAGCCTCGTCGATGTCCCAGATAAGGACGATAGCCACGCCGGCCCGGCGTCCGGGCAACTCGGCGCAGAACTCGGCGAGCCAGCGGTTGTGGGCGCGTGCGCCGGCCCATTGCAGCTCGGGATCGACGCCCTCGGTGGGCAGAGAAATGCCCGCGCCAAAGGGCGGCGTGTTCATCTCTGTGACCCCGTCGGGAAAGATGACCTCGGCGACGCACCCGTCGCCCTCCAAGACCGCGACACGCGCCGAACTGTCCCAGGCGCCTTCGAGTTCGCGCTCGTGACCTTTGCGCCACTCGGCGTTGGTCTCGTCGACCAGGAACTTCTTGGCGCTCTTCTTTATCTCCTCGGTCTGAATGGGAAGGGCAAGATCGAAGGTCTCCCGATACTTAGGGTCGACGTAATCGCGGTAGCGCTCGGGCGGAAGTCCCGCGTGTGTGTCGGAGGAGATGATAAGGATGGGATCGCTCATTCGCGGCCGGCCTACGCCCGTTCCTCCAGCGGCCGTGGGTCCTCCACCGCGCGGCCTGCCGCTTCGGGGTCCGAGTAGAAATTGCTCGCCCAACGCCGGAACTCGGCCAAATAGTGGTCGCCGTCGCAAAGCAGTGGCCTTGAGCGGTGGACCTTATTTTCCCAGATCGGAAGGTCATCGAGAACCCCCTCCGTCATGGAATCGATGAACTCCTGGCCCGCCGTATCAGCCATGTTGCTGGTGACCACAAAGGTCCATCGTGAGTGCGAACGGCCGGCGTCGATCGGCGTTGTGGAAGAGAACATCAACAGGCCGGCATCTTCCACGCCGACTATGCGCACACTAGCCAGGCCTATGCCCCAGGTCTCGCGCTCGAGCTCGAGCTCGAACACACCACCGTAGGCCTCGCGCTCTGACGTACTTGACATGGTAATCTTGAGGCCATCGTAACGCATCTCGGAATCGATGGTGGGGTCTGGATTGTCGTGAACGTAGAGGAAGTGTATCGGGTCGCAGTTGTTCTCGGCCATTTCCTGCACGTGAACATCGACGGTTATCTCCCAATGCTTGCCCGGTTCCCAATCGGGGTGGTTGAACTCCGGCAGGACCGGCATCTCGAAAAAGGGCGGCTTGCCGTCGGCGTGGTGCCACACGAAGACCATGTCGTTGGCCTCGACCACTTCCCAGGCCCGCGCACGCGCCGCCGGCGGGATACGTTTGGCGTAGGGGATCTCGACACAGACCCCCTCGCAGTCGTAGCGCCACGCGTGGAAGGGGCAGCGCAGGCTCTCGCCCTCGACCTTGCCGCCGACCCCCATGTGCGCGCCCAGATGCGGACAGTGGGCGTCGAACACACAGGCGCGTCCCGACTCGGTGCGGAATATGACCAGCTCGCGGTCGAAATAGTAAGCGCGTTTCACCTCCCCGGGTGCCAGGTCCTTCGACCAGGACACCGCATACCAGCCGTTGGGTATGGGCAGGTCGAAACGCTCCCCGTTCACGGCCTTTTCCGGTCCGGGCATCTTACTCGGTCTCCGGCCGGGCGCCGAAGGCGTCGGCGACGATGGCCGCCATGCGCCGCGCGTGACGCTCGAGAGGATAAGCGTCGAGGTGCACCCAGTTGAACATGAGCGCGTAGAAGGCCCCGGTGATCAGTTCGGTCGCGGTATCGACCTTGTGGGCCGGATTGACGACCCCCTCTCGCTGGCCGTCGCGCACCAGACCGGCGAAGGCGTCGTGGAGACGGCGGGCCCGTTCGGACTCGCCGTCGTTGTCGTGGCCGACATGTATCATCTCGGTCAACAGCTCCCGCCTCATAGGCCCCGCCTCCTGGGCGGCGCGTGCGATGGTGCGGAAGAAGATCTCGAGGCGCTCGCGGTAGGGACCGTCGTGATCGCGCGCAGCCTCTATGTGGCCGAACAACTGTCCGAGAGAGCGCTCGGCGATATCGCGGATCAGATGCTGGCGGGTCGGGAAATGATTGAAGAAGGTCTTCTCGGCCACGTCGGCCAGCTCGCAGATCTCGGCCACCGTGGTCTCGGCCAAGCCTTTTCGGTCGAACAGGCCAAGGGCGGCTTCAACGATCGATTCGTGCACGGCGAGCTTGCGCCGCTCGCGCCGGCCAAGCCCGTTGCCGTCTCCGGTGACCGCCGTGGTTTCCATAGGCATCCAGCAAACTTACAGCCAACTGTAAACTTACCGGCTCATGTACTTATGCGCCGGCCCGCCCCCAGTCAACCCGCCTGTTCTCAGACCGGCAGCTCGACCCCTAGCAAGGCCCGGGTGTTCTCGCGCATTACCAACCTCGTCTCGTCGGCCGAGAACCCATCGAGTTCCGCCAGGTAGTCCAGCGGTGCCGAGAGGCCTTCGGCATGAGGGAAATCCGAACCGAAGATCACGTGCTCCACGCCGATAAGGTCGGCCAGCTCGCGCGCATCGTCCTCGAAGAACGGCGCCACCCAGACCTGCCGCTTGAAGCTCTCGCGCGGGTCCTCGGTGAACTCGCCGGGCATCTGCCCGTAGGCCTTGGCGAAGTTCTTCAGCAGCCACGGCACCCAGAAAGAACCGTTCTCGATGCTGGCGACCTTGAGGGCCGGGAAACGGGCAAAGACCCCGTGCACGATCAGACTGGCCATCGTGTCCATGATCGCGCGTCCGATGGTCGTCGACATCGCGAAAGCGTAACCGCCGCGGAAGCCCTCGATCTGCCGCTTGCCCTCCCAAGCCGCGGTAAAACGCCCGTAGCCGGAATCGGCCGTGTGAAAGGCCACCACCACACCGGCCTCTTCGGCCCGAGCCCAGAACGGATCGTGCTCGGGCAGGCCGAAGTGTGAGCTTCCCCCGGCCTTGGGCACGGGGGCCGGCCGCAGATAAACGATACGGGCGCCTTCCTTGATGACCCACTTGAGTTCCTCGACCGCGCGCACCGGGTCGGCCAGCGACATCATGGGCGCCGTGTAAATGCGGTTCTTGTAGTTGAAGCCCCAATCCTCCAGCAACCAGCGGTTGAATCCGGCCAGAGCGGCGTGCGTGGCTTCGATGTCCGAGCGAAGCGGCTGCTCGATCCCACAGCCCAGCGTCGGATAGAGGATGCAGGCCGCAAGCCCTTGCTGGTCCAGCAGCGCGAGCCTGGCATCACGGTCGCGGTACTCGGGCCGGATCGGCTCGATGTTGTCCATGAACAGCTCGGCCATGGTCTTGCCTTCGGGATTGACGCCGCGAAAGTAGTCGCCGAGGATCCCCGGCTTGGTCACCGGGTCGAAGGTCGGGTTGGGAATGAAACTGTCCAGCCGGCCGCCGACGAGGATCCGCTTGCGACCGTTCACCTCGACCCAACGAACGGCGCGCTTTTGCATGCGCCGGTCCACATGGCGGGTGAAGGCGTCTTCGGCCTCGTAGTAATGGTTGTCGGCGTCGAAGGCCTTGAAGTCCAGTACTGCCATCGCAAAGGGCCTATACTGCGTTTCGGTCTGAGAAAAGCTCGCCGCGGGCCGGGCTACAGTCCGGTCGGCCGCCGTCCCGATATTCCATCGGCTTCGAGACCGGCAAGCTCGTCTTCGGAGAGCCCGAGCAAGCCTCCGAGTATCTCGCGGTTGTGCTGACCGAGCGTTGGGGCCGGACAGCGCAACCAGGTCTTGACCGATGCGTAGCGGAACGGAATTCCCGGAACCGGGTTGGGGCCGGTCACCGGGTGCTCGAGCTCCTCGAAGAAGTGGCGCGCCCGGTTCTGTTCGAGCCCGCTAACGGCGCGCGGATCGACCACGGCCCCGGCCGGGACACCGGCGGCCCACAGCGCCTCCACCGCCCTTTCACGGTCCTGGCCGGCGAAGTAGCTGCGAAGCTCGCCGTCGATCTCATCCTGACGGCCGTCTCTACCTTCGTGGGTCTGCAAGCCCGGGTCCTCGACCCAGGCCGGGTTCCCGAGGACGCCCCCCAGTGCGCGCCACTGCTCGTCGCTCGTGACCGAAAGGGCCAGCCAGCGTTCGCTGCCCGGATGGCTGCCGAGGCAGGGGTAGAGCCCCTGGGGCGCCGCACCGGGCGAACGGTTGCCGGTGCGGCCAAGCAGCCTGCCGTAGGCCGTGAACTCGATGATCTGCTCGGCCGCCGCATTGAGTGCTCCTTCGACCATCGAACACTCGACGTGCCGGAACGAAGCCTCTCCTTGTCGCATCCTGAACGCCACCAGGCAGGCAAAGGCGGCGTGCATGCCGGCAAGGGGGTCGCAGGGTCCCCGCTGGATCCGAGGCTGATCATCCACATGGCCGGTGATCCATGCCAGACCGCTGAGCTGCTCCATGGTTTGGGCAAAACCCGTGTTATCGCGCCAGGGACCGTCAAGGCCGAAGGCCGGCATGCGCACGAGGATCAACCGTGGGTTCATTGCGCGCAACCGGTCCTCGTCCAGACCGAAGTTGGCAAGCACCCGCGGCGTGAAGTTCTCGACCAGCGCATCCGAACTGGCCAGAAGGCGCTCGAACAGTTCCATCCCCCGGGGCTTCGAAAGGTCGAGCGTGAGTCCGAGCTTGTTCGCGTTGGCCGCTTGGAAGAAACCGCTGGCCTCCCACCACTCCTCATGACGGCCGCGCGCCATGCCGCCGACCATGCGCATGCCGTCGGGATGGGCCGCCGACTCGAGATGGATCACCTCGGCACCGAGCGCGGCCAGCATGCCCGTGGCCGAGGGGCCGGCCCACCAGGCCGTCATGTCGATGATCCGGAGCCCGGCCAGCGGCAGCGCGCCGCTCTTTTCCGTTACCGGGGCGCGTTCGCGTGGTGACCAGTCGACGCCGCCATCGTGCTCACCGAGTCCGGGCGCCGGGCGCATCGCCGGCGGACCCTCGTGATCTATCTTGTAAGGCGGCCGCGGGGCCTCGAAGGAAGCATCGGGTGCCGGGCGAACCGCCCCCCGTGCGGCGATGTGCTCGTGACGGCGCACGGTGTCGCCGTTGAGCACAGGGGCGACCGGGATGCGAAGGTCCGCTGCACGCCGGACTATCTCGGCGGTGCCGAGACCCCTGGTGAATGAGTGAACGATGTCGTTCCATTCATCCCAGCGCACCAGGCGTCCTATGAACTGGGCCAGCTCTTCGTCGTCGACAAGGTCGGGCCGGCCTATCAGACGCATGAAGTCGGCCACCTGCTGTCGCGAGTTGGTGCAGAACCCCACATAGCCGTCGGCCGTCGGTTCTATGGAAGGCGTTTCGACCGTTTGCGGCAAACCTTCGCTCACACCGAAGTCCATGATGCGGGCCATGAGATCCATGTAGTTCGTGCCGGCAAGCGTCATGACCTCGAGCAGCGAGAAGTCGATCATCTCCCCCTGCCCCGTCGACTCCGACCGCAGGAGCGCGGCAAGGGCGGCCACCGCCGCATAGGTGCCGCCCACCCACTCGCTCATGCGACCGCCAGCCTGGAAGGGTTCCCCGCCGAGAAGCCCGCGCGTACCTGTCGACCCGGAAAGGGCCTGAACGATGAAGTCGTTGGCCGGGCGCTCGCGCCAGGGGCCGCTTCTTCCGAAGGGCGTGATGGAAAGCACCACGAGACCGTCGCGCTCGGGCACGGGTAGCTCGGGCCCGACCACCACCAGGTCACAGGCCGCAACGAGGTCGCGGTCTTGGGCAGAACCGGCCTTCGCGACGACCGACCGCTTGCCGGCGGCCAGGAAGCGAAAGAGCGCTCCGTCACGGCCACCAAGGCCGGTACCGGAGGCCGACCAGCGCCGCAAGGGGTCGCCGCCGGGAGCCTCGACCTTTACGACATCGGCCCCGGCGTCGACAAAGAGCTTGGTCGCGTAGGCGCCGGCGATGCCGGTGGACATGTCGACCACCCGCAGACCGCTTAGCCCGGACACCGGCCTCAACCCGCCTCGGTCATCCTGTTCTGAAGCCGAACGTTGAGCCGGCGCGAGAGCCCGGGAAACCAGCGCATGCCGTAGTACATGAACCAGGCTTCCGGGCTCACAGGTGCAACGGCGCGGTCCTTGTCGATGGCCTTCAAGATATTGCGCGCCACCCTTTCCGGTCCGTAGCCGCGTTTGACGTAAGCATCGATGGTCCGCTGGCGGGAGGCCTCGGTGGCCAGGTCCCCCCGCATGCGCGATGCACGGACTATGTCCGTATCGACCACGCCCGGACACACGACCGTGACGCCTATGGGTGTACCGCCCAGCTCCATTCTGAGAGCTTGGGTAAGGCCGAGCACGGCGAACTTGGTCGCACCGTAGGTCGAAAGCCCGGGAACAGGGGTGTATCCGGCAGCCGAGGCCATGTTGATGACGTGCCCCTCACGGCCGCTGTCGACCATGGCCGGCACGAACAAGCGGCAGCCGTTGACCACGCCAAGGATGTTGATACCGATGGCCCAGTTCCAGTCATCCATGGGGGTATCGACGAGCGCGCCGGCAATGCCGACACCAGCGTTGTTCATCAAGATGTCGGGCGCGCCTATCTCGGAACTAACCTCGGCGGCAAAGCTCTCCATGGCCTCGGTCGAAGAAACGTCGACGCGGCGAGCCATCACCTCTGTGCCGAGCGCGCCCAGCTCTTCGGCGGCCATAGCGATACGCTGCTCGTCTATGTCACAGATCACCAGGCGGGCGCCGCGTTCGGCGAAGAGTTGCGCCGTGGCGCGGCCGATACCGGCCCCGGCACCCGTCACCAGAGCGGTACGGCCGGATAGATTGCTCGTGCGCATGCGCGACCAGTCTATATCATGCGTCCGGCCGAGAAGCCGACCCAGACAGCAGCCAGGCCCGGCACCACCTGGGCGGCAACGTTGAGAAGGGCCACAGAGGCATAGCCATCGCGGAGCAGTTCGGAGGTCTGTAAGCCGCCGAGACCGACGTAGAGAAGCTTGAGCATGAAGGGCTCGGCGGCGCACGTTGCCGCAGGAAGGCATTTCTTCTACACGATGCCCCTTGCCCAGGACAATCGGGCGGCCAAGGAGAGCAACAGCGTGGACGACCAACCTATAACCATCGAAGCCGACCTTACCGTTGGCGCACAGATACAGGCGCGCGGAGAACACCCGGACCTCGCCGGCAAGACCTTCGTCAGCCAGCACGAGCGGTCCTGGACCTACGGCCAGTTCCGCGACCAGGCGGCCCGTACCTCGCACTTCCTGCTCGGGCGGCTCGGCGCCATAGACGAGAAGCGACCCGGCCATGTGGCCATGCTGCTCGACAACCACCTCGAACTGCTCTCGGTGTACGGAGGATGCGCGATGGGCGGGTTGACGCTTTTCGGCATCAACACGGGCCTGCGCGGCGACACGCTGGCCGGCGTCCTAAACCACTCCCGCTCCCGCGTTCTGGTGGCCGACGAGCGCTACCGCGGCGAGATCGACAAGGTGCAGGAGAAGTTCGACACGGTGGCTGCCGAGAACATTCTCTATCTGCCGACCGAGGGCGGGGTCGAAAAAGAACAGGACCTACTGGCCTGTCTCGACGCCGAAGCACCGGCCGCGGATCCGAACACGCCGCTTCCCGACACGAACGTCACCCACGAAGACAACCTGATGATCATCTACACCTCGGGCACCACCGGGCTGCCCAAGGGCATCAACAACAACCACGCGAAGCTATGCATGACCGGCATGGCCGTCTCGGCCACGATGGGACTGGGCACCAGCGACACCGTGTATATATCGATGCCGCTGTTTCACTCGAACTCGATGTTCGTCGGTCTCATGCCCTCCTTTTGGGTGGGTGGCGGTGCGGGACTTCGTGAACGATTTAGCGGCAGCAACTTCGTCCCCGACATACTCAAGTATGGGGCCACCTACTGGAACTACGTCGGCGAGCCCTGCCACTACGTACTGGCCGCGATCGAAAAGCAGTACGGCGGCGACGAAGAGGCCATCCGCCGTGAGGTGACCGAGAACCCCGCCAACAAACTTCGCTGGGCCGTGGGCAACGGCGCCTCGCCCCCCGACATCGACCGTTTCATGAAGTGGTTGGGACTAGAGGACATGTTCGAACTCTACGGTTCCACCGAGGCTGCCATCAGCACCTTCCGCCGCAAGGGCGACCCGCGCGGCAGCGTGGGCGAGATAACCGACCCGGCCGTGCAGATAATCGGCGAAGACGGCCAGGCCAAGGCCGGCGCCGAACTTGACGCAGACGGCAAGATAACCAACTACGACGAGGCGGTCGGCGAAATATGCCGGGTGGCCGAGGACACCGGGCTGTTCCAGGGCTACTTCGACAACAAGGAGGCCAACACATCGAAGTATCGCGATGGGGTCTACCACTCGGGCGACCTCGGCCACATCCTCGAACGAGACGGCAAGCGTCACCTCTTCTTCGACGGCCGCACCGACGATTGGATACGCAAGGACGGCGAGAACTTCTCGGCCCTGCAGGTCGCGCGCCTCATCGGCGAGCACGGTGACATACAACTGGCCGCGGCCTACGGCGTTCCCTGCGTGGTGTCCGACGAACTCGTGATGGTGGCCCTCAAGATGGCCGACGGTGCCGGTTTCGACCCCAAGGCCTTCTTCGAATTTTGCGACGACCAGATCGAGCACGGCGGCATGGACCGCAAGTGGATGCCCGACTTCATAAGAGTGGTCGAGGACTTCGACTACACCGGCACCCAGAAGGTGCTGGTGCGGCACCTGAAGAAGGCCAACTTCAACCCGGCTGACGTCGGCGACCCCATCTACTGGCGCGAGCGCGGCGACAAGAGCTTCAGGGCCTTCACACCCGACGATTACGCGGCGCTACGCCAGAGCTTTGAGGCGGCCGAGCGCGCCGAACTGCTCGACCGTTAAATCCTGTCAGTCGAGGTCGTCGCGCAGGACCTCATCGCTACCGGCCGGTAGCCGGAAGTGCATGCCGTCGTCACCGAGTATCAATTCGCCGTCCCAGTCGCCCCTGGCGCCGCGCATGATCATGCGCCTTACGATGGGCCGGGCCGGTGGCGGGACGATGTGGGTCAGAACGAGCGTGTCCACCCCGGCGCGGCCGGCAAGCTCGACGGCCTGCCGCGGCGTTGTGTGGTAGTCGAGTATGTCGGCCGTCATTTTGGCCAGTCGTTCCTCTCCGCGTTCGCCGAGGGCCTGTGCGAGCGGCCCTATCAAATGCGCCGCCAGCGCCTCGTGAACCAGGAGGTCGGCATCGCGTCCGTGCTGGACCACGGTGTCGGCGACCGCGGTGTCGCCGCTTATAACGACCGAACGGCCGCCCGAATCGAAGCGATACCCGTAAGCGGGCGATACAGGTTGGTGGTCCACGGCGAAGGCTGTCACCCGAAGCTTGCCGTCATCGAACACCACCATGGAGCTTTTACCCGGTGGCAGCTTGAGCGGACGGGCGATGGCCCTGGCGCCCTCTACCGGCATGACGCTGCGGCCGTGGTGGGCTATGCGGTAACGGGTGTCCAGCGCGTAGGCCTCCTGGAAACCCGCCACTACACGCTCGACCCCCGGAGGCCCGTAGACGGCAAGCGGACGGCTGCGGCCGGCCAGCCAGCTCTGCATGACGGTCTCGCCCAAGTCGCCGATATGGTCGGAGTGGAAGTGGGTGACAAGGACGGCCGCAAGCGCGGCCCGCGGCAAGCCCCACCGCTGTACGTTCTCCCAGGAACCGGGTCCCGTATCGACGAGAAAGAGCCGGCCTCCGGCAATTACCGCCGTACAGGCGGCGGCGCGGTCGGGGTCGGGAAGCGGCGAACCGGTGCCGCACAGAATGACGTGCATGGCGCCGTCGTCGAGCCAATCGCCGTGGTCACCGGCCGCGGCCCGGTCGGCGGCAATACCTATCAAGCGGCCACGCACACGCTCGCACCCCGGGGCGGCGACGAGCACCAGAAGCATGCCGGCAAGAACGACCCAAGCAGTCTTACGATTTGACACTATCCCACCCCCGGTCATGTTCTCGGTGCGGCCAGGGCGCCGCAGCAAGGACATCTAACAACATGGACGCAGCAAGGGAATTCCGGATCGGGGTCGAGGCCCGCGATCTCGACCGCATGATGGCCTGTTTTGCCGATGACGCCCGCCTGTTCAGTCCCGCCTACCGCAAACCCTTCGAGGGCAAAGAGGCCATCGAGATGTTGCTGTCCGTGCTGCTCGGTACCTTCGAGGACTTCACCTACAGCGATGAGCTTGCGGGCGGCGACACAAGCACCGCGCTCATCTTCACGGCTAGGGTCGGCAAACTGGAGCTGCAGGGGCTCGACCTGATACGCATCGACAAAGACGGCCTCATCGCCGAGTTCACGGTCATGATCCGCCCCTTCCGTGCGCTCGAATCACTAATGGAGCGGGTGACCGAAGAAATGACGGCCGCGCTTCAGGCCGCCGAGTAGACCAGAACGGCGCCGAGCGCCATCGACACCAATGACAGCGGCCGTATGTGGCGCATGGCAAAGGCAAGCCAGCGTTGGCCCGCCATACGAGGTCCGAGGACCGGAGTGAGGAGCCCGCTCACGAAGATCACGATACCGATCACACGGACGGTATCGGGCAGTCTCGTGTAGGCTGAACCGAGGAACAGAAGCACACCTATCACCACACGCACTGCGGCAAGCGTCCAGAGATTGTCCATGGCCAGCTCGATGAAACCGTCGATGGAGCCGGGACGCACAAAAAAATAGGCGCTGATGGCCAGGAAGCTGTAACCGATCACGAGCACCACCGATGCGTTCATATCCTCATGCCTCCCAGTCGGGCGGGAAAGGCCGGTTCAAGGCCGGCCGCGGAGGACCGTCGAACACCGCAACCTCGCCGGCCCCGTCCGTGAACTCCACGAAGTACCCGAGCACCCCTGCCCGTTCCAGGATAGCATCAAGCTCAGAACTCCGGTGCTCCAGATAGCGGGCCAACAGGGTGCGGCGTGCCTCCTTTAGGAATTCAGTGGACCGGATGAGAACCTTCTCCCCCGAGTCGAAGACCAGTTCGGCCTCACCGTCGCGGCAGGCCCGGGCGACCCACGGAAGATAGAGGCGGCCGGCGTCGGCGATGAGCCCGACCAGGGCATCGGAAACCTCATCGCCCGCAGCCCAGTCACCGAACTCCCGTCCCTCGGGTTCGGCCAGGCGGTGGGTATGCTCTACCACCGCGGGGGCGTCCTCCCATGCCGGGCCCCATGGCCGCATCAGCGAGAGCAGCCCAATCATCCTCGCTCTCGTCGATGGGCTCCGGTTCGGCGTCCACTGCACGCGCGGCCGGTCGGCCGGGAGTGCCCCCTCCAGCGAGGGAATGCGCA
>CAYXZP010000069.1:9277-12191 GCA_964469485.1 uncultured Myxococcales bacterium | reverse complement strand
TCGGCCCGACGGCCACCAACTCCTCGGCGAACTCGTGAATGTCGGCGGTCTCGGTAAAACGAAGTTCCCCGGTCGAGAATTCCGTCCACGCCATGCCTATGCGCCCGGCGCACTCGAAGGCGGCAGCCAGGTAGTTTGGCTCCTCGGCAACGAGACTTTCCTCGTCCATGGCCGTGCCCGGCGTTATGACGCGCGTCACCTCGCGCCTTGCCAGGCCGCGGTCGGGTTGGTCGACCTGGTCACATATGGCGACCTTGATCCCCGCCTCGAGCAGCTTGGCCACGTAGGGTCTCACCGAATGACAGGGTATCCCGCACATCGGGATCGGCCTTGCGTCGTTGCGGTTGCGGCTGGTCAACGCGATCTCGAGAACGGCGGCGGCACGCTCTGCGTCGTCGAAGAACATTTCGTAGAAGTCGCCCATCCTGAAGAACAGGACGGCGTCCTCGTGGGCGCTCTTGACCTCGAGGTACTGGCGCATGACCGGCGTCAGCTTGTACCCGCTCGAGGTCGCGCCGGCGCCGTTAGCCATCAGTCCGGGTTTGCGGCCGACCGTTCGAATTCGGGCAGCAACCGGTCGTAGGAATCCTCTAGATGTTCGGGCATGACACGGGTCTCCGAGATCAGCGGCATGAAATTGGTGTCGCCTTCCCAGCGCGGCACCACGTGCCAGTGTAGATGGTCGTCGATGCCCGCGCCGGCCGGCCGGCCGACGTTCATTCCGATATTGAATCCCTGCGGGGCATACACCGCTTCGAGGGCCCGTACGGCCAGCTTGATCGTACCCAACACGGCGGTCGAACAAGCGCTGCCGAGACCCGGAAGATCGGCCGTGTGTGCGCGTGGAGAGACCATCAGGTTCCCGTTGGTGTACGGGAACTTGTTGATCAGGACGGAACTGTGACGGTCGCTATAGAGGACCAGGGCCTCGCGGCGCGCGCCCGCGTCCTCGATGGCCGGCTTGTCGCAAAAGATGCAGCCGCGCCGGTCATCGGGTTTCTCTACGTAGGAAAGACGCCAGGGCGCCCACAGGACCCTCACTCGCTCTCAGCCCGAGGAGGAGTTCCGGTCCCTGCCATCGCCGTTCCCGTCGACCCGTTGCTTGAGCTCCTTGCCGACCTTGAAGAAAGGCACCCGCTTGGCGGCCACGGCCACGATCTCGCCGGTTTTTGGGTTGCGCCCTTCACGCGCACGCCGTCCCTTGACGACAAAGCTGCCAAAGCCCCGGATCTCGATGCGCTGACCGGCGCACAGGGCCTCGGTCATGCACTCGAAGACCGAATTGACGATGACCTCGGCGTCCCGGCGAGAGTACCGCGGGTGCAGTCTTACGACATCGTCGATCAGCTCACGCTTGGTCATAGCGCGATTATTCGTTCTCCTCGTCCCCGTCCATGCCCGAACTTTTGGCGAGTTCCTTGTTTATGAGATCGCCGAGAGATGTTCGAGAGGCCTCCGTCCCGCCGTCGGCGTACGGTTCGGTCTCCGCCGTGGCCGCGCTGCTCGCCAGCGACTTGACGCTGAGCGATATCCGTTTCTCGCGCGTATCGATCTGAAGCACAGCCGCTTCGATCTGGTCACCGACGGTGAATTCCGTGCGTGGGTCCTCCACGCGCTCGGCGGAAAGCTCAGAGACATGGATCATGCCCTCCAACCCGTCTTCGATCTCCACGAACACCCCGAACTCCGTCACGTTGGTGACCTTGCCCGCGACCCGCGACCCGGCCCGGTAGTTCGACTCCATCTTGCTCCAGGGATCTTCGGTGGTTTGCTTGAGTCCGAGAGAGACCCGCTCGCTGGCCGGGTCGATGCTTATGATGACGGCCTCGACCTCCTGCCCCTTCTCGAGAAGCTCGGACGGGTGACGCACCTTGCGCGTCCAGTGAAGGTCGGAGACGTGAATGAGCCCGTCGATCCCGTCGGCCACATTCACGAAGACGCCGAAGTCGGTAATGCTGGTAATCTTGCCCGTGACGCGGCTGCCCACCGGGTGGTCGATCGGAAGCTGCTCCCATGGGTTGGCCGTTGCCTGTTTGAGCCCCAACGATATTCGGCGGTTGCCCGAGTCGAGCGCCAGCACGACGACCTCGACCTCCTGCCCGACCGACACTATCTTGGAGGGGTGCGACACCCGGCCCGTCCATGACATTTCGGACACGTGCACCAGGCCCTCGATCCCGTCCTCGACCTCGACGAAGGCTCCGTAGTCGGTCAGGCTGACGACCTTGCCGTCCACGCGGCTTCCGGGGAACAGGCGGTCGGCCACGGTGCCCCAAGGATCGGGCGTCAGTTGCTTGAGCCCGAGCGATATACGGGACCCATCGGGGTCGTACTTGAGCACGACGATCTTGATGCGGTCGCCCGCGCTGACGACTTCGGACGGGCGGCTTACGCGCCCCCACGACATGTCGGTGACGTGGAGCAGTCCGTCGATGCCCCCGAGGTCGACGAAGGCGCCGTAATCGGTGACGTTCTTGACCGTCCCTTCGAGGATAACGCCCGCCTCGAGCAGCTTGAGGGTCTCGCCGCGTTCAGCCTCGCGCTCTTTCTCGAGAAGCGACTTGCGCGAGACCACGACGTTCCCGCGCGCACGGTTGAACTTGAGAACCGCGAAAGAGGCGCTGTCGCCGATGTAACGGTCGAGTGAACCATGGGAACGGATATCGACGTGCGAGCCCGGCAAAAAGGCCGGCACCCCGACATCGACCTTGAGCCCGCCCTTTACCGGGCCCACGATCTTACCCTCTATGCTGCCGCCTCACTTGCCCCTGTAGCCTTTCTTGCCTCCTCCTTTGCCACCTCGCTTGCCGCCCCCGCCTTGGTTGCCGTTGCCGCCGCGCTTGCCCCCCCCGCCCATGTCGCCCATGCCGCCGCCCATTCCACCCATGCCCATGTTGCCCATGCCGCCGCCCAT
>CAYXZP010000069.1:0-9267 GCA_964469485.1 uncultured Myxococcales bacterium | reverse complement strand
CTGCGGTAGGCCTCCTCGATCGCCCGCCAGATCGAGGACTCACGCGCGTAGGAATAGGACAGCTTGACGTCGGCGCCGTCGGCACCGAGAGCTTCGACGTAGACCTCTATCTCGTCGCCCTCGGAGATCTTGATCTCTCCGCCGGCGTCCGTGAACTCGCCGAGCGGAACGACCCCCTCGGACTTGCAACCTATGTCTACGGTTACGCCTTCCTGATCGACGGCTACCACACGGCCGGCGACATAGTCGCCCGTGCGAGGAGGGTGAACCGCATCGTCGACGATATCCCGGAAGCTCTCCATGTGCCGCAGTGCCCGCGCCGGATTGCGCAAGACGTCCGGGCTGAATATCGCCCGGCGCGCCCATTTTCAAGGGAAACCTCTAATTTTTCAGAACTTTTTCGGTACGGGGAACCCGCGAGAGACCGCTTCGTCGATTATACGCGTCACCACCTCGTCGATACTGAGCGCCGTCGAATCAACCTGCACCGCGTCCGTAGCGGGCTCCAGCGGCGCGACTTCGCGGCTGCGGTCGCGGCGGTCGCGTTCGGCGAGCTCGCGCCCGACCTGTTCCGCCCCGGATGGGGGCTGAGCCCTTTCGGCCGTGCGGCGCCGCACTCGTTCGGCCGGATCGGCGTCGAGGAACACCTTGAGCTGGGCGTCGGGGAACATGATCGTGCCCATGTCCCGACCCTCGGCCACGGCGCCACGGCCGCCGACGATCGCACGCTGCGTCTCGCGCAAAACCTCGCGTACGGCCGGTACGGCCGACACTCGCGAGGCGCCGTGGCTCACCTCGGGTCCGCGTAAACGCTCGGTAACGTCCTCGTCGCCCGATAGCACGCGTGTGCCGTCCCCGGACAACTCGATACGAAGTCCGGCTGCCAGACGCCCGAGCGCCTCGCCGTCGTCGAGATCGGTGCCGAGATCCAGGGCGGCTAGCGCGACGGTACGGTACAGGGCTCCCGAGTCCAGATAGGGCAGGCCAAGACGTTCGGCCACCTGTCGTGCCACGGTCGACTTGCCGGCTGCAGACGGACCGTCAATCGCGATGACGAAGGGCTTATCGCCGCCCGCGCTCACGAGCGCAACCCCGCGAGGGTCTCGAAGAAGTCGGGAAAGGACACGCCGGCCGCCTGCGAACCGGCGATCCGGAGCGGTCCGTCGGCCACCAGCGCGGCCACCGCCGCACACATGACCATACGGTGGTCCCCGCCACCGTCCACCTCCCGGTCGCCGCTCAGGGTGCCGCCCTCTATCTCGATTCCGTCCACCTGCTCTTGCACCCGAACACCCATGCGTTCGAGCATGGCCCGGCTGGCGACGATACGGTCGCTTTCCTTCACCCGCAGCTCCCCCGCCCCCCAGATCCGCGTCCGGCCCTCGGCGGTGGCTGCCGCCACGGCCAATAACGGCAACTCATCTATGGTGGCCGGTATCTCGTCGGCACCGATATCGACGGCAGACAACCGCGAGGCCCGTACCGTGACGGTTCCCGTCGGTTCGCCGCAGAACTCCCCGGTCTCGGCGGTCTCGAGATCGGCACCCATGCGCCGGAGCACGCCTATGAAACCGGTGCGCGTGGGGTTGAGACAGAGTCCTTCCACCGTGATCTCGGAACCGGGCACGAGCAAGGCAGCCACGACAAGGAACGCTGCCGACGAAGGGTCGCCCGGGATCGATATCCTGCGGGCCTCGGGCACCACCGGACCCGCGACGGAGACCGACAGACCGCGGCGCTCGAGACCCACCCCCATGAAGGCGAGCATTCGCTCGGTGTGGTCCCGTGAAAGCCTCGGCTCGCTTACCTCGGTCACACCGCCGGCCTGCATCCCGGCCAGCAAGAGCGCCGACTTCAACTGGGCACTGGGAACCTCGAGCGCATGACTGCTCGCGGCCAGGCGCCGCCCGTTGATCCGGACGGGTGCATGGCCCTGGTCGCTTTCGATGCCCGCGCCCATACCGGTCAATGGCTCGGTGACCCGCGCCATGGGACGCCGGCGCAGGGACGCGTCACCGTCCAAAGTGGAGGCGAAGTCCTGTCCGGCCAGCAGACCGGTGAGCAGCCTCATGGTGGTCCCGGAATTGCCGCAGTCGATAGCGGAGTCAGGGGCGCACAGTTCCATGGCACGTCCGCTGACCTCGAGACCACCCCCGGCTTTCTCTATCGCCACCCCCAAGCTCTCCATTGCGGCCCTGGTCGAGGCTATGTCGCCGCCGCCGCCGAGACCTTCTATGTGCGACCTACCTTCGGCCACACCGGCAAGTATAAGAGCACGGTGTGATATCGACTTGTCACCGGGAACCCGGACACGGCCCCTGAGCGGCGCCTTGGCCGGTTCTATGGTCAGCACCGTGGCCTCACCGCCCCTCGAGCTTCTCTCGAAAACGACGTGCCTCGTCGAAAAGTTCCGCAAGCCTCTCGCCGTCGCCGTCCTCGACCGCCGAGCGCAATTCGTCCAGGACAACGGCGAACCCGCCGAGGGCCGCCGTCAGTTCAACCTTGTTGGCGCGGCAGATCTGGCTCCACATCTCCGGCTCCGAGGCGGCGACCCGGGTCATTTCGGCAAACACGGGGCCGGCCAACGAGAGATCGGAGCGGGCGCGTGACAAGGACAAGGCCAGTGCCGAGGACAGCAACTGCGGAAGATGGCTCGTGGCGGCCAGTTGGCGGTCATGTTCGTCCGCGGAAAGTTCCGTCACGCGCGCGCCGAGAACCCGCCAGAGCTCAGCCACGCGATCGCAAGGATCAGCGGCCCTGCCCTCCGGGCGGCACAACAGCACCGTGGCCCCCTCGAACAAAGATGGGTCGGCGGCCCCCGCTCCGCTCGCCGTGCCGCCTGCAAGCGGGTGGCCGCCTATGAAGCGCCCCCCTATCCCGATTTCTTCGGCCAGGGAACAGATCGGGGCCTTTACGCTGCCGACATCGGTAAGGACCGCCGCGGCATCGGCGGCCGAGGCCAGTTCCGGCAATAGCGACAAGGCGGTCTCGACCGGGGTGGCCACAACGACCATGTCGGCGCCGGCCACGGCCGACCGCGGGTCGGTGGAGGTCTCGTCTATGCATCCGCCGGTCTTGGCAAGCGCGAGGTTGTCGGCACTACGGCCCACGCCTATTACCGCACGGGCCAGGCGACGGTGCCGTACGGCCGCCCCAAAAGAGGCGCCGACCAGCCCCACGCCGACAATCACGAGTCTGTCAATCGGCCGCACGCCGGGCCCCCCGCTTGCCACCGGCGGCAAGCACTTCGGTGAGCGTCGCTATGCAACGTTCGTTCTCCTGCTCGGTGCCGAAACTGATGCGCACCTTCGACGGCATGCCGTAGGCTTCCATCGATCGAATGATGACCCCGCGCCTGAGCATGGCCTCGGTGACGGACCTGCCCTCCCCGACCTCCACAAGAACGAAGTTGGCCTGGCTCGGAACAAAATCCAGGCCCAGTTCGCCGAACGCCCGGGCGTAGCGCTGCCTGCCGGTCTCGGCGAGTCGCCTGGAGGCCTCGATGTGGGCACGGTCGTTGAGCGCCGCGAGCGCGGCCACCTGGGACAGGGAACCCACGTTGAAGGGTTGGCGGATGCGCTGCATGGCGCCGGCGATCTCTCCGGAACTCACCGAGTAGCCGATCCGCAGGCCGGCAAGACCGTGGGCCTTCGAGAAGGTGCGCATGACGACCAGGCCCGGGTGGGCCTCGAGGTGGTCGAGCGCCTCCGGATAGTCGTCGTCGGCAACGTATTCGAAGTAAGCCTCGTCGACCGCTACGATGACATCCCCAGGCACGCGCCCGAGAAATCGCTCCCACTCGTCGGTGCCGTATATGGTCCCCGTCGGGTTGTTTGGGTTGGCCAGAAAGACCAGTCGCGTCGCCGTGCCGAGGCGGTCCGCCATGGCCTCGAGGTCGTGACGGTAGTCGCGCGAGGGCGTGGTAACCGGGCGGGCGCCCGCGGCCACAGCCGCGAGCCGGTAGATAAGGAAGGCCTCCGCGGACCTCCGCACCTCGTCGCCGGCGGCCCCGAAGGCGCGCAGCAGGAGTTCGACAAGCTCGTGGGAGCCGTGGCCGAGAACGATCTGCGACGGTTCCGTGCCCGTCAGCTCGGCCAATCTGCGGCGCAAGCGCGTGCCGCTGCCGTCGGGGTAACGGTGCAGGTCGCCGGGCAACGCCGCGGCGGCCTCGCGAAGGGCCTCCAGCGCGGCCGGCGAAGGTCCGAGCGCGTTCTCGTTGGAGGCCAGCTTGATGCTGCCGCTGATGCCGAATTCGCGCTCGACCTCCTCGATCGGTCTTCCCGGCTCGTAGGGATCCAGTTCTAGGACGCGGTTCAGAACGGTCGGTTTCACGTGCTCATTCGGCGATCGGATAGGATCCCAGCACCTTCGTGTGTAGCGCGATACGTGACAGACCGGCCAACGCCTTTTTCACCCCTGCGTCATCGGTGTGCCCGCTCACCTCTATGAAGAAGCTGTACTCCCATGGACGGCCGTAGAGCGGTCGTGATTCGATCATTGATAGATTGACCCCGTGGGCGGCGAAGGGCCGCAGCACCTTCGCGAGAACCCCGACCTCGTCGCGGACCGAGACAACGAGCGAAGTCCGGTCCGCGCCCGTCCGCTTGGACCCGCGCCCGTTGCCGATCACCACGAAGCGCGTGACATTGCCCGGGTCGTCCTGCAACGAACGGGCAAGGATACGCAGGCCGTAGCGTTTGGCGGCCAGGGGCCCGGCCAGTGCGGCCGTGGTCGCGCGATTGGCCGCCAGCTGGGCCGCGGTCGCGGTGCTCGAGGTCGTCTCGAGCGAAACACCGGCGAAACGCGAGGCAAGGCTACGGCGCGCCTGCGCCAGAGGTTGGGGGTGCGAGGCAATGCTGCGGACCTTGCCGGCACGCCCGTCGCGAGACATCAGGTGGAGGTCGACCTTGACCACCAGCTCGGCCAGTATCCCGGCGCTCGTTTCGACCAGACAGTCCAGGGTCGGCGTGACGGCGCCCTCGGTCGTGTTCTCTATCGGGACCACCCCATAGGCCGCACGCCCCGTATCTACGGCGGCGAACACATCGTCGATCGTCTGGGCGGACTCGAGCGTGGCCGCGCTGCCGAACTGTTTCACCGCCGCTTCGTGCGAGAAACTCCCTTCGGGGCCGAGGAAGGCAACCGGCGCCGGTTCCTGTCTGGCACGGCAGGACGATATCACTTCGCGGAAGATCGCCTCGATACCGTCGTCGGGCAACGGGCCCTTGTTGGCCGCACGCATACGGCGGACAACCTCGCGTTCCCGGCCCGCATCAAGGACGGCCCGTGAACCACGGCTCTTGGCCTCGCCGATGTCGTGGGCCAAGCGTCCACGGCGCGAGAGCAGACGGAGGAGCCCTTCGTCGACGGAGTCGATGTCACGGCGAAGCTCTCTGAGTGTTTTTCGCTTTGCCATCGAACCAATAGGCTGGGTACCGCATATGGGCCGCAGTCTCAACGACCACCGGACCGGCGTGTCAATCCCCGAAAAAACGCTTCGCCCACGCCAGCGCCGGCCCCAGCCCGGTAGCCTCGACGACCAGGGAACGGCCGTCGGGGAGTTGGTGACGCAACCAGGTCCATTGTCTTTTCGCATAGCGTTTGGTCGCTCTCGTGATCGCGGCCGGCAGTTGATCGGCCGCGAGCGTACCGCTGATGCACTGGCCGGCCTCGCGATACCCGATCGCCGAGAACGCCGCGAGCCCGGGAGGATAACCCCGGTCATAGAGTCCGCGCAGTTCCTCGGTAAGCCCGCCGGCGACCATGGCGGCCGCGCGCTGTTCGATCCGGCGGTACAGGACGTCGCGGTCGGCGTCGACGCGCAGCACGGCCGTGTCGAAGGGTCCGGCCGTGGCCCGGTCCCTGCGGTGCCAGTCCGAGAGCGGGCGCCCGGTAAGCTCGACGACCTCGAGAGCACGCACGCTGCGGACCATGTCGTTGGGGTGTATGCGGGAGGCCGATTCGGGGTCGCGCTCGAGCAGGCGAGCCCGCAACCAACCCGGCTGCTCGCGCTCGCGCTCGGTGAAGGCCCGCCGCAACTCGGCGTCGGCGCCGGGGCCGCGGAACAACCCCTTGAAGATCGCGCGCAGATAGAGGCCCGTGCCCCCGCACACGATGGCTCGCTTGCCGCGCCGGCGGATAGCGGCCAGGGCCGCCGTCACCCCCTCGCGCCAGCGGGCCACGTCGAAGTGCTCGTCGGGATCGACGACGTCGATCATGTGATGGCGGATCTCGCCGAGAAGCCGGTGGCCGGGCTTGGCGGTACCGACGTCCATGTGGCGGTAGACCTGGCGTGAATCGGCGCCGATGATCTCGGCGTCCAGACGACGGCCGAGCTCGGCCGCCAACTCGGTCTTGCCCGCCGCCGTCGGACCGGCGACGACAAGCACACGGCCGGGCAGTATGGCGGGTGGCTCGCTCACCCCGTAGGTTTCAGCGGCCGAACATGCGTTCGACCTCGACCCGCCCGAAGCGCTTGGCCACGGGACGGCCGTGCGGGCAGGTGGCGCTGTATTCGACGCTGGCAGCCTCTTGCAGCAAAGCCCTGGCCTCGGGGCGCCCCATGCGGCGCCCCACGCGTACGGCAGCATGGCAAGCGGCCGAGGCCATCGTCGTGCTTACCGCCGTCGACATGGGCGCGGCCGTATCGAGCACCGCAAGGTCGCTCACCGCACGCTCGACCATGCTCGTAGTGTCGGTGCCGGCCAGTAGCGCGGGAACCGCGCGCACCAGGATATCCTCGGTTCCGAAAGGTTCCAGCTCCCAACCCGAACCGGCCAGAGCCGCGCCGTGTCTTTCGACAGCCTCGACGCCGCCGGCACCCACGGACACGGTCACCGGCACCAGCAAGGGCTGGCTTTCGACATTGGCTTCCTGGTAGGCCGACATCAGCCGCTCGAAGATGATGCGTTCGTGCAGGGCGTGCTGGTCGACGAGCAGCAGCTCTTCGGGGGCCTGACAAACGAGGTAGCCGTCGAACACCTGCCCGACCACCTCGAGACCGCCGACGGTCGAGCAGGCCGCCACTATGCCCGGCAAAGGCTCGGCGGCCCTGCCCGTCGCCTCTCCTGCCGGCAGCGGCTCTACGGTGGCCGTCCGGTAACCGGCCGGCCCGGCCTCTTGCACACGCAGGGCACCGCCCTCTATTTCGCGGTACCCTTGACGGTCCCGCGCCCGGTCGGGGCGCAGCAGCGGCGCCGTGCCGGACCTCAACGCCTGCGCCAGCGCCTCGGTCACGAAACGGCCCACGCTTGCCGGTTCCGTGAAGCGGACCTCCAGCTTGGCCGGATGGACGTTAAAGTCGACGCTGGCGGGCTCGACCTCGATGAACAGACAGCAGGTCGGGTAACGGCCCTTTACCATGTGGCCGACGCAGGCTTCCATCAAGGCCCGGAACAAGAACCGGTCGCGCACCCAGCGGCGATTGACGAACATGGCGATCTTGCGTGCCGTGGCGTTGCCCCGGCCTGCCTGGCTGACGAGCCCGGACAGCTTCATGGCTCCGTGCCGTGCTGAGATCTCTATGACGGGGCCCTCGCGGCCCCAGACCTGCTCCAGGCGCTGGCCGAGATCGGCAACGGCGGGAAGCTCGAGGCTGCGCCGGCCATTGTGCGCGAGTTCGAGATGGAGAGAGGGACGCAGCAAGGCGAAACGACGGACGATATCGGCCACATGGCCGTACTCGGCATTCTTCGAGCGCAGGAACTTACGGCGGGCCGGCGTCTCGGCGAACAGATCCTCGACAACGATACGGGTGCCAGCGGGCGAACCCGCCACCGACGGCCGTGACACCCCGCCCGGGCCAGCGGCGATACGCGTACCGGCCTCTTCGCTGCCGGCCCGTGTTAGCAGCTCCACTCCGCTCACGGCGACGATGCTTGCCAGCGCCTCGCCACGGAACCCGAAGGTGGAGACCGTGGCGAGCCCGGCCAAGCCGCGTAGCTTGCTGGTGGCGTGGCGCTCGAAGGCCAGGCCGACCTCAGCGGCCGGGATGCCGCAGCCGTTGTCCGAGACCTCGATGCGCCGGGCACCGTTGTCATTGTAGGCCACCTGCACTCGTGTCGCACCAGCATCCACGGAGTTCTCGAGCAGCTCCTTTACCACCGATGCCGGCCGCTCGACGACCTCGCCGGCTGCGATACCGGCGATCGTTTCGGCCGGCAGGCGCTCTATCCGGCTAGGCAACGACAAGGCCCGCCTTCTTGGCACCGAGCCGTTGGTCGATGGCCCGCTTGAGATCGGCATGGCCGCTGTGGCCGGCCATCGCGTAGGCGAGCCGTTTGCCGGCCTCGACGCCGGGCTGGTCAAGCGCGTCGACACCGAACAGTTCGGCCAGGACGAGTGTTTGGAACTCGAAGAACTGGAACAGCGCGCCGAGGCTGAACTCGTCGAGACGCTCGATGCCGAGCACCGTCACCGCGCGGCCCTCGCCCGCGAGCGCGAGCTCGGTGGCGCGTTGTTCGACGTTGAGCAGTTCACCGAGGCCCATTCCGGCCAGACACGCGAGCGCTTCCCCCTCGGTTGAACTGTCGGGGATCTCCAGATCGTCACCGTGATTCTCGACACGGATGAAGGTGACGACCTTGTCGCGAGGCCCATCGATGAAAAGTTGCAGCTGCGAATGCTGGTCGGTCGCGCCGCGCGCAGCCACCGGGGTCTGGCCGCTCTCGCGTTTGCCGAGGCTTTCGGCCGAAAGCTGCACGTACCAATCCGCGAGACCCCTGAGACCGTCGGCGTAGGGCATGAGAACATGGATCGTGGCGCCGCGTTGCTTGCATGCCAGATACAGGCAGGCGGCATGCAACGCGGCCGCATTGTGCCGCCATTCGGGCGCCCGGGTAGCACTATCCATCTCGCGCGCACCGGCGCACAGAGTCTCGACGTCGAGTCCGGCGGCGGCCATCGGCATGAGCCCCACGGCCGAGAGAACCGAGAAGCGCCCGCCCACGCCCGGCGGGACCGGCAAGGATCTCAGCCCGTCGCGTTCCACGATCGCACGTAGCGTGCCGGTGTTCGGGGCCGTCGTGACGACGGTACGCTCACGGTAACCCTTCTCCCCGAAAGCGCGCTCGAGACGCTCGCGCAGGACAAAGAACTGGGCCATGGTCTCGACCGTCTCGCCGGACTTCGAAATAACATTGATACAGGTGTCCTCGAGTTCACCCTCGGAACCCAGGGCCGAGGCCACCGACGCCGGATCGATGTTATCGACGACCACGACCTCGAGACCGCGGCCACGGGCCGCCGGCGCTATCGCATTGAGTGCCG
>CAYXZP010000068.1:4274-12520 GCA_964469485.1 uncultured Myxococcales bacterium | reverse complement strand
ACAGGGCGGCAAGTCTCGGCAGCACCAGTGAGCTGGCAAGGCCCAGAAGTCCGTAGATGCTGAGCACCATCGCGGCCAGCCGGCCGATCTCGGCACCGCGGGCGACCGTGGCCACCTGCATCATGTCGATGCAGCCGGCGAGCAGGGCCGCCGCCGTGAACCATAGTGCGAGCGTGAAGGCCGGCGGATCCTTGGTGCCGTCGCTCAAGTCAGCAACCCACGGGTGTCCCGGCTATTGGATGTAACCGAGCGAACGCAGGCGCTCGGCCGTCTCGCGGTCCATTTCGAGGCTGGCCACCCCGTGCTCGGCTATCCGCGACCGGAATACCGTCCATGCCGATGCCATCCAGTCGCGCAGCCCGGCCAGCATCGCCGGGTGGTGCAGCTCGTCGGTGTCGATGTTGGAGCGCTCGCCGGGATCGCTGGCGATGTTGTAGCCCTCGACCGTCCGCCGGTTGAAGTTATGGATGAGCTTGGCCCCGCTTCTCCGGTACGAGACCTGCGTGATGAGGCTGTTCTTGCGGTAAAGCTCGCCCTGGGTGGCCCGGTCGGTCTCGGGGCTGTCGCCGAACCCGACCGGGGCGAGGTCAGCGCCCTCCACGCCATCGGGGATGTCTATGCCGGTGAGCGAGAGCAGGGTGGGCATGATGTCGATGATGCTGGTCTCCATGGTCACCACCGGCTTGGTCGCTGCCAGCCCGGGAACGTAAAGGATGAAGGGGACCCGCAGGATCTCGTCGTATAGCGTGCGGTGGTGGCCCTTGCGGCCGTGCTCGAAGAACTCATCCCCGTGGTCCGAGGTGACCACGACGATCGTGTTGCCGGCCACCCCAAGCCGTTCGAGACTGGCATCGAGCTTGGCGAGTTGGTCGTCGACCAGGCGTATCTCGCCGTCGTAGAGGGCCAGCAGATGTTCGATATCACGGGGGTCCATGTTCCGGTGCACGGCCGGGTTGAAATAGAAGTCGTCGCCCGTGATGTCGCCCTCGTAGTCGGGGTCGAACATGGTGTCGTAGGGCGGCGACGGGATGTAGTCGTAGTGGACGTCCCAATAGTGAAGGAAAAGGAAGAAGGGCTTTTCGGTACTGTCGCTGAGCCAGGCGTCGGCCGCCTCTTGAAGGATGGGGGCGGTCACCGAACGGTATGACTCCTTGTTGGTCGCGAAGCTGACCGTGTGGTCGTCGTACTCATCGAAGCCCCGGTCGAAACCGTAACGGGCCTCCACGTAGGGGGCCGACACGATCGCGCCGGTCCTGTAACCGGCCTCTTGGAACGTTTCGGCCAGCGTGGCGACATCGGCCGTCAGCATGCGGTCGTCGGAGACCACGCCGTGGCCGAGAAGAGAGCGGCCGGTGAGCATCGACATGTGGCCGGGCAGGGTCCAGGCCGTCGTGCTGCTGGCGTTCTCGAAGAGCACGCCGCGACGGGCCCAACTGTCCATCATCGGAGATGTGTCACGGCCATAGCCGTATGCGCCGAGGTGGTCTGCGCGCAGGCTGTCGATGGAAATGAGAACGATGTTGTAGCCGCGCGCCGGCGAACGCTCCCAAGCCTGGGGCGCGGGAAGCGGGGCCGGCCCGGCGGCACTGCCGGCGGCCAGGGAAAGAACGGCGAGCGTCGAGACCGTCGCGAGCACGGCGGTGGTGCGGGCCGGGCGCGCAAGCAAGGGCCAGCTCACGGCCAGCGCCAGGCCGAGCACGCCAAAGGCCACAAGGCTGCCGTCGTGGAGGAGGTTGCGCAGGTGGTTACGCAGAACCTCCCAGGCCGTCGGTTCTACCGGCAGGTGCACGGTGGCGAGCCAGGCCACAAGGTTCACGGCGAGAGCCACGGCGGCGACGGCCAGCAGCGCACGGCGCCGGCACTGCTCCGGACTGGCTCCCGCCCAAGCCGGCCGCAGAAGGAACACGAGGGCGGTGCCGAATCCGAGGTCTAGACCTCCGAGGAGACCTATGACGATGAGTTCGGGTCCGATAACGAGCTTGGCCGTGAAGCCGGGGCCGGCAAAGTCACGGAGGATTTCGGGCAGACCGAGCCAGCCGGCCTCGATGAAGTAGAGTTTGGCGAAGGCGTCCCAGATCTGCAGCGGGAAGAACGCGGCCGGGGCCAGCAGCTGGTCGGCGTAGAGAACGGCAACGACGAAGGTCTCGACCACGGCCTGCACCACTCCCAGCGTGCAGGCGGCCAGCAGGCAGGCCGGTACGATCTGTCTTGCGCTCATATCAGTCGCGCCTTTCGAACACCCGCATCGCCGGATTGAGGCTGGTGATGAGGTCACGCCCGATCAGCGGCCGGCGCTCGAAACGGACCGTCTCGGTGTAGCCGAGCTCGCCGCTTTCGAGCGCGTCGAGGAAACGTCGGTTCTTGTCGTCGACCAGCATCATGCCCCGCCCATCACGCCAGTCGGGGTTGGGGTACATCGTGATGCCGGCCATGCCCTTGCTCGAGAGTACGATAAGGTCCGGCCGGCGTGCCTCGACGCCCACGATCCCGATATCATCGAAGTCGATACGGCGCACACCTTCGCGCCTTTGCCAGCGCGGCAGGTAGGTCCAGGACTGATAGACCTCGACGCGCTCGCCGCCGGCCAACCTATCTTCCATCCAGCTCTCGGTCGCGTAACGGGCGTCGCGAGCCAGCATGGCCAGGGTGTCCCCAGAGTACACCAGCCCGAAGCCGAGCAGCGCGACCACCACCAATCGCGCTCCGCGCCGCCGCCACAGCTCGGCGAACAACAGGCCGGCCGGGATGGCCAGCAAGCAGGACAGGGCCATCGTGTAACGGATCTCGACCTGTTTGAGCAGTCTTAGAGATACCAGGTAGTAGCCGAGCATGGCGGCGGCAACGAACAACAGTCCACGCGGGTTTCGTCGCGCCATCAAGACAAGGCCGGCAAGGGCGGCGCAAAGGGCCGGCCAACCGATGGATGCAATGACGCCCGCGGCCGCCTTGTCGAGGTGGAGCAGTTCGTCGGCCACCGTCCACGCCGTCGAGAAATCGATGGGCATCTCGTAGCCGGCATAGGCCTGGCGGGTGGCGGTATCCAGGGTGTGCGTCAGATAGCGTATGCGGTTGATTGTGCCCGCGGGATTGAAGAAGGCCGCGTTGGCGACCGCGTAGCCGCCCAGACTGATCAACAGACCGCCGGCCCAGCCGCGAGGCATCAGTACGGCTCCGGACTCACCGGCCCGTATGCGTGCGTAGTTGGATATGAGCAGGGCCGCGGGCAGCAGTACGAGGAACCCGACGATCTGTTCCTTTGTCGAGACCGCCATCGCCGCCGCCAAGCCCAATAACCACATCCAACGTGGATCGGCCCCTCTATCGGCGGCGCGCACGCTGGCGTACAGGGCCACGAGGGCCCAGAACAGGTAGGGGACCTCGACGTTGGTCGTGTGTTGATAGAACAGCAGCGGATAGCGGCCGAGCGCTGCCACGCCGGCAAGGAGGCCGGCCCTGCGCGAGGCTAGCCGCCTGGCCGTGCCCGCCACAGCGAGCAGCAACCCCATCGAAAGCGCGACCGAAAGACAACGCATTGCGATCTGCAGGGCGGTCAGTACCGGTTCGGGATCTTGCATCCCGAAGGGATACTCGGTGGCTATCGCCGTCAAGTTCCCGCTGAGCGCAGCCCAGGCCAGCACGGGAGCCCCCACGGCCGCCAACAGCAACTGATGGCCCACCGGATACTTGAAATAGAAGTAGCCCGAGTTCGGGCCATGCTCGGCGAACACGTGGTATGCCACCGAGTAGGGCGTCATGGGTGCCACCGAGTCGGCCGCCCATGTCCGGTTGCCGTTGGGAAGGCCCCAGTCGAGACCCACGAGTCCGGCGACAAGCGCTGCCGCTAACAAGACCCCGAGCGCGCGCCGGTAATAGGTCTCGCTGATATCGGCCGGGCTGTCGTGGCGAGATCGCATGCGGGTGGAGGGAAGCGCAGTCTACAACGGGTGGCTTCAGGGGAGCAATACGCCAGCGCGTTGCCAGCCCGGGCCACGGCGTGCTAGGTCAAGTAGGGTATGGCGCGCAGCGCTCCAGGAACTGCCGAAACGGTCGCCGCGGCCGGGGACGCCTTGCTGCGGACGCTGCTGCGCTCGGGCCGTCCGGTCGCGCTCATGAGCAGCGACGGGGGTCTTACCTGGGCCAACCAGGCCGCGCTCGACCTGCTCGGTTACGAGCGTGTCGAGGACTTGACCGGGTGGCCGGACGGGTTCGTCGGGGCCCGCGATGTCACACGTCTTGCCGAAGCCGTTGGCCGCCTGAGCGACCAGGGCCTCGATGTGGCCGACCTTATCATCGGCGTTCACGGCTGGGATGGCGCCAGGGCCGACCTGCGGGTCGAACTGCTGCCGGTAAGGGACGACAAGGGGGGGCTCGACTACATAGTGGCCCGGCTACGGCACCCCTTGCCGCGGCGCGCCGCCGGCAGCCGTGGGGGCTTTAACGACGATGGCGCTTGGCAGGCTTTCCTAGACGCGCCCATCGCGATGTCGGTGCTCGGACCCGACGCGATGCCGCTCGGCGTCAACCGCGCGCTCTGCGAGTTGGTCGGCTACAGCGAAGAGGAATTACTGGAAGCCGGGATGATGGACGTCAACCATCCCGGCGACCTCCCGCGCCTGGCCGAAGCTATGAACGAGATCGTCGAAGGCCGGAGCAACGGGTTTTCGCTCGAACAGCGGGTCATCCACAAAGAGGGGCGGGTGTTGTGGATACAACTGAGCGTTACGGCGCTGCGTGCGGCTGACGGCAAGCCCCTCTACTTCGTTTGCCAGGAATACGATCTCACCGACCGTAAAGAGGCCGAAGCGGCCGGCCAGCGCCAGCGGCACTTCGACCGGACGGTCAGTGACATGCTCACCGATATGGTCGCGGTGCCGGCCGAGCACATGGACGAGCAGCTCGCTGCCATGGTCCTGCGGGCTCTGAGCCGTTCAGGAGCCAGCTGGATCTGCATAGGGGAGCTCGACGTGGCCACCAGTGAAACCGAGCTTGCGCTAATATGGAGCGCCGAGCAGGGCAGACGCCCCGACCTCGATGGAATGTCGGCCAAGGTGAGCCGCAAGTCCGAGTTTTGCCGCCGCGTGACCGCACTCGAACAGTTCTACATCAAGGACGTGGCCGTCATGGGCGTGCGTTATCAGGAATGGAAGGAGGTGATAGCCGGCTACGGGATCGGTTCCGTGATGGTGTTGCCCCTCGATCGTACGGGGGACAGGGTGCCGTTCGTGTCGTTCGCTTTTCCCACTCCCAGCGATCTCAGCTTCGAGGATGGGGCCCTGTTGCGCGTGGCAGCCGACCTGTTCGCGACCACCCTGGAACGAGCCAGTTTTGAACTCGAACGAGAACGGCAATCTGACTTCGAACAGCTGCTGAGCCAGATGGCGGCCGACTTCCTCGACATGAGAAGCGCCGATCTCGACCGCGGCATAGAGGCCGCATTGGGCAGGATCTCCGAGTTCACGGGCGCGGTTTCGGGTTTCATCCTCCTGATCGAAGGCGCTAACTTTTCGATGACGCACGAATGGTGCGTCGAGGGAGTGGCAAGCTCGAAGCCGTTGCTCGAGGGACTCGTATTGGCCGACATCGAATGGGGGGTGCACAAGCTCTTCGGCGACGAGCCGCTGTTGGTCATCGAGGCCAGCGCGCTTCCCGAGGAGGCCGCGGTCGAGCGCAGGCTGCTCGACAGCAGTCGGATGAATTCGGTGGTCGTGGCTCCTTTGAGGGCCGGAGCGGACGTGATCGGCTGTGTAGGGTTCACGAGCCAGGAGTCGTCACCGCACCGTACGGACCGCGACTCGGCTCTTCTCACGATCGCCAGCGAGATATTCGCCAGCGCGCTCGGCCGCAAGCGAGCCGACAGCCATCTTGCCCGCCGCGTCGAGTTCGAGAAGCTCATAGCCACCCTGGCCACCCATTTCATCAGTCTCCCGCCTGAACGTATCGACGATGGTATCGAGGACGCCCTGGCGGCGGCCGCCACCTTCGTGGAGGCCGAAGGCGCCTTTCTGGTCCAGCTTGGTCCGGAGAACGGCCGCCTGGGCGAGACCCACGGTTGGACCGAGCCAGGGCGCGAGTCGATGCAGTGGGCTTTTCGGGACTTCAGCCCCGACGACATTCCCTGGATGTACGAACAACTAAGTGTCGGGCAGGACGCGGTGGTGATCTCCGGTCTGGACGAGATGGAGGAGGAGGCCGCGACCGACCGCGCGCTGTTCGAGGCCCTGGGGATCAAATCCCTGGTGGCGGTTCCGGTACGCCGCGTGGGGTCGGCCACCGGTGTGCTGGGATTTTCCCGGCTCAGCTCAGAGCATACGTGGCATCCCGACGTGGTGCGCCTGCTCGAGATCTGCTGTGAGATGATCGGCAACGCGCTCGACAAGCAGAGGGCCGAGACCGCCCTGCGCGGCAGCGAGGAGCGCTTTCTCCAGCTCACCGGCAACATCAAGGAGTTCTTCTGGATCGCCAAGCCCGACTTCAGCGACGTCGTATATGCCAGCCCCGCCTTCGAGCATATATACGGCAGGCCCTTCGAGAAGATGTCGCCCGCGGACTTCGTCGAGTTCATACATCCCGAGGACCGGGCCGCGGTCATGGACGCCATCCTCGGTGCGCGTGACCTTACCAGACCGACCCAGGCACTGTACCGGGTGGTTCACGAGGACGGGGCGGTGCTGTGGGTATCGACGCGGGTCTTTCCGATCCGCGATGACGAGGGCAAGGTCTACCGGATGGTGGGCATCAGCGAGGACGTTACCAGGCGCGAGGAGACCGAAGCGGCACTACGGGGCCAGCAGGTCGAGCTGGCGCGCGTGCTCCGTCTCAACACGGTCGGCGAGATGGCCGCGGGCCTGGCCCACGAGATCAACCAGCCGCTGTCGGCCATTATCAGCTTCGCCCGTGGCTGCGAACGCCGCCTGCGCTCGGGCAACGCGCGCATGAACGACATATTCGAAGCGCTGGTCGCCATAGCAGAGCAGGCCGAACGCAGCAGCAACGTGATCCGCCGCCTGCGGGGCTTTTTGGCCAGAGAAGAAACGCGGTTTGGGCCCACAGACCTGAACGCCCTTGTCCGTGAATCAGTGGCGCTTGTAGGCTCGGACGGTTCGGCCAAGCGCGTGCGGTTCTCCGTCGATCTGGACCCGGCACTGCCGCGAGTGGCGATCGACGTGGTGCAGATCGAGCAGGTGCTCATCAACCTTCTGCGCAACGGCCTCGACGCGGCCGCCGCGAGCGACGGTTCGAAAGCCTCGGTCATGGTGCGAAGCTGCACTGACGAGTCAGGCGTGGTACGGATAACCGTGAGCGATTCCGGCGACGGCGTAAGCGGGGTCTCCTTCGAGGAGCTGTTCGAGCCTTTCTTCACGACGAAGAAGGAAGGCCTCGGCATGGGCCTTTCCATCAGCCGCTCCATCGTGGAATCCCATGGCGGACACATTTGGGCGGAACCGGGCGAGGGGGGAGGTCTCAGCGTCAGCTTCTCCCTCCAGCCGGCCCTCAAGGTAATAGGAGGCAGCGATGGGGTCTGATGCAACGGTGTTCGTCGTCGACGACGATGCGGCGATGCGTGAATCCTTGCGATTTCTGGTCGAATCGGTCGGCCTGGCTGTGGAGACCTTCGAGCGGGCCCAGGATTTTCTCGGGCGCTACGACCCCGAGCGGCCCGGATGCCTCGTGCTCGACGTCCGCATGCCCGAGGTGAGCGGGCTCGAACTGCAGGAACGCTTGGCCGAATACGGCTCCGATATTCCGGTGATCTTGATCACCGGCTACGGCGACGTGCCGATGGCGGTGCGGGCGATGCGCAATGGGGCCATAGACTTCATAGAAAAGCCGTTCTCGGACCAGCACCTCATCGACCGGATACAAGAGGCCATAGCAAGGGACGGGCTGCGGCGCAGCAAGCGGAACGACCGCGACAGCATGGCACGGCGCATGTCGGCGCTCAGCGTTCGGGAGACCCAGGTTCTCGACCGGGTGGTCGAGGGCAAGGCGAACAAGGTGATCGCGGTCGAACTCGGGCTGAGCCCCAAGACCATCGAGGTCCACCGCGCACGTTTGATGAAGAAATTGCGTGTGGGGTCGGTTGCGGAACTGGTGCGTCTGGCGCTCGAACACCGCCAATCGGTGCGCGACAGCCTCGCCGGTTGAACTTGCGAACCCGGCCTACTGCGATATAAATCCTGACTTCCCCCCGCGCGAGTCCTGCGCCTATGGCGGGCCTTGCGGGGAGGTCCGGCATGCGTTTCTAC
>CAYXZP010000068.1:0-4264 GCA_964469485.1 uncultured Myxococcales bacterium | reverse complement strand
CCAAGCAACTGTTCGCGCGGCACGGAGTGCCCGTTGCCCAGGGCCGCTGTGTCGACAGTACCGCGGAGGCCGGACGCGTCGCCGCCGAGATCGGTTGCCCGGTCATGGTCAAGAGCCAGGTGCTGTCCGGCGGCCGCATGAAAGCGGGCGCGGTACGTTCGGCCGATTCTCCGGAACAAGCGGCGAGCCACTTCGAGGCCATAATGCCGATCGTGGTCAACGGGCAGGAGGCCCGTTCGATACTGATCGAGAAGATGAGCCCGATAGCCCAGGAATATTATGTCGGTGTGACCTGGGACGGCCGCCGCAAGCTGCCGGTCCTGATCTTCAGTGACATGGGCGGCATAGACATCGAGGAGGTCGCCGAGAAACACCCGGGCCACGTTTCCAAGACCCACATATCGACCATTTTTCCGGCCACGCCGCGTCTGTCAAAAGAGGCCGTCGCCGCAGCCGGCGTGAGCGGTCCGGCACTGAACCGGCTCACCCCCATCGTTGCCGCCCTGGTCGACATATTCCTCGCCTACGATCTGACGCTGGCCGAGATCAACCCGCTAGCACGTCTCGAGGACGGCAGCTTCCTGGTGCTCGACGGCCATATCGACATGGAGGCCGAAGCCCGCGGGGTCCACAAGGAACTGCTCGAGGAGATAGGCATCCGCCCCGAGGAGACCAGGCAGGCCCGTCCGCCGAGCGATTTCGAGATCCGGGGGGCCGCGGTCGACTCTTCCGACCACCGCGGCGTGGCAGGTAACGTCGTCGAGTTCGACGGCAACCTCGGGCTGGTCATAGGCGCCGGCGGCGGATCACTGACGCTGTTCGACGCCGTCCGCACGCACGGCGGCAAGCCCGCGAACTACTGCGAGATCGGCGGCAACCCGAGCGTGCAAAAGGCCTGCGAGCTTACCAAGTTGATACTTTCCAAGCCGGGCGTCGATAAGATCGCAGTGATGATGAACGTGGTTTCCAACACCCGTGTCGATATCGTCGCACGCGGGGTCATAAAGGGCTGTCTGGAGTCCGGTGTCGAGCCCAAGGACGCCATCACGATATTTCGCATACCGGGCGCCTGGGAAGAAGAGGGGTTCAAGATCCTCGAGAAGTACGGGGTCGAATACTGCGACCGCAGCGTGTCCATGCATGAAGCCGCCGGCCGTGCGGTCGCCAAGCTGCAGGTTTGAGCTTTGTCGATCCTGATCACAAAAGACACGACGTTCATCGTCCAGGGGATTACCGGACGCGAGGCGGTGAACCTGACCCGGGAGAATCTGGACTACGGCGCGCGTATCGTCGGCGGCGTGACCCCGGGCCGGGCCGGGCGTGATGTCTACGGGGTGCCGGTCTACGATTGTGTCCGCGACATCACGACCGAGCAGCGGGTCGACGGGTCGGTGGTCTGCGTTCCGCCGCGTTTTACCAAAGACGCAGTCATCGAGGCCATAGAGAACGGGATCAAGCTGATAGTGATCGTCACCGAGCGTATCCCGCGCCGCGAGGTCGCCCAGATGGTCGAGCTGGCCGGCCTTCGGGGGGCCCGCATCATCGGCCCCAACTGCCTTGGGATCATCTCGCCGGGCGAGGCCAAGATGGGCGGCGTGGGGGGCCCGGCCGCCAACACCGGCCAGGCCTACAGCAAGGGGTCCATCGGCGTGATGTCGCGTTCCGGTGGCATGACCACCGAGATCGCGAGCACGCTCACGGCGGCCGGCCTGGGCCAATCGACCGCCGTATCGATAGGCGGCGACGCGATAATCGGTTCCACCTACGCCGAGTTGATGCCGCTGTTCGAGGCCGATCCGCAGACCGACGCCATAGCCATATACTCGGAACCCGGGGGACGCATGGAGGCCGAACTGGCCGAGTGGGTCAAGGACAACAATTCACGGCTGCCGATCGTGGCTTTCATGGCGGGGCGTTTCATGGACGAGATGCCGGGCATGCGTTTCGGGCACGCCGGCACCATTGTGGAGGGGGTGGCCGATACCACCGCCGAAAAGATCGCGCGTATGCGCACGGCGGGCATATCGGTGGCCGAACGTATAGAGGAGATCCCCGATCTCATCCGGCAACGGCTCACCGAGGTGAATTGAGGATGGCCGGCATATTCATAGACGTCGAGGTCGACGACAGCGTGGCCGGTGATCCGGCGCTGGCCCGGAAGCTCACCGAGGTGTGTCCGGTCGCCATCTTTGCCCAGGCGGGTGACGGCACGCTCGACATCCTCGAGGAGAACCTCGACGAGTGTGTTCTCTGCGACCTGTGTCTGGAAGTGGCCCCCGATAACGCCGTGCGGGTGGTCAAGCTCTACGAGGATCAGCGGAGGCCGGCCTGACATGACCATGCGCAGCCCCAAGGACTTCTTCCAGCCGTTGGCGATGGGCGCTCCGGCGCCGCTGCGCGAGATCCCCGTGCGGCCGTCGCGGATGATCCACTTCTTCGATCCCTCCAACACGAAGATGGCCGCCAAGGTGCCCGCACTGGCCAAGGAGGCCGATGTAGTGCTGGGCAATCTCGAGGACGCCATCTCGGTCGACAACAAGGTCGCCGCCCGCCGGGGCCTCATCGACATAGCCCGGTCCGCCGACCTCGGCGCGGCGCAGCTGTGGGTGCGGGTCAACAGCCTCGACTCCCCGTGGGCTCTCGATGATCTCACCGAACTCGTCCCGGCCATCGGCGACAAGCTCGCGGTCGTCATGGTTCCCAAGGTCGAGGGGGCCGGCGACATACACTACGTCGACCGCCTTCTGGCCCAGCTCGAGGCCAAGGCCGGGTTGGAGCGCCCGCTCCTCGTGCACGCCATCCTCGAGACGGCCATGGGTGTGGCCAATGTGGAGGACATCTGTCTGGCCAGCCCGCGCATGCAGGGCCTGTCCTTGGGGCCGGCCGACCTGGCCGCTTCGCGGCGCATGAAGACCACCCGTGTGGGAGGCGGGCACCCGGGCTATCTGGTACGCACCGACCCCGACCCCGACAACCCTGGGGCGGCGCGGCCGAGCGCACAACAGGATCTGTGGCACTACACCATGGCACGCATGGTGGACGCCTGCGTCGCCGCCGGGATACTGCCCTACTACGGTCCCTTCGGGGACATCAAGGACACGGTGGCCTGCGAAGACCAGTTCCGTAACGCTTTCCTGATGGGTTGTGTCGGCGCCTGGTCGCTCCACCCCGTCCAGATAGGGATAGCCAAGCAGGTGTTCACGCCTCCGGTCGACGAGGTGCTGTGGGCCAGGCGGGTGATCGAGGAGATGGGCGACGGTAGCGGGGCCGTGATGATAGACGGCAAGATGCAGGACGATGCCACCTACAAACAGTGCCAGGTCATGGTCGGGCTTGCGCGCATGCTCGCCGAACGCGACCCGGAGCTCAAGGCCGCCTACGGGTTCTGACTAGACCAGGCCGCCTTCGCGCAGCGCGTCCAACCCGGCCTCGGCAAGGGCCGGCACCACCACATCCAAGGTCGCGAACATGGCGTCGTCGCTGTTGCCCGAGAGGTACCGCGCGTAGCTCGCCTCCATGATGATGGCGATCTTCCACATGCCGAAGGCCTCGTACCAGGCGACATGTTCCACATCGCGGCCACTACGCTCGGCCCATCTTGCCACGACCTCGTCCCGGCTTATGAACCCGCCGCTGCGCGGCAGCACGTCGCCCATCGTCATGAACCCGCGTGTGTCACCCTCGTCGCACCAGAAGCCGCGCAGCCAACCGATATCGACCAGCGGGTCGGCTATCGTCGATATTTCCCAGTCGAGAACGGCGCTGAGCCGCGCAAGCTCGCCACGGTCCCACATGACGTTGTCGAGCTTGTAGTCGCCGTGGACGATGGCCGGCGAGGTGGTCTCGGGCATGTGCGATCGGAGGTAGGTTGCGACGGTTTCGATGGCCTCGATCGGACGCTGGCGGACCGCTTCCCACTGCTGTTGCATCAGTTCGAGGTTGCGTTTCAGGAAACTGTCGGGGCGTCCGTGTTTTTCCAGTCCGACCGCCTGCCAGTCGACCGCGTGTATGTCGGCGAGCGTGTCGACAAGCTGGCGTCCAAGGGCAAGCCGGCGTTCGGGGCTGTCCTCGAAGCCTTTGGGGAACTCGTGCCGGAGCACCACGCCGTCGATCTCTTCCATTATGAAGAACGGCGAGCCGATGACCCCGGGGTCCTCGCACAGGGCTATGGTCCGCGGTACCGGGACGGGGGTGTCCCGCAGTGCCGAGATGACCCGGTACTCGCGGGCCATGTTGCTGGCGCCTTTCTGAACGTTGGCGCGCG
>CAYXZP010000067.1:0-12774 GCA_964469485.1 uncultured Myxococcales bacterium | reverse complement strand
CGGACCAACCCAAACGGACTAACTTGCGCAGGCCGGCGGAAAACCGGTCCGCGTAGTGGCCGGGTCCTGACGGACGGCAAGACCAGCATGTCGAACTCAGCCCTTGCGGGTCTAAAGGTCCTCGAACTCGGTCGGGGAGTGCCGGCCGCCTATACGGCCCGGCTCATGGCCGATTTCGGCGCCGACGTCATAAAGGTCGAGCCCCGCACCGGTGACGTCACGCGCCGCTGGGGTCCATTTCCCGGTGACGGTCCCGACCCGGAAAAGAGCGGGCTGTTCTTCTTCCTCAACAACGGCAAACGCTCGGTCGTCCTCGACCTGGAAGCGGAACAGGGCCGTCGGCGTTTCGTCGAGCTTGCCGCCGCGGCCGATCTGCTGATCGAAAATACCCCATCCGGACTACTGGCCGGACTCGGCCTCGACCACGACAGCCTCTCGGCCACGAACCCAGGCTTGGTAACGGTGTCGGTGTCGCCCTTCGGCCGCAGCGGGCCCTATGCCGGGTGGAAGGGAACGGACCTCAACGCCTTTCATCTGAGCGCTTCGGGCAGTCGTTACTGCGGCGCTCCGGACCAGGCGCCGCTCGAGCACGGGACCTTCGCCGCCGACATCTACGGCGCGGTTGCGGCCGCGGCCTGGGGACTGGCCGCGGTCTATGGGCGCGGCAGCGCGGGCGGCGGGCAGCACGTGGACGTGAGTTCGGCCGAGACCATCGCGGCCACATTCGTCGGCGGCCAGAACATCGGCGGCTATGCCCAGGACGGAGTCTTCGAACACCGCACCGGTGTGGGCATGCCGCTCGGGGCGCCGGCCACGATCATGCCCTGCAAGGACGGCCACGTATGGATGCTGGCGCTCGAGCCCGGACAGTGGAACGGGTTGGCGCGCGTGATGGGCGAGCCCGACTGGATGGGGCTCGAGATGTTCCAGGACATGTTCACGCGCGCACAGAACTCGGACGCCATCTACCCCCTGCTCGAAGAGTGGACGCTAGCGCACGGCAAGATGGAGATCATGGAACGCTGCCAGGCCGAGGGCGCACCCGTGACGGCGGTGTTCACGGTGGCCGAGGCCGCCGACCACGAGCATCTGGCCGCGCGCGGCTACATCGTCGAGGTCGAGCATCCGCGGCTCGGCAAGGTTCCGACCCTGGGGGCGCCCTTCAAGCTGCCCGCCTCGCCGGGCGGTCCCGCCGGCCCGGCCCCCCTGCTCGGCGAACACGACGGCGAAGGCTTCCGCGATGGCGCGACCACGACCACCATGCCCGCCTCGCCGGCCGGCCCGCGGGCGCTCCCGCTCGAAGGCCTGCGCGTGGCCAACTTCGGCTGGGTCTGGGCCGGACCCGTGACCGGCCAGACCCTGGCCTTCCTCGGCGCCGAGGTCTTGAAGGTCGAATCGCAGGCGCGCATAGATCTCACGCGCACCCTGCCGCCCTTCGGCGGTGGCGAGAGCGGTCCGGACCGCAGTCTTTCCAACCACGCGTGCTGGGCGGGCAACGGTTCGGTGACCCTCAACCTCAAGGAACCCGAGGCGCTGGATCTGGCCAAGCGCTTGGTCGCCGAATGCGACGTCGTCATCGAGAACTTCGGTCCCGGCGTCATGGACCAATTTGGGTTGGGTTACGACGAACTGGTCAAGGCACGGCCCGATCTGGTCATGTTCTCGATGCCGGCCGCCGGTCTGTACGGTCCCATGAAGGACGTTCGCACCTACGGGCTGAGCCTTACCAGCACCACGGGGCTCGACTCGCTGACCGGTTATACCGGCGGCCCGCCGATACCCATGGAAAACGCCTTCTCGGATCCCTTCAACGGCATCTTCGGCGCCTTCGCGATCGTTACGGCGCTCGTCTACCGCGATCGCAGGGGCAAGGGCCAGCACATCGATTTCTCCCAGCAAGAGGCCGTGATGCAGATGGTCGGCCCGGCCTTCATGGACTACGCCTTCAACGGGCGGGTGGCCGGACCCATCGGCAACCGCCACCCGTCGGCGGCCATGGCGCCCCACGGCGTCTTTCCGGCGGCCGGCGAGGACCGGTGGATCGCGATCGCCGTCGAGGACGACGAGCAGTGGCAAGGTCTCATCGATGAGATGGGGCGTCCGGACTGGGCCACCGTCCCGGCCCTGGCCTCGCTGGACGGAAGGCTCGCGGCCATCGAGGCCATCCACGAGAGTCTGGCCGGGTGGACCGCCGGCACCGGTGATCGCGAGCTGGCCGGGCGGCTACAGGCCTGCGGGGTGGCCGCAACGCCGGTCCTCAACGTCGCCGACCTCCTGGACGACCCCCACTACAAGGACCGCGGGACCTTCGTCGAGGTCGAACACCCCCTCGGCTTCAAGGAAACGATCTACGGCCCTTACGTCAAGTTGTCCCGCGGCAACTACGACCCGGTGCCGGGTCCGGTGATGGGACAGGACAACCAGCGCGTGTTCACCGAACTGCTGGGCCTCGACCCCGAGCGCTACGCCGAGCTTGTCGCGCAAAAAGTGATCTACTGACTCAGCCGAGCGTGGCCACGCTGCTGAGTATCAAACGTACGAGTTCGGCCTGACGGCCCACACCGGTCTTCGAGAACACCGAACGAAGTTGTGCACGGGCCGTGTTGCGGGTCACCCCCAGCTCGGCCGCGCTCTCATCGAGGCTAAGCCCGCGGGCGAGCATGACGGCCAGCCAGGCCTCGGCCTCCGTCAGACCGAAGAGCCCGCGGATCGCCTTGCGCGAGGCGCGATGCCGGTCGAGCGAGTCGGTGAGGTAAAGCACAACGGCCGGACGCGGGTCGGATTTCACTGTCTCCTCGGGCGGCACGGGCCGGGCCAGCACCCCGAGGTAGCCCTCGCCCGAACGTCTTTCCATGCGCATCGCCTCGGCAAGACGCGGCGTGGGGGCACTGCGGGCCGCAAGGGCCCCCGCGACCAGGCCACGCAATTCCGAGTCGGCCTCGGCTTCGACGGCCCTGAGCGCCTCCCCGTTGACCGTGAGCACGTCGCCGGTCTCGCATATCTCGCGGGCAACATCGTTCATGCTGAGCACGCGTGAGGTCTCGTCGAGAACGATGGTCCCCACATCCAAGCGGCCGAGCGTGTTCTGGTAAAGCGCCCTTTCCGACTCGACCGTAGCCAACCTCGTGTACAGACGAACCGCGCGTTCGAGGTGCGGGACCAGGCCCTGACAGAAGGCCTTGTCGCCAGCCGTAAAGGGAGGATCGTCCGGACCGCGCGTCACGCGCAAGCGCACCTGCGGCCCTTCGCTTATCTCGAGGTCAACGCCCATGACGTGGTGGGCGCCGCCGGGTTCCATGAACTCGGTGTAAAAACGGCGCGCGACATAGTCCTCCATCGGCATTATGTCGTCCACCCGCACGACCTTGCCGAGCGGCAGGTCGACGAAGGGGTCCATGGAAAAGTAACTGTCCGTGTAGGCCGACTCCCACTTGGGGATGCCGGGTTCGTTGATCATGATCCCCGGATCGCCCTCGCGCGGCGGCTTGAGAAACAACGTTACCGCGATGGCGTCCATGGCCAGCCGCAGCAGACGCGCAAAATCGTGCCAGGGGACCTCCGATAGAGGACCCTCGTAGAGGGTTTCCAGTATCTTCTCGCGGTCTGGCTCGCGCGCGCCCACGGCCGAACCCTATCAGGCGGTAGGCCGGGAACCGAAGTGCGGCATCACCTCGGTGGCGATCTTACGGATGGTCTCAATAATGGCCCACTGTGGCACCGTGCCCATCTGCATGAGGAACATGATCTCGTCGGCACCGGCCTCCTCGAGGCGTTCGATATAACCGATGGCGTCCTCGCTCGTGCCGTAGGCGTGGTCGGGATTGAACAGGCCGGTGGTCTCGGTGCCGGCCTCTATCTTCTCTTCATGGAGATATGCCACCACCATCTCGCCCTCCTGCCGTAGTATCGCCGCGTCGTCATCGTCGTCGGCATAAACACCGGGCGGAGGACCGTGGCCGTACCAGTGGGCGATCGATTCGGTGAAGAAGCGCTGGCCGCGATGCCCGATACGGCGGGCACGCTCGCCGTCATCGAGCACGATGGCCGGACACAGCGCCGCGAGGTGGTCGGTCACCGCCTCGCCGACCCGGGTCTCGGCGGTGCCGCGCGCCAGCGCCGCGCGGTAGATCTCGTTCTTCCTTGCGACGTCCTCGGGACCGGCAAAACCGAGACAGAGCGCGCCCACTCCCCACTCGCCGGCCTTGTTGAGCGTGCCCTCGTGAGTGCAGGCCATATAGAGCGGCGGGTGCGGCTGCTGGACGGGATCGGGATGGATGGCCCGTGGCGGAACCTCGATGGTCTCGCTCTTGTGACTGAACTCGCGCTCGCGCCACATGCGCGGGATCATGCGGAAGGATTCCTCGAGCTGGCCCTCTATGTCCTCGACGGCGACCCCGAAGGCGCCCGATTCCTGTTCGGTCGCGCCCTTTCCGACACCGAGATCGAGACGGCCGCCCGAAAGGATGTCGAGCATGGCGGCGCGCTCGGCGACCTTGATGGGGTGGTTCATCTTGAAGGGCAGGCAGACCACGCCGTGGCCGATACGGATGCGCGAGGTCAAAGCGGCAACATAGGCCAGGAAGGTCTCGGGCGCGCTCATGTGCGCGTACTGGGTAAGGCTGTGGTGCTCGACGGCCCACACGCGGTCATAGCCTAGCTCGTCGGCGAGCAGGGCCTGTTCGACACAGTCCCTTATCACCGCGCGTTCGTTGGCCGGCGAAACATCGACCATCTGCGCCTCGAGGATCATCGAGAACTGCACGGGCAATCTCCTTTCACGCCGTTCGCGTTCACACCAGCACGGTGGCCATATACCTGCCCTATGACCGGACCATTGGAAGGTGTGCGTGTGCTCGAGGTCGCGCAGTGGTGGTTCGTGCCGGCCGCCGGCGCGGTGCTCGCCGACTGGGGCGCCGACGTCATCAAGGTCGAACATCCGGTGGGCGGCGACGGACAGCGGGGACTGATGACCTCGGGGCTGGTGCCCGACACCGGCGGCGTCAACTTCATGATGGAGCAGTCCAACCGCGGCAAGAGAAGCGTGGGCATCGACATCGCCACCGACGAAGGCCGCGAACTGATCTACCGCATGGCCCGCGACAGCGACGTGTTTCTCACCAACTTCCTGCCACCGGCCCGTCGCAAGCTCGGCATAGACGTCGAGGACATCCGGTCGTGCAACCCCGAGATCATATATGTGCGCGGTCACGGCCAGGGCGCGCGCGGCCCCGACAGCGACAAGGCCGGATATGACGGAACCTCCTTTTGGAGCCGCGGCGGCATAGGCCAGTCGATCACGCCGGCGGGCAGCCAGTACCCGGTCATGCAAAAGGCCGCTTTCGGTGATTCGGTCGGCGCAATGACCATCGCCGGCGGCATAGCCGCGGCGCTCTTCAAGCGCGCCACGCGCGGCGAGACCACGGTGGTCGATGTCTCCCTGCTCGGCACCGCGATGTGGACCCTGGCCCCCGACATCGTCGCCAGCCGTCTGCTAAAAGGCGACATGCCGAGCTTCGGACACTCGGACATGCCCAACCCCATCGTCAACAACTACCGCACCAAGGACGGCCGTTGGGTGATGCTGACCATGTTGCAGGCCGACCGCCTGTGGCCGGACTTCTGCCGGCACATCGAACGCGAGGACATGATAGAGGACGAGCGCTTCAAGGACGGAGCGGCGCGCTTCCAGAACCGCGCGGAGTGCATAGCCACCCTCGACGAGGTTTTTGCCTCACGAACGCTCACGGAGTGGAAGGAGCGTTTCAAGACCATGGAAGGCGCTTGGGCCCCGCTGCAGACGGCCGCCGAGCTGCACGAGGACCAGCAAGCCCTCGCCAACGGTTACTTCCCCGAGGTCGAAGGCGGCGAGGCCGGACGCTTCAGGCTGGTCGCAAGCCCGGTGCAGTTCGACGAGAGCCCGGTCGAGCTCACCCGCGCCCCCGAGCACGGCGAGCACACCGAGACCGTGCTCATGGAAATGGGACTCGAGTGGCAAGAGATCGAGAGGCTCAAAGAAGCTAAAGCCATCCTTTAGGTGCGGCCATGCGTGTCGGTATCGCACTCATCGAAGGCTATAGCTTCACGCGCGAGCCGGTCGAACTGGGAGCGGCGGGCCTGGGGCGGGCCGCAAGCCGGCTCGAAGCCCTGGGTTTCGATCTCATCATCGCGTCCGAGACAGCCGGGCACGACCCCTTCTTCCCGCTCGTGCTGGCCGCCGAGCATACCCGGCGGGTCCGCCTCGGCACCGGTATCGCGGTGGCCTTCCCGCGCAGCCCCATGGTGGTGGCCCAGATGTCGTGGGACCTGCAACGATTTTCGGCCGGGCGTTTCGAGCTCGGCCTGGGCACGCCGGTGAAGGGACACAACGAGCGCCGTTACGGGGTGGCCTGGCCCTCCCGGCCCGGCCCGCGTATGCGCGAGTACCTCGAGTGCCTGCGCGCGATCTTCCACAGCTTCCAGAACCGGGACGATCCCCGATATTACGAAGGCGAGCATTACAAGTTCACGATGCTGCCGCCGGTGTTCGCCCCCGAGCCGCTCGACGATCCCGAGATCCCCGTTCAGATCGCCGCGGTAAACCCGTACATGTCGCGTTTGGGCGGAGAACTGGCCGACGGTGTCTTCGCCCACCCCTGTTGCACTGCCAAGTACATGCGCGAGGTGATGCTTCCCGAGATCGCCAAGGGGGCGGCCAAGGCCGGACGCTCGCTGACGGACATCGACATCATCGGCGCGCCCATCGTAGTGACCGCGCGCGACGAGAAGGGGCTGGCCAGGGAGCGCGAGCTGCTAAAGCAACGCGTGGCCTTTTACGGTTCCACGCGCGCTTACCACTCCGTGTTCGAATGCCACGGGTGGCAGGATATCGGAGAACGACTTCGCGCCATGTCGCTGGAGGGCAAGTGGAAAGAGATGGGCGAACTCGTTCCCGACGACATGGCCGCGGAGTTCGGGACGATCGGATTGGTAGAGGAGATCGGCGATCTCATCGCCGAGCGGTGGGGAGGCCTGCTAACGACCTTCAACCTGCCCACCGACTTTCCCCTCGCCGGCGCCGACGACGAGCGCCGCATGGGCGCCGTCATCGACCAGTTGCACGCGGCCTCGACGCCCTAACGGCCTTTGAAGTCGGGCTGACGTTTCTCGGCGAAGGCCCGCGGGCCTTCCTTGGCGTCCTCGGATGACAACACCTTGGCGCCCATGGACTTCTCGAGGACGAAACTGTCTTCGAGCCCGAGCGCACGAACGGCGATCTCTTTGGCCGTTCGCACGGCAAGCGGTCCGTTCTTGCAGATGGTCTCGGCCCAGCTCATGGCCTCCTCCATCAACTTGCCGGCCGGGACCACGGCGTTTATCAGGCCGATGTCGTAGGCGCGCACCGCGTCGATAGGCTTGCCCGTGAGCAGCATCTCCATGGCGACGGCCCAGGGGATCTGGCGCGGGAGCCTGACGTGGGAACCGCCGGTCGGGATTATCCCCCAGCGCACCTCGCCGAGGCCGAAGGTGGCGTGTTCGGCGGCGATGCGGATATCGGTGCCCTGCATGAACTCCATGCCGCCGGCGATGCAGTGTCCGTTGACGGCCGCGATGATGGGCTTGAAGACATCCGAGAAGGGACGCTTGGTGTGATCCTCGTAGCCCATCTCGTCGCCGGACTGCAGTAGTGGGATGGCCTCCTTGAGGTCCATTCCCGCAGAGAAGCACTTGGTGCCGGCCCCGGTAAGAACGGCCACCCGCAGGCCGTCGTCATCGTTGAACTCGGCAAAGGCCGCGTCCATGGCGCGCAACATCTCGGCCGTGAACGCGTTCATGGCCTCGGGCCGGTTGATCGTGAAAACGGCGACCTTTCCCTGTCGCTCGAACTTGAAGGTCTCTGGAAGCTCTACCACCCGGTCCTCCTTCAACCCGTGCGCCGGAACACCGGCAGGCTCACGCCTTCGCCGGTGTCGTCGAAGGCGACCTCGACGGACATGTCTATTTCGAGTTCCTCGGGCGGGCAGTCCATGACGCGGCCGAGCAAGCGTACCCCCTCTTCCATCTCAACAACGACGGGGGCATAGGGCTCCTGTCCGGCGAAGGCGGGGTGCAGCGGTCGTACCACCACGGTCCAGGTGAACACGCGGCCGCGCCCCGAGGACAGTTCCCAGCTCCATTCGAAACTTCCGCAAGCGGCACAAAGCTCGCGCGGCACATGGCGCCAGACCCGGCAGTCCGAACAGCGCTGGAAGCGCAGCTCCCCGGCCGTGCAGTACCCGTAGAACTCTTCGGTGAGCCCCGCCATCAAGGGGAGCGGTCTGGCCATTAGGTCCGCACCCATGAGCGTCAGTTCCCCAGGATGGCCATGCTGCCATCCCCGAAGTCGCCCCAACCGGTGACGGCGCCCACGCGCGCGTCCTTTATCTGGCGCGGTCCGGCCGTGCCGCGAAGCTGACGGACGGCCTCCGTTATGTGGCTCATGCCGAGCACGTGGGCTTCGGACAGAAGACCGCCGTGGGTGTTTACCGGCAGTTCCCCTCCCAGTTCGATACGGCCGCCTTCGACGAAGGGCCCGCCTTCTCCGCGGCCGCAGAAACCGGCCTCCTCTATCTGCTGTAGGACCTCGAAGGTGAAGCAATCGTAGATCTGGGCGAAATCCATATCCGAGGGCTCGAGCCCGGCCTTTGCGAACGCGCGCGGGGCCGCCAGGGTAAGCCCGGTCCGGAACATGTCGACGCGGCCGGTTATCTCGTCCGCCGGATAGGGCTGGCCCGCGGCCGACGACAGTATCTTGACGGGCTTGCCCGGGAGATCGCGGGCCCGTTCCTCGCTGGTCACGACCACCGCGGCGGCCGCGTCGGTCTCCAGACAGCAATCGAAGAGCCGGTAGGGATCGGTGATCATCGGCGCGGCCATATAATCGTCGAGCGTCATCTCCTTGCCCTTCATGACCGCGTTGTCGTTGAGCTGGGCGTGCTTGCGCATCGCCACCGCGATGGCGCCCAGGTGTTCGGACCTGGTGCCGAACTCGTGCATGTGGCGCCGGGCGATGAGCGCGTACCACTGCGGGGGGGCCGTCAGCCCGTGGGGAATGTAGTAGTCACGCGCTATGCCGCCGCCCGGAATGGCGAAGGTCTGCTCGGCAACCTGCTTGGCGGCCCGAAACCCCGAGTAGGCGTTCCAGCCGGCCGGGATCAGAACATGGTCGGCCGCCCGCGAGCTAACGACCATCGCCGCGGTCCCGAGCGAGGCCGCCGGCGCCGCCCCGCCTATGTTGAGCGTGGCCGCAAAGCGCAGGTCGCGACAACCGAGGTTGGAGGCAAAGCTTTCGGCCGTGCCCAAGTTGGGAAAGGGCATGATGCCGTCGATGTCCTGGTTGGACAGTCCGGCGTCCGAGATCGCGCGGGTGGCCGCCTGCAGCTGTATGCCGAGAAAGCTCAGGCCGGAGCCCTCGCCCCGGCAGAACTCGCTCTCGCCTATGCCTACTATACAGGCGCCGGTGCTCAAGCGGCCTTCTTGATGCGCTTGGCCGTGTCTATCTTGGCGAGCCCGGCCAGGTTGAGCCCGAGGATCTTGGCCTTGGTCTCCTCGGTTATGGGATCGTAGCCCCATTTGTCCTGCAGCTCTTCGGGCATCTCCATGTTGCGCACGAAGTCGACCACGAGCGGCATGTCGTCGAAGGCAAGGTCGAGCCCCATCACGATCTTGTCGTCGCTGACCCATTGAAGGGCGGTGCCGATCGTATGGTAAGCGCGGTAGGGCGAACGGGCCAACCATCCGATGATGCCCGAAAGCGACAGGTAGAGATTACGGTGCTTGCCGGCCAGTCCGATGACCTCTTCGGTGTGCGGCCAGGCCATGTGGTAGGCGATGATCTTGAGATCGGGAAAGTCCAGACAGATGTCGTCGAGCAGGTCCGGGTGCGTGAACTTGCTCGGCTGGGGGCAGACATAGCTCATACCGGTGTGGACCGTGAGCGTGATGTCCAGCTCGCCGGCCTTCTCGTAGAAGGGCCATAGCCGCCGGTCGTTCAGAGGCCCGTCCTCGGGCGCGTAGACCTTGCAGAGTTTGGCGTTGTGGTTCTCGACCAGGAACTCGAGCTCCCAGATGGCCTTGTCGACACCGCGCCGCAGTATCGGACCGCAGTTGCACTCGAGATACATGCGCTCGGGATAGGGCTCTATCTCCTTGATCATGAAGGCGTTGGTCGACATGCAGGTCGTGAAATCGGCCACGTCCATCATCGACTCGCGCAAGCAGAAACAGACGTCCACGCCGGCATTGTCCATCCACTCGATGAGCGCGTGGGCGCGCGGTTCTGGCATCGCATCGCCACCGGCCAGGTCACGGCCGCCGCCCCAGGCGCGCATCACGCCGTCGATGCTCTTCCACCAACGCTCGTAACCCGGGTAATAGCTCATCTCCTCCATCGACTGGGGGTTCATGAAGTGGCACTCGGAAAGGGCCACGAAATGATCGTTAGCTGACATGTCGTCCTCCTAGGGCCGGGCCTTCGGTCCGGTCCGGCAAGCCTATCACTATGCGGTCCTGTCGCGAGCCTCGGAGATGATCGACCATAGTCTGTTCGGGCTAGCCGGCACCTCTGTGATGCGGGCGCCAATCGGCGCCAGCGCGTCGTTTATCGCGCACATGAGCGCGGCCGGTGTCGTGTGCATGGCGCTCTCCCCCGCTCCTTTGGCGCCAAGGGGCGTGAACGGGGACGGCGTGACCAGGGTCGTCTTCTTCGTCTCCGGCACTTCGTAAACGCTCGGGAGCAGGTAGTCCATGAAGGTCGAGGTAAGAAGCTGCGCCGAATCATCGTAGACGTATTCCTCGAGAAGGACCGCGCCCACGCCTTGGGCCACCCCGCCGTTTATCATCCCTTCGACGTTCGCCGGGTTGAGCCGCGTACCACAGTCGTCGGCAATGAAGTATCTGTCTATCGAGACCATGCCGGTCTCGGGGTCTATCTCGACAGCGACGATGTGGCAGGCGTTCGCCGCCGTAAGATAGCTCTTGGCGCGCCCTTCCTCGTCGGCCGGCGTGCGGCCCGGCGCGGTCCACGCGTAGGTGGCCTCGGGGGCGGGGTCCATGTCGGGCGGCAACAGGTCGGAGCGGGCCAGCATGGTAGCCGCGACGTCACCGATGCCCATCTCGGCACCCTCGACGCCCTTTATACGCACCTTGCCCCCGGCAAGCTCCAAGACCCCGGGCTCGCACTGCAAAAGGACTGCGGCGACACGGAACAGCTTGTCGCGCAGCCGCTCGGAAGCGCCGAGCACGGCGCCGGTTATGGCGACGCCGAGTCTCGAGCCTCCGGGACCGAAATGCGGGGGTGCCGACAGGCTGTCCTGCGGCACCACTCGTATGACCGCCATGGGAACGCCGAAGTAATCGGCAATCACCTGGCTTATGACGGTGAACTGCCCCTGCCCTTCCAGATTGAATCCGACGCGCACCGTGATGCCGCCGAACATGTCAATGGACACGGTGGCGCCCTCGGGGATACCCACCCCCTGAACGCCGACGATGGCGTAGGCGTTCCAATCGAAAACGCCCGGCTCGATGGTGCTCACCACGCCGATACCGACAAGACGGCCTTCCTGGCGCGCCGCTGCCTGGCGCTCGCGCAACATCGGATAGTCGGAAAGCTCGATGACCGCGTCCAGGGCGGCGCCGTAGTCGCCGCTGTCGTACTCGTTGCCGCTAACGATGGTATGCGGGAACTGTTCGGGGCGGATGTAGTTGATCCGTCTGAGTTCGGCCGGGTCCATAGACAAGCGCCCGGCGGCGATGTCTATGAGCTGTTCGAGCACGTAGTTGTGGGGCGGAGGCCCCATGCCGCGGTAGGGCGCGCTCGGCAGCTTGTTGGTGGCGACCAGCGTGAGGTCGTAATCGGCCGCCGGGATGTCGTAACAACCGGTGAACGAGACCACCGGCTTGGCGGCGCAGATCGCACCGAAGGCTTCGGCCGTTGCGCCCATGTCGTCGACCAGTTTCACGCGAAGCGCCGTCATGCGGCCCTCGCCGTCGAGCGCCAGGGATGCCTCGTAGTGACGGTCCCAGGCCTGGCTGGCCCCGGCGGCCAGATATTCCATGCGGTCCTCTATCCACTTGACCGGCCGCCCGCCGGACTTGCGCGACAGGACCACGGCGATGTCGACGCCACGAAAGCCGCCCTTGCCGCCGAAGCTCCCACCGCGCGGCGAGGCGAACATGCGGACCTTGTTGGGGGCGATGCCGAAGACGGCCGCGCGTATGAGCGCCATCTGTGACTGCGACTGGAAGCTACCGTGGCAGCTGATCGATCCCTCGACCGGATCCCAACTGGCCACCACGCCGAAGGTCTCTATCGGGTTGGCCCCCATGCGATGCCAGCGAAAACCTTCGGTCACGACGTGCTCGGCCGCGGCCAGTGCCCCCTCGACATCGCCCCAACGGAACACACGAGCGAGCATGACGTTGGTGCCCTTGTCCTCGAAGATCAGAGAGCCGCCAGCTGTCTGGGCCGCGAAGGGATCGGCGACCGGGTCGAGCGCTTCGTAGTCGATGTCGATCAGTTCGAGCGCGTCTTCGGCCGTGTAGCGATCGACGGCGGCCACGGCGGCAACCGGCTCGCCGACGAAGCGGACCTTGTCCGTTGCAAGACAGTAGGTCCCCCAGCCTTCGGGAACCGTCGGCGCGGGCGTGGTCCAACGCAGGGCGTCCTGGCCCGTGGCTACGGCGAAGACCCCGGGGTGTGCCTCGGCGCGGCTCGTGTCCACCGAGACAATGCGCGCGTGCGCGAAGGGACTTCTC
>CAYXZP010000066.1:11664-12955 GCA_964469485.1 uncultured Myxococcales bacterium | reverse complement strand
CATGAACGCGATCGTGCCGGTGGGCGCCAACACCGTAACCTGCGAGTTGCGCACGCCGACCTCACGCCCGAGCTCCGAGGCCTCGTCCCACACCTCGCGGCTCGCCGACAGAAGGTCGAGCGGCACATAGGTCGGGTCGATCTCGCGCGACTTGTCGCGGTGCTTGTCGATGACCCCCAACTGCGGCTCGGCGTTGGCCGCGAAACCCTTGTACGGGCCCATCTGCCCGGCCACGCGCGCCGACTGCAGGTAGGCCTCCCCGCACATCAGGGAGGTAACCGCGGCCGCGTAAGAACGTCCCGCCTCCGAGTCGTAGGGAACCCCCATCGACATCAGCAGCGCACCGAGGTTGGCATACCCCAACCCGAGCTCACGGTAATCCTTGGCGTTGCGTGTGATCCCCTCCGTCGGGTAACTCGAGTTATCAACGACGATGTCCTGGGCGGTGATCATGATGTCGACCGCATGGCGGAATGACTCGACATCGAACTTGCCGCTGCCGACGTCGAAGAACCTCATGAGGTTGAGCGAGGCCAGATTGCAGGCCGAGTCGTCGAGATGCATGTACTCGCTGCACGGGTTCGACGCGTTTATCCGGCCGGTGTTCGGGCAGGTGTGCCAATCGTTGATCGTGGTATCGAACTGCAGACCCGGGTCACCGCACAAGTGGGTCGCCTCCGCTATGCGGCGCATCAGGTCGCGCGCCCGGTGTGTCCCGGCCGGACGTCCGTCCTTGACGTTGTGCGTGGTCCACTCGCCGTCGTCCTCGAACGCCTTCATGAAGGCGTCGGTCACGCGAACCGAGTTGTTGGCGTTCTGGAAGAACACGGACGAGTAGGCGTCCCCGTCGAGCGAGCGGTCGTATCCGGCGTCGATCAGCGTCCAGGCCTTCCTCTCCTCGTCGGCCTTGCAGGTGATGAACTCCTCTATGTCCGGGTGGTCCGCATTGAGGACGACCATCTTGGCCGCGCGCCGCGTCTTACCGCCCGACTTGATGACGCCGGCCGAGGCGTCGGCCGCCCTCATGAAGGAGACCGGCCCCGAGGCGGTGCCGCCGCCGGCCAGCGTTTCCTTGGCCGAACGCAGATTGGACAGGTTCACGCCCGCACCGGAGCCGCCCTTGAAGATTACGCCTTCCTTTCGGTACCAGTCCAGGATCGAGTCCATGGTGTCGGCCACCGACAGGATGAAGCAGGCCGAGCACTGGGGGTGCTCTTCCACGCCGACGTTGAACCACACGGGGCTGTTGAACGCCGCCCTCTGGTACACGAGCAAATGCTTCAGTTCCCAT
>CAYXZP010000066.1:5967-11654 GCA_964469485.1 uncultured Myxococcales bacterium | reverse complement strand
CCGGGGCTGTTGAAGCAGGCCTCCTGTTCGAGGAGGATGTGCGCGAGTTCGGCCTCGAAGATCTCTCCGGCCTCTTCGCTGGCGAAGTAGCCCTGGGCCCGCCCCCAACCGGCAATGGTCGTGACCACGCGCCCGATGAGCTGGCGAACGCTCGTCTCACGGGACTCGGTGCCGAGCTGTCCGCGGAAATACTTGGAGGCCACCACATTAGTGGCCAGCAGCGACCACTGGGCCGGGAACTCCACGTCCTTTTGCTCGAAGACGGGCTGGCCACCCTCGCCCTGTATGACCGCGTCCCGGCGTTCCCACTCGACCGTGGAGAACGGGTCTATGCTAGGCCGCGATAGCCGGCGCTCGAAGACCAGCCCCGTTGCCGCCGCATCGGCGGCCAATACCTGTATTGTGGTGGCTTCGGTGCCCCCAGCCCGCTCATCCATCACTGTCCCTCCTCCCCCACCGAGGCTACGAGGCCCCTCCTCTAGCGCCTACCGCACGCGTTGCCCTAAGGTCGCGTCGAATAAGGGCTTTCTCCATAAGGGGGTGCTGTATATTGTGCCGAGTCACCATGTATACCACAATATATTGTGGATTCAGGGCCTTTTTCAAGTCCCAGCCTTTACTAGATACCAGGACTCGATGTTAGGCGAAAATAAACCAAAAGTCGATCTCGGGGAGCGGCGCTGGTAACGCCGCCCCGTGGCGGCTAATCGGGTTCGGTGAGGCGACCCACAAACAAGGACCCGCAGCCGATCGGCGAGATCATCCCGGCCAGCCTCGACCGGCTCGGTATCGAGCGTGACCTCGACGATTACCGGGTCTGGCAGGCCTGGGACGAGGTCGTGGGCGACACCATCCGCCGTAATACCGAGCCGCTGAGACTCGACGGCAGCCGCCTCGTGGTGGCCGCGCGCAACGCGTCGTGGATGCAGGAACTCACCCTGATGCGCGCCGAGATCGTCGAACGCCTCAACGCCTGGATGGGCCGCAAGGTCGTCAGCGAGATATACATAGTAGCGGCCGGTGGCGGCCGTTAGTCATGACGGGTCCGAACAGCGACTACCGCGACCTTCACATCGACGCCGGCGGCCTTCGTTTCCACCTGACCGAACGCGGGCCCGGCGGCGGCCGGCCCATGCTCTGTCTGCACGGTGTGACCCAGACGGCGCACAGCTGGGATGAGTTCGCCGGGGCCGCGGCCGCAAATGGCTATCGCGTTCTCTGTCTCGACCAGCGCGGGCACGGGGACAGCGACTGGGCCGGGGACGGCAATTATTCGCGCGAAGCACAGGCCGACGATGCCGAGGCCGTGATACGGACCCTCGGCTTGGAGCAGCCGGTCGTCGTCGCGATGTCGATGGGCGGGCTCAACGCGATGACCTGGGCCTCACGCCAGCCCTGCCCGGCCGCGGCGCTGGTGCTTGTCGACATCAGCCCGGAGGTCAGGGTCGAGGGGGTGGGCGAGATCCGCGACTTCATCCAGGCCAACGACGTGCTGCCGAGCTTCGACGAGTTCGTCGAACGCGCCCACGCCTTCAATCCCCGCCGTAGCCTCGACAACATTCGCTCGCGCCTGTCTCACAACCTCAAACGCCTCGATGACGGCCGTTGGACCTGGAAGTACGATCCCGCGCTTCGCAACCCCGCCGGCATCGGTGAGATCGCCTCGCTGTGGGAGGATATAGGCCGGATCGCGTGCCCGACGCTGGCCGTCAAGGGCGGCGAGTCGAACGTGGTAAGCGACGAGGCCATAGCGCGCCTGGTGTCGACCATCCCCGACTGCACCAGCGTCGAGATAGCCGGGGCCGGTCACTCGGTGATGGGCGACCGTCCCGAGGAGTTCGCCGACGCGGTGCTAGGATTTCTCTCCGAACGGCTCGGCGGCTGAGCGCTAGCTCTCGCGGCTCCAGTCGGCCTCGATGACCGACCGGCCGGCTGCCGCCGCCGCATCCGAGACCATACGCTCGGTATCGAGGCTGGATTCGGCCTCTCTGACCTCTTCGAGGGTGGCTGCGGTGGCCGGATGCTTGGGGACGAACAGGGTGCAGCAGTCCTGGTCGGGTATTATCGAGGTCTCGTAGGTGCCGGCCGCGCGCGCGTAATCCGTGATCTCGAGCTTGTCCATCCCGACCAGCGGGCGCAGCACCGGAACCCTGGCCGCCTCCTCGATCACGGACAGATTGGCCATGGTCTGGGAGGCGACCTGACCGAGGCTCTCGCCGGTAACGAGCGCGACCAGGCCCGCCTCGCGGGCGATGCGACCGCCTATGCGCATCATCATGCGCCGGTACAGAACCACGCGCAGCGGCCTCGGCACCGTACGCACGATCTCGCTCTGAATATCCCCGAAGGCGACCTCCGACAGACGCGTGCGCACTTGCCCCCGGGCGATGACCGCCGCCAGATGGCGGGCTTTCTCGCGGCTGGCGCCGTCGAGATAGGGAACACTATGGAAGTGAAGCGCATCGACCCGGCAACCGCGCCTCATCATGCGCAATCCGGCCACGGGCGAGTCTATCCCCCCCGAGAGCAGCAACAGGACGCGACCGCCGGTGGGAAGCGGAAGGCCTCCCACGCCCGCCACCTTCTCGGTGGCCACGTGGATGACGTCGTTCAAGACCTCCACGTAGAGCACGCTGTCGGGATCACCGAGGTCGACCGGCGCACCGGTGGCCCGTACCACCTGCGCGCCGAGACGCCGGGCGATCTCTGGAGATGTGAGAGGGAAGCGCTTGTCGGCCCTCCGTGCCTCGACCTTGAAGCTGCCGCGCGGACGCCAGTGGCCGAGCAGCTCGGCGACCGCCGCCTCGAGAGCCTCCATCGTCGCGGGCGCGCGCGTGGCGGGCAACAGGTTGGCGATCCCGGGCAGCTGTCCCAGGCGGCGGCAGACCTCGGCCGTCTGTCCGGCCGGGCAGCGGACCACCACGCGGCCCTCGACGGCGCGGGCTTTTATCGGATCCGAAGCGCCGGCCCCGGCCAGGTCGTCGAGGGCACGGCCGATGTTGTCCACGAGACGGGACACGAACATCGAGCGGTGGCCGAGCTTGAGCGCGATCTCGTTGTAGTGGACGACGACGTCACCCATCCCGGCCCCGGAACCTGGCATGGCCGGAAGATAACCGCTGACGCGGCTCCAATCCAAGGCCCTTGCCACTGCGCGCCATCGACCTCAGGATTCAGCCCGGACCTGAGATGGAGTTCTACGAGAAGCTGTCCGCAAAGCTGTCCGCGAGGCGTGCGGTCGAGATCAAGGATCCCGAGGCCACCGCCTGTGCGGTGCTGGTACCGATGATCACGAGCCCTTCGGGCGACCACGAACTCGTCTACACGCTGCGCAGCGACGATGTGCCCAATCACAAGGGCCAGGTGTCGTTCCCGGGCGGCAAGCTGTCGGCCGACGACCGTGATCTTCTCGAGACCGCGCTGCGCGAGACCCGCGAGGAGATCGGCTTGGACACCAACGGGATAGAGATACTCGGACGGCTCGATGACGTGCCGACCTACGCTGACAGCTTCGTAATAACCCCGTACGTGGCCTCGCTCCCCACCGGCACCGTGTTCAAGCCCAACCCGCACGAGGTCAGCGCCCTGTTCACCGTCACTATCGATGACCTGCGAGACCCCGCCAACCGGCGGATGAAAATGACCGAGTGGCAAGGCGAACAGCACGAACTGCACTCCATAACCGCCGGTGGCCATGTGATCTGGGGCGCAACCCACAGGATCACGCTCGACCTGCTCGACTGCCTGGACTAAGCGGCCAGCTCTATGCTCATGCCGTCGTGGGCCCGTTCGAACTCGAGGCCGCCGGCGGCGCGCACGTCCTGGCCGAGGTGGGTGAGCATGAGGCGCCGGCACCCGAGACGGCCGCTGTTGGCCCTGAGCTCGCGGTAGTTGGTGTGGTCGGCCGCGGCCGGTTCCATCGTGCAGCACTCGCACAGGAACAGGTCGGTGCCCGCGCTCATATCGACGAAACGGTCGGTCCACGCCGAATCGCCCGAGAACAGCATCGAACCGCTGCCCGTGCCGAGGCGGTAGCCGAGCGAGAAAGGCTCGGCCTCGTGAGGCACCTCGAAAGCCTCGACCTCGACACCGGCCAAGCTCACGCGGGCACCATCGACCAGCTCTACGAAGTCCACCGTACAGGGTGCCGCCGCGACCATGTCCTTGCCGTAAAGAGCGGCGCCCAGCTCGACCACCCGCCGGGCCGTCGTCGGCGGTCCGGCAACGACGAGCGGCCGGTCACGCCGCGCCATGTAGGTGTACTCGAGAAACAGGAAGGGCAGGCCGCCGAAATGGTCGCCGTGCAGGTGCGAGATCAACACTACGTCCGGTGCCGCCGTGTCGATGCCGTCCCTCTTCATGGCGGCCAGAATGCCCGGCCCGCACTCGAGCAGGAGGCAACCGCTTTCGTGATTGAGAAGGTAGGCGCTGTGTTGGGCCCCCGCCGAATTGAAGGCGTCGCCGGAGCCCAGAACGCGGAGCGTGGCCACGCCGCCAGCCTTAGGGATGTGGCCGTCAATCACAACGGGCCGCTCGACCGGGCGCTCGACTTGGAACCGCCCTTCCCGTTTGCTCGGCCCATGACCACGGTGGCCGGGCAAAGCTTCGACGTGCGTATCGACGCTCTCAGCTATGGGCGTTCGGCCGTTGCCCGCCGCGACGGCCGCGTGATGCTTGTCGAGAGTGCCGCGCCCGGAGATCTCGCGCGTGTGGAACTTACAGCCGAACACGCCCGCTACGACGAAGCCCGCCTGCTCGAGGTCCTCGAGCGCGGTTCTTCGAGAACGGACCCCCCGTGTCCCATCGTGGCCAGCTGCGGCGGCTGCCCCTGGCAGCACCTGTCCTACCCGGACCAGCTCCTTTGGAAGCAGCAGGCCGTGGTCGACAGCCTCGAGAGGATCGCCGGCATGGCCGAGCCTCCTGTTGAAGAGGCCATAGGCTCGCCCGAAACCTACGAATACCGCAACCGTATCAAACTGCGCTTTCACGAGGGCGAGCTCGGGTTCTATCGAGCCCGCTCGCACTCGCTGGTGCGGGTAGAGAGCTGCCTTATCGCCGAGCCCGCCATCAGCCGGGCATTGCCCGCCGTCGAACGGTTCGTCGCCGGCCTGGCCACGGCCATCACCCGTGTGGAGATCCTCGCTCGCGGCCAGGCCCGCGGCTTGATCCTGGCGCTGAACAGCAAGGGACGTTTGCGGGCCGCCGACTCGGCACGGGTCAAGGAATTTCTTGCTTCGACCGATTGTCCGGCAGCCGGTGTGGTCATGTGGGGAAAGGGCTGGAGCCGCCGCTGGGGACGGACCACGAGAAGGTTGGTGGTGGACGAGGCCAGTACGGCCACCGAGATCGACGCCGGCAGCTTCTCGCAGGTGAACACCGGCGCCAATCGCATTCTGGTGGCCAAGGTGATCGAGGCCGTCCGGCCCGAACAAGGACCGGCCGTGCTCGATCTGTTCGCGGGCGCCGGGAATTTCGCGCTTCCGCTTGCGCGGCGCGGGGCCCGGGTCACCGCCGTCGAGTCCGACCGGCGCGCGGTGGAGTTTGCGCGCCAGAGCGCCCGCGAGCAGGACATTGCGGGCATCAAGTTCCTCAACTCACGTGTCGAGGATCTCGTCTCCGACGGACACCGGGCAGAGATCGGCGCGGCCGATCTCATCGTGGCCGACCCCCCCAGGAGCGGGTTCGGG
>CAYXZP010000066.1:0-5957 GCA_964469485.1 uncultured Myxococcales bacterium | reverse complement strand
TACGTCTCCTGCGACCCGGCCACTCTGGCCCGCGACGTCAAGTTGCTGGCGGCTTCCGGATACCGGCTCGCCAAGGTCGTGCCGGTAGATCTGTTCCCGCACAGCTTCCATATAGAAAGCGTGTGCACCTTGGAGTTGACTTGATCCAGACCTGTCCCTATCGTTTTCTCAACATGAAGAAGAAAGCCTCGGCAGAAAAGACCAAGCTCGGTGCCCGCACCAAGATCACCATACTGCCGGGCAAGGGTGTGTCGCAGGCGATCAACTATCTGCTCGAAGATCGCGATGAACTCGAGTGGCTCGTCGCGGTGGGACGCAACAAAGAGGGCGAGATCTTCTTCTACGACACCGGCGGCGACATCATTGAGGATCTCGGCACGCTCGAGTACCTCAAAGAACGGATCGCACGCGCCCACTTCGGCGAAGACATCGACTAGAACGCGTACGCAAGGCCTTCGTTGCGTACCTTTTTCCTTTTCTATCTCGTCTCATCACTATTTCGTAGCCCGCTGCTCGCCCTCATAATAGTCGGCCTCTTTATCTACTTCGGCGAGGCGCGCTACCGCGGGCGCTATTTCAACCCGGCAAAGTTCCTGTCCAGGCGCCGCACGATCACCGAGCTGCAGCAGCGCCTGGCGATCAACGAGCACGACGCCGAGGCGCACAACGACCTCGGGCGCCTTCTGGTCGGCCAGCGGCGGGCCGCCGAAGCTCTCCCCCATCTCGAGCTAGCAATGGCCCGAATGCAGGATTCGGCCGAAACCAACTACTACTACGGACTGTGCCTCGTCGAGGCCGGCCGCCGCCCGGAAGGCCACGCCTGCATCAAGCGCGCGCTCGAGATCAATCCGCGCTTCGGCTACGGAGACCCGCACCTGGCACTGGCCAGCTCCGAGCTAGAGGCCGGCCACACCGCCGAGGCTGCGCTCGAGGCCACGAGTGCGACCCGGCTCAACACATCGAGTGTGGAAGGATGGTTGCTTCTGGGTCGCGCCACGGAGGCCGGCGGAGACGCTCGAGCCGCGCGTGCCGCTTACGACTCGGCGGTCGAAGCGTTCACTCACCTGCCTCGCTACCTGCGCCTGCCCAACCGCGGCTTCGTGCGCGACGCCAAGAAGGCACGGCGACGACTCTAGCCGCGCTCGTAGACAAGAAAACGCATGCGGTAGGCATTGGTCGCGTCGGCCGCATGCTCGCTCTCTTCTACTAGCCGCCAACCGGCCAGCCCCGTGTCAGGAAAAAAAGTGTCCCCTTCGACCTCGGCGCCGACCTCGGTGATGTAAACACGCTCGGCCAACGGCAAGGCCTCGCCATAGACCGATGCGCCACCGATGACGAAGGCCTCGCTTTCTCCGGCACACCCGTCCATGGCCTCGGCGAGCGAGTGGGCGACGGTAACGCCGGCCGGTCTGTAACCGGGGTCGCCCGTGAGCACCACCGAACGACGCCCGGGCAAGGCCCGACCGATCGACTCGAAGGTCCGGCGCCCCATTATGATCGCGTGTCCGGTCGTCAGTGCCTTGAAGCGGGCCAGGTCGGCCGGCAAATGCCAGGGCAAGCGGCCACCGTGGCCGATGACGCCGTTCTCGGCGACCGCCGCGATTATCGAAAGCCGCATCAGACCGCTACCGCGGCTTTTATGTGCGGGTGCGCCTCGTAGTCGAGAAGCCCGAAGTCGTCGTGGACAAAATCCGATATGTCGTTCACGTCCGGGTTCAGTTCCACGCGCGGCAACGGCAACGGAGTACGCTCGAGTTGCGTGCGGGCCTGCTCGATGTGGTTCAGATAAAGATGCGTGTCACCCAGCGTGTGGATGAACTCGCCGAGCCCGAGGCCCGTTACCTGCGCGATCATCATCGTCAGAAGCGAGTAAGAGGCGATGTTGAAGGGCACGCCCAGGAACATGTCCGCGCTCCTCTGATAGAGCTGGCAGGAAAGACGGCCGCCCGCCGTGTAGAACTGGAAGAGAAGATGGCATGGCGGTAGCGCCATGCGGGACAGGTCGGCGACATTCCACGCACTGACGATCAGACGCCTCGAATCCGGATTGTTGCGTATCTCCTCGATAACTCCGGCCAGCTGGTCTATCGAGCCGCCGACTGCGGTGGGCCATGAGCGCCACTGGCGTCCGTATATGGGTCCGAGCTCCCCGTTATCATCGGCCCATTCGTCCCAGATGCTCACCCCCTTCTCGTTGAGGTAGGCGGTATTGGTGTCGCCGCGAATGAACCAGAGAAGTTCGTGGATGATCGAGCTCAAGTGAAGCTTCTTGGTGGTCAGTAGCGGGAACCCGTCGCCGAGGTCGAACCTCATCTGGCGGCCGAAGACGCTGACGGTCCCGGTCCCGGTCCGATCGCTCTTTTCGGCGCCGTTGGCCAACACGTCGGCAAGAAGGTCAAGGTACTGTTTCACGCCGGCACTCCGTCCTTACTGGCCGCTCTCAAGGCTGTGGAAGAGCAATCCGCTGAGGAGCTTGGGGTAAAAATAGGTGGACTTGTGCGGCATAAGCTCGCGGGCCCGGCACACATCCGAGAGCTGTTCGGCGCTCGTCGCTCTGAGCAAAAAGACCCCTTCGAGCCGGCCGACCTCGAACTTGTCCAGGCTCTCGCCGGCATCGGCATTGTATTCCAGTTCGACCTCCGATGCGCCGGCGGCGCCGAGGACACCACCTATGATCTCGTCGTGAAGCACGCTGACGTCCAAACCCGCGGTGGTGCCGCTGCGGGCCTGCCCGCGGGTCAACAAGAGGTAGTGGTCGAGACCGGCCAGCGCCACGCCGACCGAGTTCGACCCGGACGGGCAGGCCGCCATCGCCGAAAGCAGGGACTCCCGTCCGCCTGCGTCTCGCTTAAAAGTTCGAACGTCGAACCCCTCACGCGCACGACGCTCGAAGTCGCCGTGGTCGGCGCCGCCCGAGGCTGACAGTTCACGGTGGGTCGCCAAGATGACCATGCCCGGGTCCTCGAACGCGGCCAGGAAGGCCATGACGTGAGCTTCCGGGCAGGCCTCGTCGCCGGGGGCGTTGTCTGCCGCACTCGGTTCGGCTCCGCCGTGGACGGCGGCATAGTAGTTGAGCGCCGTTTCGTAGCGGTGGTGGCCGTCGGCGATGAAGACCTCGCGGCCGGCCACGGCCTCGGTTACCGCACGACAGGACCGTTCGGAGAAAAACGGCCATAGGCGGTGCCTGACGCCGTCGTGGGTCACATCGATACCGGCCGGTACGTCCCACCCCCCCTCGGGTTCGGGTGAAAAATCAGGATTGGAATAAAGACCGAATACCGGGCTCAGGTTCGCCCTTGTCTCCGAGGTCAGCTCGAGCCGGTCCTTCTTGTGGTGTCCGAAGGTCCGTTCGTGCGGGAGAACCACGCCCCGCGAGAAGGGCTCGAGGTGCAGCGCACCGATGACGCCGGCGCGGCGTCGTTCGGTACCGGCGCAGCTGAAGTTCTGAGCGTACAGGTAAAATCCCTCTTGCGGCTCGCGCACGCACACGCCCTGGTTCGTCCACTGCGCAAACAGCCGGCCCGCCTCGCCGTGCCCGTCACGGTTGAGGATCAAGCGGGTGACGTTGTAGGGACTCGACCGGTGGAGTTCGTCGCGCGCCTCGGGGCTGATGACGTCATAGGGGGGCGCGACCAGCGAGGCGATATCACCCGCCCGTGCGGTGTCGTAGCGAAGCGCTCGGAATGGGCGAAACCTGGCCAAGCTATTGTCGCGCGTCGTCGATATCGACGACGCGTCGGATATCTTCGCGGCTGACCTGGCCGCTTCGGCGCAGATATGCCCGGCCTTCCAAAAACTCAACTACCGTCGAAGGCGAAGCGGGGTCGCGGTTGCCACCGTCGATGTAGGCCCCGACCTCGGAACCGAAACAAGCGCGGGCTTCGGTGATGTTGCGTGCCGGTGCCTCGCCGGCGAGGTTGGCCGAAGTCGCCGTTATCGGTCGGCCGAACACGGACAGGAGTCCGGCCGCCAGAGGGTCCGAGCTACAACGCAGCGCCACGCCTCCGTTCGGACCTTTCAACCGCGCATCGACGGCGGCGGCCCCGGGAACCACGACCGTCAAGGGGCCCGGCCAGAACTCCGCGGCCAGGCTGACGGCCGGGCCGGGCATGCGGCCTTCGATGAAGGGGCGCGCCGCCGACAAGGCGGCAACCAGGATAGAGAGCCCCTTGCCTGCCTCTCTTCCTTTGAGCACACACAACCTTTCGAGCGCCTCGGGGTCGTCGGCGCGCGTGCCGAGCCCGTACAGGGTCTCGGTCGGATACACGACCAACCCGCCGGCCTCGAGCACGGCGGCAGCCTCTTCGAGGGCCGCGGTGCTCACCCGTAGCGGCGTACCGTGCCGGGCACTTTGGCCGCCATCTCGCGGCGCCGGCGCTCGAGCTTGGCCGCCAGCCGCACATTCCCGAGCGCCAGGATAGAAGCGGCCAACAGGGCGGCGTTCTCGGCACCGGCCGCGCCGATGGCCAAAGTCCCCACCGGCACGCCGGCCGGCATCTGCACGGTGGAGAACAAAGCGTCCTTGCCGGCCAGGGCTCCGGATTCGAGCGGAACACCGAGCACGGGGAGCGTCGTGTTGGCGGCGACCACACCGGCCAGATGGGCGGCCCGCCCGGCTCCGACTACCAGCACCTTGATGCCTCTGCGCTTGGCGGCCTTGGCATAGCGCGCAGTACGGTCCGGCGAGCGGTGTGCCGAGCTGACGACGACCTCGTGGGCGATATCGAGCGACTCGAGACATTTGGCCGCCCGGTCCATGACCTCGAGGTCGCTCGAACTGCCCATCAGAACAGCCACCAACGGAGTCCTCGCCTTGGCCGGACCCCTCTTCTTTTTCTTCGCAGTAGCCATGTCCTCTCCTTACGTCCTTAGTTGCCCGAGTTCCCCGCCGCGTGCGCGACGGCCCTGTGAGCTATGTCGCGCCGGTAGTGCGCGCCCTCCCAGGCGATCTGTTCGACAGCGGCGTAAGCTGTCGAGACCGCCTCCGCGACACCGTGGCCGAGTGCGCTGACACCGAGCACGCGGCCGCCGGCCGTGATCCAGCGGCCACACTCGTCGCGCGCCGTGCCCGCGTGGAACACGGTCACGTCCGTCATCGCGGCCGCGCGTTCGATCCCGTCTATGACTCGCCCTTTCTCGTAGTCGCCCGGATACCCCTCCGACGACATTACGACGCAGACGGCATCGCGGTCGTCCCACTCAGCCCGCATGCCTTCGAGTTCGCCCGCGACCGTGGCCTGCATGATGTCGAGGAGATTGGTCCTGAGCCGGGCCATTATCGGCTGGCACTCGGGATCTCCGAAGCGAACGTTGTACTCCAGAACCTTCGGGCCCTCGTCGGTGATCATGAGTCCGGCATAGAGGACTCCGCGAAACTCTATCCCGCGCTCGCGCAGCGCCGCTACGGTGGGTTCGATGATCTGGCCGGTGACCCATGCGGACATCTCGGCCGTCATGACCGGAGCGGGCGAGTAAGCCCCCATGCCTCCGGTGTTGGGCCCACGGTCGTCGTCGAATACCGCTTTGTGATCCTGCGAGGAGGCCAAGGGCAGGACCGCGCGGCCGTCGGTAACGGCCATGAAGGATGCCTCTTCGCCTTCGAGGAGTTCCTCGACGACCACGCGGCGGCCCGCCACGCCGAAGCGGCCGCCTACCAGCATCTCTTCTATGGCCCGGTGGGCTTCGGCCTCGTCCGTGCAAATGACCACGCCCTTGCCGGCCGCCAACCCGTCGGCCTTTACGACCACGGGGCAGCCGAAGCGGGCGACCATGTCCTTGGCCTCCGCCGGATCCTCGGTCTGGCCGTAAGCAGCGGTAGGCGCGCCAGCCTCGGTCAGGACCAACTTGGTAAATGCCTTGGAGGCTTCGAGCCTGGCTCCCTCGCGGCCGGGACCGAAGACCTTCAGGCCGCGCTCGGCGAACAGCTTTTTTTCGATCGCCGCCTGTCGCTCAACCGC
>CAYXZP010000065.1:7295-12988 GCA_964469485.1 uncultured Myxococcales bacterium | reverse complement strand
CGAACGCTCGGCCATGCGGAAGTAGTTGCGAAACTGCTTCTCGAGAAGGCCGTACATCCGCTTGAGCCGCTGCTTCTCGCGCAGCTGGACAGCGTATTCGGAGATCTTGCGGCGGCGCCCCTGGCCGTGCTGGCCGGGCGCGTAGTTGCGGCGCTCGATCGCGCACTTGTCCGTGTAGCACCGCTCGCCCTTCAAAAAGAGCTTGCCGCCTTCTCGGCGGCACAGCCTACAGACCGGATCGGTATATCTAGCCAAAGCTTCCCTCCTCCCTGCTCAGACGCGTCTCTTCTTAGGCGGCCGGCAGCCGTTGTGCGGTAGCGGGGTGACGTCCTTGATCGCCTGTATGTGGAAACCGGCGGCGCCGAGCGCCCGCACGGCCGACTCGCGTCCGGCACCGGGACCCTCGATGAAGACCGTGACCGCCCGCATGCCCATATCGAGGGCCTGCTTGGCCGCCTGCTGGGCGGCTTGCTGGGCGGCAAAAGGCGTTCCCTTCCTGGAGCCCTTGAACCCGGCCGAACCGGCGCTGGCCCAGGTAACGACGTTCCCCTGGGGGTCCGTGATGGTGATGCTCGTATTGTTGAAGGTCGCGCGGATGTGCGCGATTCCCTCCGTGACCGTGCGCTTGCCCCTCCGGCGGCGCGAGGCCGCGGAAGCGGCGGTCTGTTGTCTGGGCTGTCTGGCCATTTGTGTTCCTTTCCCTACTTCTTGAGGGCGGTCTTCTTGCCCGCGATGGTCTTCTTCGGTCCCTTGCGCGTACGCGCGTTGGTGTGCGTGCGTTGCCCGCGCACCGGAAGGCCGCGACGATGGCGGTGGCCACGGTAGGTGCCGAGGTCCATGTGACGTTTTATGTTCTGGGCCACATCGCGTCTGAGGTCGCCTTCGACCATGTAATGCCCGTCGATTTCCGAACGGATAGCGCTGATCTCGTTGTCCGAGAGCTCCTCCGGTTTCTTGCCGTGGTCGACCTTGGTCACGTCGAGAATACGTTTGGCCGAGGTGTGCCCGATACCGAATATGTAGGTGAGCGCGATCTCCATGCGCTTGCCGTTCGGCAAGTCGATGCCGGCTATTCTGGCCATACTATCCCTGCCTCTGCTTGTGTCTCGGATTCCTGCAAATCACCCGCACGACGCCGTGACGCTTGATGACCTTGCAGTTTCGACACATCTTCTTGACCGACGCCCTTACTTTCATCTTTCCGTCTCTCTATACCTTCGTCAGTATCTCGGGGCCCGATGGGGTGATGGCCACGGTGTGTTCGAAATGGGCGGATCTCTTTCCGTCGGCCGTCACCGCGGTCCACCCGTCCTCGGTAACGCGCACGTCCGGTGTGCCCGCGTTGATCATGGGTTCGATGGCCAGCACCATGCCGACCTTTATGCGGCGGCCCTTGCCCGGCAGCCCGAAATTGGGTACCTGCGGTTCCTCGTGGAGCGCACGCCCGATACCGTGCCCGACGAAATCGCGCACCACTCCGAACCCGTCCCTCTCGGCCCGCTCCTGGACCGCAAACCCGACATCCCCGAGCTTTGCACCGGCGTTCATCTGCTCGATACCGGCATAAAGGCAGTCTTCGGTGACCTCCATGAGCCGGCGCGACTCATCGTCGATGCTGCCCACCGGCAGCGTGACGGCCGAATCACCGTAGAAGCCCTCGTGCTCGACGCCAAAGTCGAGGCTGAGGATGTCGCCGTCCGCCAGGGTCCGCCCCGAGGGTATTCCGTGAACCACCTGCTCGTTGACCGAAGTGCACAGAACGGCCGGAAAGACGGCATTGCCCACCTGGTAGTTCTTGAACGCGGAGCGGCACCCGAAGCTCCCGATCATGCGCTCGGCCTCGTTGTTGAGGTCCGCCGTCGTCACCCCGGGTGCGACGAGCTCGGAGAGCCTGGCAAGGACCTCTCCCACCATGCGGCTGGGGCGGCGCATGCTTTCGATCTCCTTCTGCGATTTGAGCTCGATCACGACCCGGCCCCCACAACGGACAGGATGCGGCCGGTTACCTCTACGGGCCGGCCCGTGCCATCGACCTCGCGCAGAAGGCCGCGCTCACGGTAGAACTCTATCAGGGGCGCCGTCTGGCGCTCGTAGACCTCAACGCGCTGGCGGACGGTATCTTCACGGTCGTCATCCCGTATGACCAGTTCCGTGCCACAGGCGTCGCAGCGTCCCTCGGTTTCGGGCGGCTCGAAGCTCAGATGGTACAGACGTCCGCAGTCGGGACAGCTGCGCCGGCCGGCCAACCTCGCGACCACGTCTGCCCGCTCCACCGCCAAGGACACGACATGTTCGAGATGCCGAGCCTCGCCGGCCAGCATGTCCGTCAGGGAAGAGGCCTGTTGTTCGGTTCGAGGGAATCCGTCGAGCAGGAACCCGCTGTCACAGTCCGGCTCGCCTATGCGCTCCTCGATCATTGCCAGGACCAGCGAGTCGGGGACCAGGTCGCCCGCGTCCATATAGGTTTTCGCCTGCGCCCCCAGCTTGGTCGACTGGGCCACAGCCGCGCGCAGCAGGTCGCCCGAGGAGATATGGGGCACACCGAGACCGGCCACCAGGGACTTGGCCTGTGTGCCCTTCCCGGCCCCGGGAGGTCCTAGCAATGCCAGACGCACGTCGTCCATCACCTCCCGCGCACCTTTCCCTTGTTCATGAAGCCTTCGTAGCTGCGCTGGATAAGGTGCGCCTGCATCTGGGCCACGGTGTCGATGGCGACCCCGACGACGATCAGCAAAGCCGTTCCGCCGAAAAAGAACGGAATGTTGAACTGCGCGATCAGAATGGTCGGAAGCACGCAGACGACCGACACATAGATGGCGCCGCCGAGCGTTATGCGCGTGAGAATGCGGTCGATGTACTCGGCGGTTCGCCGTCCGGGCCGGATGCCCGGAATGAAGCCGCCGTGTTTCTGCATGTTCTCGGCGACATCCGTCGGATTGAAGGTGACCGCCGTGTAGAAGTAACAGAAGAAGATTATGGCGGCCACGTAGATGAGATTGTAGACCACCCCTCCGGGTTGCAGATAATCGGCGGCACGCTGGAACACCGGGTACTGGACGAACTGCGCTATCGTTCCCGGAAATATCAACAGTGAGGAGGCGAAGATCGGCGGTATCACGCCGGCGGTGTTGACCTTGAGAGGCAGGTGGGTGGACTGGCCGCCATACATCTTCCTACCGACGACCCTTTTGGCGTACTGCACCGGGATCCGGCGCTGGCCACGCTCGACGAAAACGATGGTCGCGACCACCGCCACCATCCCACGGGCCAGGAACAACAGCACCAGTACGCCGAGCTCGCCCTGCCGCACGAAACCGAAGGTGTTGGTCAGAGCGGAGGGGATCGCCGCGACGATACCGGCGAATATGATGAGGCTGATGCCGTTACCGATGCCCCGCTCGCTGATCTGCTCACCGAGCCACATTATAAAGGAAGTGCCTGCCGTCAGCGTGAGCATGGTCATGAGACGAAAGGCCCACCCGGGAACGAAGACCACGGCGCCTCCGCCGGGAGTCCGGATCTGCTCGAGGCCGAGCGAGATGAAAAACCCCTGGACGAGCGCCAACCCCACCGTCCCATAGCGGGTGTACTGGGTGATCTTACGCCGGCCCTGTTCGCCTTCTTTCTGGAGGCGCTCGATGTAGGGCACCACCAGGGTCATGAGCTGCAAGATGATGGACGCGGAGATGTAGGGCATGATGCCGAGCGCGAAGATGGAAAAACGTTCGAGCGCCCCGCCCGAGAAGAGATTGACCATTCCGAACACGGTTGCCTGGGCGGCCTTGAAGTACTCTCCCAGTGCCTGTCCGTTTATTCCCGGGGTGGGTATGGCGACACCCAGGCGATAGACGGCCAACATCGCCAGAGTGAAGCCGAGCCGGCGTCTCAGCTCGGGAATGCGCGGTACGTTCTGGATGCCTTCGAACACCTGGTCAGTCTTCCTTCCCGTTACGGTACGGGACCACCTCGGCGCTCCCGCCGGCCGCCGCTATCGCCGCGGCCGCGCTCTTGGAGAACGCGTGCGCCTTGACGGTCAGGCCCGCCGACAGCCCGCCGCCGCCCAACACCTTGACGGGCAGGGCTCGCTTGGCCAGACCGTGGGCGCGCAGGCCGTCAACGGTCACGGTCTCGCCGGCCTCGAAACCCGCCAGGGCGTCGAGGTTGATGACCTGGTAGGCGCGCCTGAACGGGTTCTTGAAACCACGCTTGGGGAGACGGCGGGCCAGCGGATTCTGCCCGCCCTCGAAACCGGGCTTGGTACCGGCACCCGCGCGCGCCCCGTAACCCTTGTGTCCGCGGCCGGCGGTCTTGCCGCTACCCGAGCCCGGCCCGCGCCCAACCCTCTTGCGGTCCTTGCGCGAACCCGGCACCGGTTTCATCTGATCGAGCTCCATGCCCTTAACCCTCCACCACGACCAAATGACCGACCTTGCCGATCATCCCTCTTACCGGAGACGTGTCGCGCAACACCGAGGAACGGCCGCGGCGCGTCAGTCCGAGCCCCCTGAGCGTGGCCCGTTGCCTCTCGGTGCAGCCGCTGAAACTGCCTACCAGGGTCACGGTTATCATCTTGTCCGCCGTCGCCATCGGGTCACCTCAGCTCGTTGACCGTCTTGCCGCGCATCGCGGCCACCTCGTCGGCCAGATACATCTGACCAAAGGCGTCCATTGTCGCCTTGACGACATTGTGCGGATTGTGCGAGCCGAGACATTTGGTCAGCACGTTCTCGACCCCGGCCAGTTCGACGACCGCTCGCACGGCCCCCCCGGCGATGACCCCCGTGCCGGCGGCGGCCGGCTTGAGCAACACGCGTCCCGCTCCGGCGTGCCCCTCGCCGGCGTAGGGGATCGTTCGATCGACCACCGGCACCCGCCCCCTGCTCTGGCGGGTCTTCTCGACGCCCTTGCGGATCGCCTCGGGCACCTCCTTGGCCTTGCCCACGCCGTAACCAACGGCACCGGCACCGTCGCCGACGACCACCATCGCGCTGAAGCCGAAGCGTCGGCCTCCCTTTACGACCTTGGCGACACGGTTGATGTGAACCACCCGCTCGCGCAGCTCCGCACCCTCTTGGGGTTTGATCTTCGCTGTTTCCCTTCGTGCCAAGCTATTTTCTCCCTACTACAGCCGCAGACCGGCCTCGCTCGCGGCATCGGCCAGCGCCTTGAGGCGTCCGTGATAGAGGTAGCCGCTGCGGTCGAACACCACACGTTCGACCCCGGCCTTGCCGCATTTCTCGGCGATCTCCTTGCCGAGCTGCGCGGCCGTTTCCCGCGTCAGCCGCACGTCGCTCACCTTCACGGTCGAGGCCGAGGCCAGTGTACGACCACTCTCGTCGGATATGACCTGCACATAAAGATGGCGGTTCGAACGGAAGACGCTCAACCGCGGACGCTGGTCCGTGCCGATTACCTTGCGGCGCACGCGGCGTCTCCGCCGTGTTCGCGCCAAACGTCTCGCTCCCGATCCTATTACGCTCACCCCGGTTTCTCCTATGCGCCCGTAACGCCCGCTGCGGCCTTGCCGGCCTTGCGCCGGACCTCTTCGCCCTGGTAGCGGATGCCCTTGCCCTTGTAGGGTTCCGGCGGACGCAAACGGCGGATACGGGCGGCGGTTTCGCCGACCAGCTGCTTGTCAATGCCCGAGATCTTGATCTCGGTCTGCTTCGGCGTGGCGAAGGTGACGCCCGCCG
>CAYXZP010000065.1:4865-7285 GCA_964469485.1 uncultured Myxococcales bacterium | reverse complement strand
GAGATCTCTATCGTGGTCTGGCCCTCCATCTTGGCCGTGATCCCGTCGGGCAACTCGAAGGCCACGGGGTGCGAAAAGCCCAGGCTGAGGTTGACGGTGTTCCCCTTCACGCTTGCCCGGTAGCCGACGCCGTGGATCTCGAGCTTCTTGCTGAAACCCTGGCTCGCACCCTCGATCATGTTGGCGACAAGCCGCCTCATGAGACCGTGGCGGGAGCGATTGACACGGCTGTCGTCGGCCCGTTCTACGATGACCGAACCGTCGGCCACACGGACCGACATTCCCTCGAGCACCGGGGTGGCAAGCTTGCCGGTCTTCCCCTCGACGCGCACTTCGGCGCCGTCGACGGTGACCGTGGTGCCGTCAGGGATCGGAAGAGGGTAAGCGCCTATCCTCGACACTTCACCAAACCTCGCAAAGGACCTCGCCGCCGACACCGCGGCGGCGGGCCTCCCGGTCGGGCAGCAGACCGGCGGGGGTCGAAAGAATGCTGACACCGAGCCCGTTGCGTACCACGGGGGCGTCCCCGGCCGAGCTGTAGCGGCGCAGGCTGGGACGGCTGATGCGCTTGAGACCGGTGATGACGGGAAGTCCCGCCTCCGTGTAGCGCAGTTTCACCCGTATCTGCCGGCCGGGACCGTCGCCTTCGACGACGACCTCCCCGAGATACCCCTCGTTGCTGATCACCAGACACAGCTGCTCCTTGACCCTGGACCAGGGAACGAGCACGGAATCGTGGCGGGCGATAGAGCCGTTGCGCACGCGCGTGATGAGGTCGGCTATGGGGTCCGTCATGGTCATCTTCGTCGCCCTACCAGCTGGCCTTGATCACGCCGGGGATTGCCCCTTCCAGCGCCAGCTTGCGCAAACAGATGCGGCACAGGCGGAAACGGCGGTACACGCTGCGCGGCCTCCCGCATTGCTGGCAACGGCGGTAAGCGCGCACCTTGTATTTCGGTGTACGCTCGGCCTTGATCATCAAGCACTTCTTCGCCATCTAAACCCCTTCTTGGCTGCGGAACGGGACACCGAGCCCGGCAAGTAGCGCGAGCGACCGTTCGTCGTCATCGGTGCTCGTTACGATCGTTACGCCGAGCCCGGTCACCTTTTCGACCTTGTCCAGATCGATCTCGGGAAAGATCACCTGTTCACGTATGCCCATGGTGTAGTTGCCGTGCCCGTCAAAGGCGCGCGGGTCGAGCCCGCGAAAATCACGCACACGCGGCAGCGCTATGTTCACCAGGCGGTCGAGAAACTCGTACATCCGCGTGCGCCTGAGCGTGACCGACACGCCTATTGGCATTCCCTCGCGAAGTTTGAAGTTGGCTATGGCCTTGCGCGCCCGCCTGACGACCGGCCTCTGGCCCGTGATCGAGCCCACCTCGGCGACCGCCGTTTCGACGAACTTGGGCTCCTGGACGGCGACACCGAGGCCGACGTTGACCGCGATGAAGTCGATACGCGGGATGGCCATCTTCGAAGCTATGGAGAATTGCTTGGCGAGCTGGGCCGACAGCTCGTTCTCCCACAGCTCCCGGAGCCTCGGCTTTTGGGTCGTCCCGCCCACGGTTACTTATCGATCGCCTCCCCGCAGGACTTGCACGTGCGTACACGGCGCCCCTTTTCGAGCGTTTTACGGGCCACACGCGTGGGCTTGTTGCAGGCCGGGCACACCAACATGACGTTGGAAATGTTGAGCGCGGCCTCCTTCTCGAGGATGCCGCCGGGCTGCTGCGGCCCCGTGCCCTTCTGATGGCGTTTCACCATGTTGATCCGCTCGACGAGGATCTTTCCGTCAGCGCCGAAGACGCGCACGACCTTTCCGGTCTTGCCGCGGTCCCTGCCGATCCTGACGATAACGGTGTCGTCTTTCTTGAGATTCGTCTTGGCCATGTTGCCCGCCCCGCTCACAGAACCTCCGGTGCCAGTGATATAATCTTCATGAAACGCTTGGCGCGCAGTTCCCGCGCGACCGGACCGAAGATGCGCGTACCGACCGGTTCCCCCTGCTTGTCGATGAGAACGGCCGAATTGGTGTCAAAGCGGATATACGAACCGTCGGTACGCCGGATCTCCTTGGCGGTTCGTACCACCACCGCACGCACGACCTCCCCCTTGGAGACCTTGCCGCCGGGCGCCGCCTCTTTGACGGCACCGACGATGACGTCGCCGACCCGGGCATAACGTCGACGGCTCCCGCCGAGCACCTTGATGCACAGGACGCTCCTGGCCCCGGAGTTGTCGGCCACATCCAATAACGCCTCCACGCCGATCATCGTTCTTACTGCCCGTCCGTTCCTACCGTGTCGGGCCGGACGACGGCGATGGTTTCGGCATCGTCCGCGATCTCGACCGTGGCGACCGCCTTCTTGACGATCTCGCTCAGCCGCCAACGCTTCTTGAGGCTCATGGGGCGCGTC
>CAYXZP010000065.1:0-4855 GCA_964469485.1 uncultured Myxococcales bacterium | reverse complement strand
GATAAGATACCTCTTGTTGAGAGTGAGGAACTTGTGGTAGCGGCGGTGTTTGATGCGCCGGCTCACCGACACCACCGCGCTCTTCTCCATGGCGTCGCTCACGACGACGCCCTCTTTCGTGCGCGCTCTCGGTCGCTGTTGCTCGCTCATGGTCAAACCCTCTTCGTCTCGAGACGGCGCTCCGATATCACGGTAAGCGCGCGCGCCAGATCGTGTTTGGCGGCGACCAGGTCGGACGATTTGTCCAGCCGCCGGGCGTGCCGCTTCATGTCGAGACGGCTGAGATCCTCGCGCATGTCGCCCACCTTGGCGGCCAGCTCCTCGTCCGACATCGCCCGCAGGTCGCTAACCCTCATGTGCTCCCTCCCGGGCGCAGAACTTGGTGGCCATGGGCAGCTTTGCCGATGCCCGGCGCATCGCCTCGCGTGCCTGGTCGACCGTCACACCCTCGAGCTCGAACAACATGCGGCCCCGTCTTACGGGAGCGCACCAACCCTCGGGCGATCCCTTCCCCTTTCCCATGCGCACTTCGGCCGGCTTCTTGGTGTAGGAAAGGTCGGGAAATATACGGATCCATACACGCCCGCCGCGCTTTATATGGCGGGTGATCGCTATCCTGGCGGCCTCTATCTGGCGGGCGGTCACACGCGCCGGCGCCATCGCCTTGAGCCCGTAGTCGCCGAAGGCCAGGGTGCTACCGCGGTAGGCCAGACCGTTGGTGCGTCCCTTGTTCTTTTGCATCTTGCGATGCTTGGTCTTTTTGGGCTGTAGCACCGCCTACATTCCCCCCGCCCCACGGCCGTCTTCCTGCAATTTGGCCGAACTCTCGCCGCGATAGACCCAGACCTTGACCCCGATGATCCCGTAAGTCGTCACCGCTTCGGCGAATCCGTACTGCACGTCCGCACGCAGGGTGTGGAGCGGCACGCGCCCCTCCCGGTACCATTCCGTACGGGCGATCTCGTGGCCGCCGAGGCGGCCGGCGCACTGTACGCGGACGCCTTGGGCCCCCATTCGCATCGTCCGCGCCACGCTCTCCTTCATGGCACGGCGGAACATGATGCGGCGCTCGAGCTGCATGGCCACGTTCTCCGCCACCAGCTGGGCGTCGAGGTCGGGACGGCGGATCTCGTGTATCTCTATGAAACTCGACGGCCCGGCTATGCGCTGGACATCGGCCTTCAGTTTTTCGATCTCCGCGCCCTTTTTCCCGATGACTATGCCGGGCCTGGCCGTGTAGATGTTTATCTTGACCTTGTCGGTTCCACGTTCGATCTCGATCCGCGACACGCCGGCGTGTTGCAGGCGGCCCTTGAGATACTTGCGCAGGTTGAGGTCCTGCTGCAGCAAGGTCGCGTAGTCGCGCGTGGAGAACCACCGCGAATCCCAGTTCTCGGTATAGCCGAGCCTGAATCCCTTGGGATGGGTCTTCTGTCCCACTTAGCCTGTCCTCTCGTCGACCACCACGGTTATGTGGCTGGTCCTCTTGCGCACCGGGGTCGCCCGCCCTTGGGCGCGGGGCCGCCAGCGGTACCATGTCGGCCCGTCATCGACGGTGGCCTTCTTCACGTAGAGCTTGTCGATGTCCACGTTCTGGGTGTCCGCCGCGTTGGCCACGGCCGAACGCAGGGTCTTGGCCACGATCGTGGCCGCCTTCTTTGCCGTCAGGTCCAGCACCACCAGCGCCTGCTCGACGGGCTTGCCGCGCACCAGGTCGATGACCAGGCGCGCTTTGCGCGGCGTGATACGGACGTGACGGGTTACGGCGCGACTTTCCATCGAACTACTTGGTCACCTCCGACTTGCGCGCACCCGTGTGGCCGTGAAAGACGCGGGTCGGTGCGAATTCGCCGAGTTTGTGTCCGACCATGTTCTCCGTGATCAGGATGGGCAGGAAGCGCCGGCCGTTGTGTATGGCGATCGTACGGCCGAGCATTTCGGGGATCACGGTCGAACGCCGCGACCAGGTCTTTATCGGCCGCCGGTCACTCGGGCTCTGCGCCTGCACCTTCTTCATGAGGTGCTGGTCGATGAACGGGCCTTTCTTCAATGATCTTGCCACCCGGTCTCTCCTCAGCGTCTCTTCTTACGGCGCGCCACGATGTATTTGTCCGACGGACGTGCACGGCGGGTACGATAGCCCTTGGCCGGTTTTCCCCACGGTGTGGTCGGGTGGTTGCCCTTGGAGCGGCCTTCTCCGCCACCGTGCGGGTGATCGACCGGATTCATCGCGATCCCGCGCACGGTCGGCCGGCGCCCGCGCCAGCGCGACGCGCCCGCCTTGCCGACGCGCAGGTTCTCGTGACCGGCGTTGCCCACCGAACCGACCGTGGCGCGGCATTCTCTGCGGACGTTTCGCAACTCGCCCGACGGAAGGCGCAACAAAGCGTATCCGCCGTCCTTGGCCACAAGCTGCACCGCAGTACCGGCGCTGCGCGCGATCTTGGCGCCACCGCCGGGCTTGAGTTCGACGTTATGCACGATGGTGCCGAGCGGGATGTCGCCGAGCGTCTTTGCATTGCCGGGTTTTATGTCACTCGCCGCGCCCGAAACGACCGTATCGCCGACGCGCAGATCAGCGGGCGCGACCACGTAGGCCTTGAAACCGTCGCTGTAGGCCAGCAGCGCGATATTGGCCGAACGGTTGGGGTCGTACTCGATGGCCTTGACGGTCGCCGGCACGTCCTCTTTGGACCGTCGGAAATCCACGACCCGCAAACGCCGTTTGTGTCCACCGCCACGGTGACGCGTCGTGATACGTCCATGGGCGTTGCGGCCACCGCTGCGACGACGCGGCTCGAGCAACGAGCGTTCGGGGTTGCTCCGCGTGAGTTCCTCGAAATCGGACACCGTCTGGAAGCGGCGCCCCGGCGAGGTCGGCTTTCGTTTCTTGCTCCCCATCTCAGACCTTCTCCAACAGATCGACCGTCTGGCCTTCGGCCAAGGTCACATAGGCCTTCTTCCAGGCCCGGCGCCGCCCCGCCGTCCGGCCGCGCGTGCGGCGGGGCTTGCCGAGGTAGTTGACCGTACGAACACGGTCGACCTTGGCGCCCAGCAAGGATTCGATCGCGTGCTTTATGTCGAGCTTGGTGGCGCGCGGGTCGACCTTGAACACCACTTGGCCGGCCTTCTCGGTGACCAAGGTCGCCTTCTCGGTGATCGCCGGCGCCTTGAGGATGCCGCTGAGGGCGCGGTTCATGAGAGCTTCTCCTCGATGGCCGCAACGGCGTCGCGAGCGAGCAGAAGGGTCTTGTGAGCGAGCAGGTCATAGACGTTGAGGCCAGCAACGGTGGTCGCCAGGACCCTGTGCAGGTTGCGGGAGCCGAGCCAGAGATTGTTGTCACTTTCAGGAGTTACGATCATCACACTGCCTTCGATCCCGAGACCGGCAAGCAGGCCTTTGACGAGCTTTGTCTTGGGCTCTTCGAAGACCAACGAATCAACGATCTTGATCTGTCCGTCACGTGCCTTCTGCGCCAAAGCACTGGTCAGCGCGGCCTTACGGGCCTTGCGCGGCAGCCGGTACTCGTAGGAACGCGGCAGGGGTCCGAAGGTCGTTCCCCCGCCCCGCCATATGGGGGACCGTGAGCTGCCCGCACGGGCGCGTCCGCTGCCCTTTTGCCGCCACGGCTTGGCACCGCCACCACGCACCTTGCCCCTGGTCTTCGTCGAGGCCGTTCCGCTGCGCTGTGCGGCGCGCTGGGCGAGCACCTGTTCGAAGAGCAGGCCGTCGTTGACCCGCGACTCAAAAAGTGCCGGCAGGGCCATCGTTCCCACTGCCGACCCGGAGCTGTCAAGCACGCTCAGTTCCATTTATTCGTCGTCGTCCTTGGCCGGTTTCGGCGGCTTGGGCGGCGCCTTGACCGCGAGCCGGATCACCACGCGCCCGCCGCGCGGGCCGGGTACGCCGCCGCGGACCAGAACGAGGTTGTCCTCGGCGCGCACGTCCATCACTTCAAGATTCTGTGTCGTGACCTTCGCCGCACCCATATGGCCGGGCATCTTCTTGCCCTTGAACACGCGGCCCGGATAAGCGCAGGCCCCGATCGCCCCAGCCCCACGAAACGACTCGTGGGTGCCGTGGGTGGCCTTGTGGCCGGAAAAACCATGACGCTTCATGACGCCCGCGAAGCCGCGTCCCTTGCTGGCCCCGCTCACATCCACGCTGTCGCCCTTGTCGAACAGGTCTGCGACGCCCACCTCCTGGCCGACCTCGTAGTGCGCGTCGGCCGGGCAACGGAACTCGGCCAGACCGCCGAACACGGCACCCGCCGTGTTCATGTGCCCGTAGAGCGCGCGGCTCTTCCGTTTCTCGAGCCCCCGTCCGAACCCCACCTGCACGGCGGAGTAACCATCTCTGTCCAAGGTGCGTATCTGCACCACGGTGCAAGGGCCGGCCTCGACGACGGTCACCGGGACTGCCTCGCCGTTGTCGGTGAAGACCTGTGTCATGCCGACCTTCTTTCCTACGAGCCCAGTCATCAGTTCAGCTTTATCTCCACGTCGACCCCGGCGGGCAGATCGAGCTTGCCGAGCGCGTCGATCGTCTGCTGGGTCGGCTCGACTATATCGAGGAGCCGCTTGTGGGTCCGGATCTCGAACTGCTCGCGCGATTTCTTGTCCACATGCGGCGAACGGTTGACGGTGAACCTCTCGATGCGAGTGGGCAGGGGGATGGGTCCGGCCAGACGACCGCCGCTACGGCGCACGGCCTCCACGATCTCGCGTACCGAAGAATCGAGAATGCGATGATCGTAGGCCTTGAGCCTGATCCGTATGCGTTCGCTCATCATGGCCGGTCCCTACTCCGTTATTGTGGTGACCACTCCGGCGCCGACCGTGCGTCCGCCTTCGC
>CAYXZP010000064.1:9597-13335 GCA_964469485.1 uncultured Myxococcales bacterium | reverse complement strand
CCCACAGCTTCCCTGTCTAGCAAGCAAACCCCATGCCAGGCCCGGCAAGCGGGCTGGCTGTGGACTCGCAGCGCTGCGGCGGCGCCAGGCATTTCCCTCATGCAAGGCTGCACGATTGAGTCCTGCATGGCAACCCTGCGCCAAAGCTCCTGCAGCCCGGCCAGGGAAGCTTCCCCCATTAACTGGCACGTATTTTGATTGTCTGCCCGGTGTGGAGCGTCGAAAGCACATGGCAAGAAGCAAGAGAGCAGACAGGGCCCGGCGGCCCGCCAGCCTCAGGGTGGTCTACAAGACCAGGTGCACCAATCCCGGCTGCGGCCACGCCTGGAACGTAACGGTAACCCGCGATGACCTCAGCGCGCTGGCCAGCAAGTTGGTGTGCCCGGGCTGTTCGCGTAGCGGTGGCCAGCTTCGTAGCGAGGGACGGCTCACGGCCAACTCGCGCACCGCCTATTACCGGGCCAGCCTCGTCTTTCCGACCCTCGACAGTCTCAGGGGCGACCTCGAGGATGCCCTCGAGGCCGTCGCCGCGGGTAGCCGAAGATGAACATCTACGAACAGGACCGAGCGGCCACGGTCCGGCTGCCGCTTACCCGGCGGGAGGTACGCGAGTCCTCGGCCGATACCATCTTCCTGATCGTGGAACTATCGGACGCCATCCGCCGCGGCGTATGCTACTACTCGATGTCGGGCGAGCAGTTGGCCGGCGTGAACGAAGTTCTCAACGCGCTCATCATCGATGGTGAGGTGGCCTACGAGGACGACGACGCCGACGCGATCGTCCCGCACTGACCGCCGCTCACTGTACGTATCCCAGACCGCGCAGCTGTTCCCAGGTTGCCGCGTCGACCGGCACCTGCGAACCGGAAGGCGCGCTGCCGCTTTCGTAGCTGTCGATCTCGGCAACCGCGCGGCCCACGGCGCCGGCAACCTCCGTTATCACCTCGCCCGCCATGTCGGAGGCCACGGGTAACCCGAGCAGATAGAGGATGGTGGGGGCTATGTTCTCTATGAACGCCTCCCCGGCCCTCGTTCCGGCCGCGTCCGTATTCCCGGCCTGCTCGCCGATGCCGGGACCCGCCACGAGGTAGATGCCCTCGAAGTCGTGGGTGCCGATCTGCTGGCTACGGTTACGGCTGGACTTGAAACCGTGGTCGGAGGCCAAGACGACGTAGAACTCGCCCTGTGTCGCCTCGAGCAACAGCCCGAGTTGGCGATCGGTCTCACGATAGCTGTCGCGCACGGCCTCGGAGTAACGGGCCGCCTTCTCGGGCGAGAGCCCCTCGTAATCGGCGGGCCTCATATAGGCCCAGTAGGGATGCGAGACGCGGTCGACCAGGGTGTTGACGTACACGAACAGGTCCCAACGGCCGCCGGCGAAAAGACCGGCCGCCCGAGTTTGTATGCGCGACACGTCGACAAGGTGCTCGTAGAGGAACTCGGGCGTGTCGGGTTCGGCCCAGCGGCTCCAGCCCGGACCTTCGGGGATGTAAGGTTCTTCGAGATCGGCCGCTATGCGTAACCTCAGGTCGGCCGGGTAGCTTATTACCAAGCCGGCATCCACCCGGTAGAAGGGGCTGAAATAATAGGCTCCTTGCCGGAGCCGCTTTAGCCGGACCAATCCCCTGTAAGAAGGATGCGAGCCGAGGCGCGCGGTTATCCAGGGCGACCACGCGCCGATGGCCAGATCCTCGAGGCCGGCCATGATGGCCGCGCTATTGTCACGGTATACCGGCGGCAGGGCGCGCATTTCGAAGTGGCCTGTCTCGTAGACCTGGCCGGTGTTGCCGCCAACGTGCGACCCGCTGAGCGGGAAGCCCGACAGCATCACGCCGCTTACCGGCTCGGGCGGCCAGGTCGAGGGCACATTGAACACGTCGGCGACCAGGCCCGCCTCCGATGCGATCCCCCAAACCGTCCTCACCCGCCGGTGGTCAGACTGCGACGTCTTCCAGTTGACGACCCCGTGGGTGGCCTTGTCGTGGCCGGTGAAGATCGTCGTCCACACGACCGGCGAGAGCACGGGCGGGCGCGAACGCAGGATGCCGTGGATGCCGCTCCTGTATAGACGCTCGAGCACCGGCAGCTCGCCGGCTTCGAACATCGGCTCGATCACATCCCAGGTACCGCCGTCGATACCGAACACGAACACGCGGCCTCCCCCGGCAGACACCGGCCGGCCGGAACCGACAAGGTAGACGGTCGCGCCGAGGATAGTTGCAGCGAGGAACACTGAGGCGATTATCCGCATGGACTTTCTGAAGCGTGGCCTTTAGCTTAACGGCCCGTGGCCGGGCACCGCAGGACATTCGCTACGCTGCTGGCCGCCACGGCCGCGCTAGCCTGCCTGTCGCTGGCCTCGTGTTCAAAACCGGCACCCGATTCGCTCTGCCCCGGCTGCAACGTGGTGCTCGTCTCGCTCGACACCGTGCGCGCCGACCACCTCGGAGCCTACGGCTACCAGCGCCCGACCTCGCCCGCCTTCGACCGGCTTGCCGGGCGCTCGCTGTTGTTTGAGGACGCGATAAGCCAGGCGGCCTGGACGCTGCCCGCCCATGGCTCGATGATGAGCGGGCTCTACCCGGACGAGCTCGGGGTCACCCACTACCCGGCACTGCGCCGGCTGCCCGACGTCAACGAGACGCTCGCGGAAAGATTCTCGCTGGCCGGTTATGCAACGGCGGGCTTCGTTGGCGGAGGCTTCGTATCCAAACACTTCGGCTTCGACCGTGGCTTCGACAGCTACGTAAGCGACGGACGGCGTTTCGAACACAACATCGAAGAAACGTTCGACTGGCTGGCGAGCGTGAAGCGGCGCCGCTTCTTCCTGTTCTTTCACGGATACGACGCCCACAGGCCCTATTATTCCGACGACACCGACCGCAAGGCGCTCGGCCTGCCGGCCGGCCTGCCGCACAACCGCCGCGGCTATTGCCTGGGCGAGAACCGCCGCCGCCCCGACGACCTCGAACGCGTCATCGACCATTACGACGCCTCGGTGCGCCACGGCGACCGCTCCCTCGGCTATCTTCTGGAAGAGATCGAACGCCTGGGCCTGTCGCAAAAGACCGTGGTGATGGTGACATCCGATCACGGCGAGGAGTTCTACGAACACGGAAACTGCGACCATGTTCGTTTCCTCTACGACGAGACCATCCGCGTGCCCTACCTCGTACACGTTCCGGGCCGACCGCCGCGGCGTGTGCCAACGACGGTGCCGGCCTCGATCTCGGTGGCGGCCACACTCCTCGACCTGGTCGGCGTCAGGCATGCAATGCCGGGTGTCTCGCTCGAGCCGAGCATTGCCGGCCACGGGCAAAGCTTCGAGAGAATATTCGCCCAGGCGACCACCCGCCCGGGGGTTTTCGGGAGTCGCGGTCGCACGCTGGCTCTCATTACCGGATCGACAAAGCTCATCAGCTATCGCGACGAAGGCAGCCTGGAGGCCTATGACAGAAGCTCCGACCCGGGCGAAAGTTCCATGCTCCCCGACACACACCAGGCCTACGACCGGGCTGGTGAATTGGCTGCCTGGTCCAATGCCCTCATCGAACTTCCCCGCCCTGAACGTAAAGCGCCCGCCAAACCCGAAGAGAAGAACCGCAAGCGCAAAAGACTCGCCGAAGAGCTGCGCTCGCTCGGTTACGTAGAGTAAACCGCGTTGCCCGCGCCCCTGGGCTGCGCTATCTAGTGAGGTCCGCCGCTACTCCCCGGTAGCTCAGTTGGTAGAGCAGACGG
>CAYXZP010000064.1:0-9587 GCA_964469485.1 uncultured Myxococcales bacterium | reverse complement strand
CTGTTAACCGTCTTGTCGCTGGTTCGAGTCCGGCCCGGGGAGCCACATCTCAGCTGAACAGCGCGACCAAGGGCCACCACAACAACGCGTAGGTGCCGACCAGCGCGACCATGGAGACCGGGGCCCACAGACCGAACAGCAGAAGGTCGGCCGCGGCCGGCGACAAGGCCTTTGGCGGCAGTTCGAGCCGCCGGCGCAGTTGGCCGAGGCTTTCGGCGAGCAGTACCGGGTCGAACTCCCCAGAATAAAGCGTCCGGCTCCTGCGCCCGCGCGCGAAGGCGGCCAGTGTACGAACCGGCGCGATGACCGCGCCTATGGCCAAGGCGTACATGTTGAGCAACCAGGCCACACCGTGGTCGGCGCAGCCACCCCCTATCTCCCAGGCCGCGACCTCGGCCTCGCCGGTCCAACTTGTATCGTAGTCGGCAACAACGTGATGGATGTCGTGCAGCTTGACCGACCGTACGCGCGCGGAGCTGTTGGGAAACATTATGATGGTGCGCCCGGCCAACTTGAGCCTCACCCAAGGGTCCGAGTAACCCGACTCGTCCAGATCGTTGGCGGCAAAGTATAGCTCGCGCGCTCGGCCGACCGTCGCCGATTCGTCGTACATCGATGGCTCTGCCATACTCCCGCCCCTGGGCGCCATGACGTTAGCAGGACAGGGAACCGGGCCAAAGTCAGCAGTGGTCGCCAGCCCGCGCGGCTTTTGCGCGGGGGTCTCCTATGCCATCGACATCGTCAATATCGTGCTCGAACATTACGGACCGCCCGTCTACGTCCGCCACGAGATAGTCCACAACCGCCATGTCTGCGATGACCTCCGGTCGCGCGGCGCGATCTTCGTCGACGAGGTCACAGAGGTCCCCGCAGGAAGCCTGCTCATCTTCAGCGCCCACGGGGTCTCTCCACAGGTTCGCCGCCAGGCCGGGGAACGTGGATTGAAGGTGATAGATGCCACCTGCCCCTTGGTCACCAAGGTTCACCTGGAGGCCAGGCGTTTTGCCTCGGAAAACTACGACATTCTCCTGATCGGACACCGCGGCCATGTCGAGGTCGAGGGCACGCTTGGCCAAGCCTCCGGGCATATGCAGCTCGTGGAAACGGTCGCCGACGTGGCTGGCATCCGGGTGCGCGATCCCGAACGAGTGGCCGTCGTGACACAGACCACGCTGTCGGTGGACGACACCCGCGAGATCATCGCGGCGATCCGCCGGCGCTTCCCCGCGGTGCACACACCAGGCAAAGACGATATCTGTTACGCGACACAGAACCGCCAGGAGGCCGTCAAGGCCCTGGCGGCCCGCTGCGACCTCGTGCTCGTTATCGGTTCGCCGACATCTAGCAACGCCAACCGGCTGGTCGAGGTGGCGCGCAACGCCGGCGCCCGGGCCTGGCTCATAGAATCGGCATCCGACATCGATGTCTCGTGGTTGGACGGCACCGTGGGCGTCGGACTCACGGCCGGGGCATCCACACCCGAGTCGCTCGTCCGGGAGACCGTCGCGCGACTCGAAAAACTCGGATGCAATGCCGTGACCGAGCTCGAAACCGCGCGCGAGCGCGTGACCTTCGCGCTGCCGAAGGAGCTTCGCGGACTCGAGCACGGTTGGAACCAGTAGGAAGAACCGTACTCGAGACGAGCCTGGCCGCGCTGCGCGGTGTGGTGAACAACCCCGCGGCCGGCATTCACGGGCCGGGCTCGAAGAGCTGGGAGATAAACCGCGAGGGGGTGCTCTTCCTCGGCGGTGGGCGCGCCGCCCTTTTGCAGATCGCCCATCCTTTCGTCGGCCACGGAGTCGACGATCACTCGGCCACCCGCACGGACCCGCAGGGGCGCTTCATACGCACCTTCGAAAACGTCTGGGCAATGGTCTTCGGTCCCCTCGAGGAAGCCCTTGAGTCGGCCCGCCGCGTCCACGCCATCCACGCAAAGGTCGCCGGCACCATCGACGAGAACGTCGGACGCTTCCGGGCCGGAACCCGTTACAGTGCCGCCGACCCCGAGGCCCTGCTGTGGGTCTATGCAACGCTCGTCGACTCGGCCGTGGTCGTCTACGAGCGGATGGTGCGCGCGCTTACGGCGCAGGAAAAGGAACAGTACTACCGGGAGTCACAACGTTTCGCCTGCCTGTTCGGGATCCCGGAAACCAGCATACCGCCTGACTGGAACGCTTTCGTGGCCTACCTGGCCGACATGTACCGGACCGACACTATCCATGTCGGCAGCAGGGCGCGGGAGATAGCTCGGTTCTTGCTGAGCCCGCCGCACGTCGTTCTCACACCCGCCGCCAACTGGTACCGGGCCGTGACGGCCCGGCTGCTGCCGCCCGCCATTCGCATGCAGTTCGGACTTCGCTACGGGCGCGTGGAAAGGACCATGGTCGAAAGCTCGCTGCCGGTCCTGCGCCAAATATTGCGGGCCCTGCCCGCGCAGCTGCGCTACCTGCCCGTGTACCGCCGTGCCCTGGCCCGCGTAGCGGACGGCCGGGCCGCCTAGCCTAGCGTTCCCGCGGCTCGCAGGCGGGCCAGTTCGTCGGCTGAGAAGCCGTGCTCGACTAGCACCTGCTCGGTGTCGGCGCCCGCGGCCACCGGCCCTCGCTCGAGCGCGGCGCGGCTGCGGCTAAAACGCGGGGCCGGGGCCGGTTGCACCACCCCGTCGACCTCGACCAAGGTCCCGCGCGCTTTCATATGAGGATGGCCGGCCGCCTCTTCCATCGACAGAACCGGGGCGAAACACACGTCGGTCCCCTCTAGAAGTTCGCACCACTCCTGGCGCGTCCTTGTGCGAAAGATGCCGGCAAGACGGCCCCGCATGTCCTGCCAGGCGGCCGTGTCGAATTGTTCGGGAAGTTCCTGGCCGGCCAGCTCCAACCTTTCGATGAGCTCGCGGTAGAACTGCGGCTCGATGGAACCTATCGAGACATAACCGCCGTCCTTGGTCTCATAGACGTTGTAGAAGTGAGCGCCGCCGTCGAGCACGTTGGTTCCGCGTTCGTCGTTCCAGAACCCGACCGCGCGCGTTCCGTGAAACACCGACATGAGGGCCGAGGCGCCGTCGACCATGGCGGCATCCACCACCTGGCCCTTGCCCGAACGCGACACCTCGACCAGGGCCGCCAACACGCCGAGGACCAGGAACATGGAGCCGCCGCCGAAGTCGCCGACCAGATTCAGCGGCAGCACCGGCGAACCGTCCCTGGGCCCGATGGCGGCCAGAGCGCCGGTCAACGCTATGTAGTTGAGGTCGTGGCCGGCGGCGGCGGCAAGCGGACCCTCCTGTCCCCAGCCGGTCATACGGCCGTAGACGAGACGCTCGTTGCTGGCCCGGCAGTCCTCGGGACCTATGCCGAGACGTTCGGCCACCCCCGGCCTGAAGCCTTCGACAAGGGCGTCGGCCCGCTCGACCAAGCGCATGAGGACGGCTACCCCCGCCTCGCTTTTGAGATCGATGGCCACGCGGCGGCGCCCGCGCGCCATGATATCGAACCGCGGCTCCGACCAGGTCTCCATCGGATGCCCGCCGACGCGGTCTATACGTATGACCTCGGCGCCGAGGTCGGCGAGCAGCATGCAGGCATGGGGCAACGGACCGATGCCGGCGATCTCGAGGATGCGGATGCCTTCAAGCGGTCCCAATCGAACGGCCTCAGTCGGGGTAGCTTATCTCACAGCGCGGCCCGACCGGACATGACTGACAGGTCAGCACCCAGCCGTCGGCAACGTCGTCGTCATCGAGAAAATCATTGTTGATCATTCGCACTTCGCCGTCCTCAATCTTGGCCATGCAGCATCCGCAATAGCCGTCGGTACACGAGAAAGGCGGTTCGAAGCCGGCCGCCCTGAGGGTGGCCAACACGGTCTGTCCCCGTTCGTAGGCGACCAGATGACGGGCGCCGTCGAGGTGGACGACAAGTTCGGCCGGCACCTCGGCACCGGCCTGCAGTTCGGACGCCCTTCCACTAGCGACCTGCTCGGCCGCGTCCTCCTCGGGAGAGACGAAGACCTCTATGTGGACCCGCTCGGCGGGGGTGCCAAGAGCCTCGAGGGCGCCTTTCACGATCTCCATGAAGGCCGCCGGGCCGCACAGGTAGTACTCGGCCCCGGGATTGGCCGAGATATGCGCGCCCGCAGCATCGACCGTCAGAAATCCATCGCGGTCGTCAAGGCTATGCGTGATCTCAAGACGCCCCGGGTTGTTTGCCGCGATCGCGTCGAGTTCGTTCGCAAAGATTATCGAGGCCTCGTCGCGGTTGGCGTAGACAAGATGCACACGGCGGTCGCCCGTGAGCAGGGCCGTCTTTATGATGGAGATGACCGGCGTGATGCCGCTGCCACCGGCGAACATCAACAGGTCGCGCGCGGAGGGGTCGAGCGTGAACAGTCCGCCGGGGGGCAGCACGCTAAGGACCGTGCCCTCGACGACTTGGTCGTTGATCCAGTTGGAGGCCCGGCCCCCGGCCACCCTCTTGACGGTCACCTTGTGCTCGTCGCCGGCCTCGGGAGAACTGCAAAGCGAATAACAGCGAACCAGTTCCCCACCATCGTACGGGATCGAGAAGGTCAGGAACTGTCCGGCCACATAAGCGTAGTCGTCCTCGAGTTCGTCGGGGATCCGGAGAACCAGGGAAACAGAGTCCTCGGTCTCGCGCACCACGCTCGCGACCCTGAGGTCGTGGTAGACCTGTCCGGTCTTGCTCACTTCAGTTGCTTCTCAATCGCGCCCGCCCGCGAGATGGTCAAGCTTGGCCAGTCCCTGGAGCGCCGGCCCCAGGCCCGGTTCGAACGACAGAGCCCGCTGCCACTTTTCCCGAGCACCGCCGAAATTTCCAAGCGAGGCCTCCAGGCTCGCCCAATTGCTCCAGGCCAGGGCCGTGGCGGGCGCCATCCTTGTTGCCGAAGCATAGGCCAGCCCGGCGCGGTCCGCCTGTCCGTTGCGCTGCAGCGCAACGCCGAGTTGAACCAGCATGCCTGCATCGTTCGGTGCCAGACGGACGCAGCGCTGGTAAACATCGAGGGCCTCCTGGTCCCGGCCCCCGGCGAGCAGCACCACGCCGAGGTTGAAGCAGGCCCGCGGGCTGGGCGAATGCTCCAGCGTATTGCGATAGAGAGCCTCTTCATTGCCGAACAGAGCCTGACGTTCCCGTGCAGGTCCGACAGCGAGTGCCGCCAACACGACGACAGACAGCGCAACGGCCGCCTTGGCGGCGCCGCCATAGCGGCCATCCGCAAGGCGCGTGCCTGCCTCGGCCGGCACCAGCACCGCCAGCGGCGCGAGCGCGGCCAGCGGCAGGTACATGGCCTGTTCGGGCGTGTATACCCAGGCATCGGCGATGGCCGGGTATAGCGGCACCAGACCCGAGACCGGGAAATAACAGACCACGGCCGCCATGGCCGCGTAAAGCAGCGGCGAAGGACGACGGACGAAGCGAACCAGGAGAAGTAGACCCGCGCCCGCGCCGGCGACACCGCCGAGCAGGGAGGCGAACCCGCCAAGCCCGCTCAAGCGGTCCATATGGAGACCTCCGGGCAACAGCAGTAGGCGGGCGTATGTCGAAAGAGCCGTTCCAGCGGAGGCTGCGGAACCGGCAAGGTCGAGACCGCGGGCCTGCCAGACGGGAACGGACAGGGCCACACCGGCAGCCAGCCCGAAGGTGATGAGGTAGGAAGAAGACACCGTGAGCGAACCGCTCTCCTTGTCGCCGGCACACATCCACCAAAGGCCGAGCGAGAGAAGCGGCGCGGCGAGCCCGACCTCCTTCGCGGCGGCGGCGGCCAGCGACAGGACCAGACCGCCGGGGAGAGCCAAGAAGCGCCGGCGGCCGGCAGAACGGCTCGCCGACAGCACCAGATGCAAAGCGCCGAGCGTCGACACCGCGGCCAACAGATCGGTACGTCCCGAAACATAGGCGACGGCGGCCGACTGGAGCGGGTGTGTGGCAAACAGCAAGGCGGCGGCGGCCGAGGGCCCAGCGGCGAACCCGAGCCTGAGGAGCAAAGCGAACAGCAGCAGCACGCTGGCCCCATGCATGAGAATATTGGCCCCGTGTAGGTAAGGAGCGGAGCCGAGCCCGGCAGCCCGCTGCAATCGGTAGGAAACCGTTACCAGCGGCCGCTTGTACTCCTCATGGCCGGGCACGGGCCAGAAACCGGTGGCGTCTTCGATATGGACCCTGTCGTCCCACACCAGCGGGTTGTCGAGCGAGGGCAGATAAAGGCCCGCGCAAACTGCGACCAGCAGGGCGGCGCTTGCCCAGACAAGCAGGCTGGAACGGGCGGCCGGGGCCGGCGCCGCGCTGTCAGTGCCGAAGTTCACGCCGGTCTCAGCTATCGAAGCGCCGGTTCCAGGGCGGTATCTGCCGCTCCAGCCAGACCTGGTCGTGAGCTACCAGGGGCACGGCCCCCTCGCGCTCGAGCGCACGCACAAGCAGGCGCAACCGCCGCAGGCGGCCTTCGAACTCAGGCACGACGAGGGTCCTGTACAAGAACGGCTTGCCGATGTCGTGCCGGATGCCGTCGTGGTTGTTGACGATGTCGCCAACGGCAAGATAGGTGCGCACGCGGTCGTCACCGCCGGTCTTGATCACCACCAGCTGACTGGCCGGAGTATGGCCTCCGGCCCGGATGACCCACACGCCATCGAAGCCGGGCACCGCCTTGGCCAGGGGCTCGCCGGCGAGCAACTCCGTCCTCATGCAAGAAGCATCCTCGACCTCTCGCAGGCCGGCACGGGTCAGCAGCGTCGGCCTCTCGGCCTGGGCCCGGGTCATGAACACGCGCACATCGCGCGCCCCCGCCGCACAGATGTCATCGACCGCACCGACATGGTCCTCGTGAAGATGGGTGAACACCAAACCCATGACACGCCACGCATCCTCGGCCATCAAGTAGGCGGGCGAGCCGTGAACAACGATGGGCTCGGCGCGGGCCACCAACTCGACACGACGGCCGAAGGTCACGGCAGCTATGGAACTCATGCCGGTATCGACAAGCAGGACACGCCCGTCGGCCCATTCCACTGCGATGGCGGGGTGACTCATCAGGTGGACACCCCCCGCACGCGGATCACGCCGCGGGTCGAGCACGACGCTACGTGGCATGCGTTGGGACGCGGTGTTGAGCAAGCTCACACGCACCGGCAAAGGACCGTCGGCCAACAGCGACATGATGTCATCGGCGGCCGGCAGGGTTGCCAGGCCCCTTCTGGCACCGAGATGTCCGGCGGCCATGACCAGGCCGTAGACCGTCGCGGCCAACAGCAACATATAGGCCGCCAACTTGAGCAGGGTCCTCACGGTCGAGGGGCCGTATCACAGCGCCCTGCCATAGGACAGGCAGCGGTCTTGTCGGTGGAAGCCGTGGCATATAGTGAAACCACCGATGTCCGTGCACCGAACCCATGGCCGCAGCCTGCGCCTGACCCTCGCGATCATGGCCCTGTACATGGTCGTCGAAGCTGCCGGCGGCCTGCTGTCGGGATCCTTGGCCCTGCTGGCCGACGCCGGACACATGCTAGCCGACGTCGGCGCGCTCGCACTTTCCCTGTTCGCCATCCGGGTGGCCGCCAGGCCGGCCACAGCCCGCCGTACATACGGTCACTACCGAGCCGAGATACTGGCGGCCCTCGTCAACGGCTCGGCCTTGGTCGCCATCGCCTTGTTCATCGTCGTCGAAGCGGTCGGCCGGCTGGCCGCGCCCTCGCCGGTGCTGGGCGGGACCATGCTGGCGGTGGCCACCGGCGGCCTGGCCGTCAACCTGGTCGGCATGTGGATACTCCACCGCAGCCGCAACGAAAGCCTCAATCTACGCGGGGCTTGGCTTCACCTGGCCAGCGACGCCCTGGGGAGCCTCGGTGCGATAAGCGCCGGCCTGCTCGTGTGGGTCTACGGCTGGATGTGGGCCGACCCGGCCGCATCCGTCATCATCGCTTGCCTCGTCATCCACTCGGCCTGGAACCTGATCAAGGAATCCGTGGCCGTACTGATGGAGGGAAGCCCGGGACACATCGACGTCGACGAGGTACGCGACGCCATGCTCGCGCTAGGGTCGGTGGCCGAGGTTCACGACCTGCACATCTGGACCATCACCAGCGGCATGGAAGCGCTGTCGGGGCACGTCGTCACCGAGGACGGCTCGGACGGTCAGACGGTGCTGGCCGAGGTCAGGGCCCTGTTGCACGAACGCTTCTCGATCGACCACATCACCGTGCAGATCGAGAAGGCCGGCTTTGCCGAGCCCGAGGTCTGCCCCTAAGGCAGCTCGGTGAAGTTGGGCACGCGCACGCCCCTGCTACGGTTGCGCAGCGGGCCGCCCATGCCGGAACCGCTGTTCACGCCCACGTTGCCGGTTGCCGGCAGGCAGGAAACCGCGACCTCGTAGAAATTGGTGGAATCGCCGAGACCGTTGAGCGTGGTGCCGCCTTCGGCGGTGATCGGATCCATCATGCACTCGCGCTCGTAGGCCATACAGCGTCCGGCCCCTATCGAATCATCGCCAGTGCCCATCACGCCGTCGAAGCCGGCCTCGCAGCCTTTGAGCCTGTCGCAATCGCCCACGCACGAGGCCCCGGCCGCACAGTCGTAGTGACTTGCGCAGGCCACGCCCGTGTCACTGCACACGGCGTTGCACTCATCGCCGACGGGTATGCAGCCGCGGCCCGCGAACTTGCCGCCCGAGCAATGATAGACCGGCGGTCCGGCCGCGCAGTAGCCCTCGTCGGGATCACCGGCGGTGGCCACGCAAAGCGGCAGGCAACGGCCCGCCGGGCAGGCATCCACGCAGCTGCCCAGCCCGCAGTCGGCATCGCTCGAACAGGGCAGCCGCTCGGTGCCCGGGTCGCCGGTGCCGGTACAATGGGTGGGGTTAGACGAACAGCTGCTGCCCGGGCAGTCGCTGTCCTCGTCGCAGGCCCGGTCGACGTTGGCCCCGGCCGCACATACCGTCAGGGCCCCGAAACCGTTGGCGTCGGCACAACCCTGGCCGAACTCCGCACCGGCGTCACAGGCCCCGCCGCAGCTATTGGGCTGGGTCGGCTGGCCGACCCCGCCGCCGTAGGGACAGTGACAGTCGAAGAGTTCGTAACCGGCCGCCGAACAAGGCAGTTCGGCCTTCCAGCTTATCGCATCGGAGGTCTGCCAGCGTTCGAAGACCATGCCGAGTCCCGTGATGTTCTTGTTGACATCCGCCTTGCAGTCACCGCTCATGGACCCGAAGTACTGGTCCTCGTACTGGGCCTTACAGGTCTCTCCCTCGCTCGGACCCCAGCGGCAAACGTTGCTCAGGTTGCAGGAACCACCCGGACATTCGCGTGACGCCGCGGTGCAGGACTCTCCTGTGCTGCAATCGCTGTCGTAACGGCAGGCCTCGCCACCGCTCGAGCAGGTTCCCTTGCAGGCCTCCCCCACCATGGTGCCACCGACGCAGAAACCGCCACACATCGGACAAGGCACAGTGGTGCTGTAGCCCAGGTGTATGCTCGAAAAGAGGTCGTTCCACTGGCGGAACGAACCGGTGACTATGTCGACGGTCCCGGTCGTGTTGCCACGGTAGCGCTGGACGGCGCACACGGCCGAACTGGCCTGGGAAAC
>CAYXZP010000063.1:8866-13693 GCA_964469485.1 uncultured Myxococcales bacterium | reverse complement strand
CTCTTCGACCCTTTTTCTCGAGGGTCTCCTGGCCGGTGAGGGTCCGATCGCGGGCCCGCGCGCCAACGCGGAAGCTCTCGAAGATGTCGAACGTGGGTTCGGCATGCTCGACAGCCTCGGCGCCCACGACGCCGGCCAGGGGGTAATGCTGGAAGCGGGTGCGGTGCTTGCCATCGAGGCCGTCGAGGGAACCGATGCGATGATCGAACGTGGCGGAGCCTTCGCCAAGGGCCGCGCCGTTGTCGTCAAGGCGGCCAAGAGGGGACAGGACATGCGCTTTGACGTTCCGGCCGTGGGACCGCAGACGCTTACCACGATGGCCGCTTGCGGGGCTACCACGCTAGCCGTGGAGGCCGGGGCCAGCATTATCCTGCAGCGTGAGGATTTCGAGGCCAGGGCCGGCGAGCTCGCTATCGCCGTCATCGGCCACCGGCGCGGCCATGGGTGAGCGCCGGCGCGTTGGCGTAGTCGGCGTCGGCCATCTCGGCGCCCTGCACGCGCAAAAGTACAGCGCCCATCCGGGCGTCGAACTGGCGGCCGTCTATGACAGTAACGCCGGGCGCCGGGCCGAAGTGGCCCGAGCGCAGGGCTGTACGGCGGCGCCCTCCCTCGAGGCGCTCCTCGACCAGGTCGATGCCGTCAGCGTGGCCGTTCCCACGGCCGCCCACCTCGACACCGGCATGCGGGTGGTCGAAGCCGGCATTGATATGTTGATAGAGAAGCCAATGGCCGCCGGCGCCGACGAGGCCGGACGCCTGGCCGCAGCGGCCGCGGAGCGGGGCGTGATCGTCCAGGTCGGTCACCTCGAGCGTTTCAATCCGGTGTTCGAGGACATGCGCTCGCTGGTGGCCAAGCCGCGTTTCATCGAATGTCACCGGCTCTCCCCCTTTGCCGGCCGTGGTGACGACACCAACGTCGTCTACGACGTCATGATCCACGATCTCGACATCATCTCGCTGCTGGTCGGAACCGAGGTCGAAAGCATCGACGCCGTCGGCGTGGCCGTTCTTAGCGGTCACGCCGACATCGCCAACGTGCGGCTCCGGATGGCGGGCGGGTGTACGGCCAACGTCACGGCAAGCCGGGTATCTCTCAAGCGCGAACGCAAGATGCGCATTTTTCAGGAGGACGCCTATGTGTCCCTCGACTTCGATGCCCGCACCATGGTGCTTGCCCGCCGTGATGCGGACGCCGCGGGACCCGATCCGATGTCGGCCATTTCGATCGAGGAACGCGATCTCGACGACGGCGATCCGCTGGCAGGCGAGATCGCGGAGTTCATCGACTGCGTGACCGACCGCCGTGCTCCCAGTGTCGGTACCCGGGAAGGCATCGAGGCTCTGGAACTGGCCGACCGTGTGTTGGCGGCCATGGAAGCGTGTCCGGCCGACGCGTAATGATGGTGGCCGGCGAGGCCTCCGGCGACGCGCAAGCGGCCAAGTTGGCCGCCGCCATGCTCGCGCTCGAGCCCGGACTGAGCCTCTACGGGGTGGGCGGGCCGGCAATGCGAGGCGCCGGGGTCTCGACGCTGTTCGATTCCGCCGACCTGTCCATAATGGGATTCACCGAGACGCTCGGACGGCTCGCAAGTGTGAGGCGTTGTTACCGGGAACTCAAAAAGGGTCTTGTCGGCACCGAGCCGCCCGACCTCCTGGTGCTGGTCGATTTTCCCGATTTCAACCTTCCCCTGGCCCGCATCGCCCGCCGGGCCGGGGTGAAGGTCCTCTACTATGTGGCTCCGCAGGTATGGGCCTGGCGGCGCGGCCGTATCGCCAAGCTGGCGCGCCGGGTCGACCGCATGATCGTCGTGTTCCCTTTCGAGGCCGACCTCTACCGGGCACACGGCATAGACGCTCACTTCGTCGGTAATCCGCTGGCCGAGGATGTGGGCCCAAGCGGCGGCGGCGCCGAGATGCTGCGCCGTCACGGGCTCGACAGCGGCGGCCCGCTGGTCGCACTGCTTCCGGGTAGCCGGGCCAAGGAGATCCGGGCCGTTCTGCCGGTCATGCTGGAGGCCGCCGCAATGATGAAGGAGCGGGCCCGTTTCGCCATCGCCGCCGCACCGGGACTCGACCGCGAACTGCTCGAGCGCGCGGTAGGGCAGAGCGGGCTCGAAGTGCCTATAATAGAGGGCGCGACATACGACCTGGTCGCGGCCAGCCAGGCGGTGGCGGTGACCTCCGGCACGGCGACCGTGGAGTGCGCCCTGCTGGGCACCCCGATGGTCGTGGCATACCGGATGTCTGCGCTGTCATACCTGGTGGCGCGCAGCCTGGTGAGCGTACCGTATATGGCAATGCCGAACATCATCCTCGACGAGGCGGCCGTTCCCGAACTGTTGCAGGGGGAGCTTACCGCGGCGCGCCTGCGCGACGAGCTCGAGACCTACCTCGACGGCGGCTCGACGGCCGACCGTGTCCGATCGAAGCTCGGCGCGCTGCGCGACCGGCTCGTACGTCCGGGCGCGGCCAACGCGGCGGCGCGTCTGGCCCTGGAGGTGCTCGGGTGAGGAGGGGTACGATCGGGCGTCGTTTGCTTAGCTATCTCAAGCCATACGTGTGGCCTTATTTCGTGTGCGCGCTGGTGTGTATGACGGTTTACAGCGCGAGCGCCGGCATAGTCCCATATCTGGTTCGCAGCCTGGTCGACGACGTTCTTCAGGCCGGCGACAACGAGATGCTACGGCTACTGCCCATTGCGATAGCGGCCACATTCCTGGTGCGCGCGGCCGTCAACTTCGGACAGTCCTATCTCGGCGAATACGTGGGCCAGCACATCGTCTTCGACCTCAGGCAGGGGCTCGACGAGCGCATACAGCATCTGCCGATCGGCTACTTCGACAAGGTGGCCAGCTCGGGGATACTCTCGCGCGTTACCACCGACGTCCTTCTGGTACGTGAGGCGTTGACCGAGGGCGCAGCGGCCCTCATACGGGACTCGACCACGGTCATCGTGGTGGCGGCCGTGGCCATCTATCTCGATCCTGTCCTGGCTTTCATCACCCTGCTGGTCTTTCCGGGTGTGGTCCTCCCGCTGCAGCGGCTCTCGCGGCGCATGCGCAGGCTCAGCCGTGAAGGTCTCGACACACTGGGCACGCTGGCCGCCCTGTTGCAGGAGACCATACTCGGCAACCGTGTCGTCAAGGCCTTCGGGATGGAGGGTTACGAGAAGGACCGCTTTGCCACCGAGAACACCCGCCTGCTGGGGCTCTACATGAGGGCGGCCCGCATCAAGGCCTTCACGGCCCCCCTGATGGAGGCCATGGCCGCCATCGCGATCGCGGCGGTATTGTGGATAGGGGGGTCCTCTGTGATCGGCGGCGGCCGTACCGCCGGAGGTTTCATGGCCTTTCTCACGGCCCTGGTCCTCCTCTACGAACCCTTCAAGAAGGTCGTACGCACCAACAACGTCATCCAGACCGGGCTCGGGGCCGCCGAGCGGATCTTCGAGCTCTTCGATATCGAACCCGAGCCGGCCAGTTCGGGCGGTGCTTCGTTGAACGGGTTCGAGCGGGGCATTCGCTTCGAGGGTGTCAGCTTCGCCTACGGTGCGGAACATGTGGTGCGCGATGTCGATCTGGACCTTCCGGTCGGGACCACGCTGGCGCTGGTCGGCCCGAGCGGGGGCGGCAAGAGCACGCTCGCCGACCTCATACCGCGGTTCTACGAGGTCGAGTCGGGCCGCATAACGATCGACGGCAAGGACCTGCGCGAGATCGATGTCTCGTCCCTGCGCGGCCTTATGTCCGTGGTCACCCAGTTTACCTTCCTGTTCAACGACACGGTACGTAACAACATCGCCTACGGACGTCCCGAGACCGCGGCCGAGGACATCGCTGCCGCAGCCGCGGCGGCCAACGCCGATGAGTTCATAAAGGGCCTGCCGCAAGGCTACGACACCGTGGTCGGAGAGCTCGGGGTACAGCTTTCCGGTGGGCAGCGGCAGCGCATCGCCATCGCCCGCGCGCTTCTCAAGAACGGACCGATACTTATCCTCGACGAGGCGACGAGCGCGCTCGACAGCGAATCCGAGCGTTTGGTGCAATCCGCGATAGAGACCCTCATGAAGGGCAGAACCACGCTCGTCATCGCCCATCGCCTGTCCACCGTGCGCCGTGCCGACCGGATCGCGGTCGTCGCTGGCGGGCGTATAGTCGAATCGGGCAGCCACCAGGAACTGATGGACAAGGGGCAGGCCTACAAGCGTCTCCACGATATGCAGTTCCGTGACGAGACGGCCGCTCGGGGCACTGGCGATGAACGCGCGGCCTGAGCGACCGCCATGCTGAGGCGGCTCAGGCGCTACGACCGCTTCGCACGAGCCGAGGTCGCCTTGCTCGGCATGCTGGCGCTCGCCGCCCTGCGGTTTCTCGGCCTGACCACCCGCATGAGCTTCCACAACATGGAGGTTCTCGAGGACAACTGGCGCCGCGGCCGGCCGATGGTGCTGGTCGCGTGGCATGGCCGCGTCATCATGTTGCCGTTCGCGTACCGGGGGCCCGGTGTCTGCGTTATGAACAGTACACACCGTGACGGACAGATTATCTCGCGCGCGATCTCCAGGTTCGGCATCGGCATTGCGGGCGGTTCGTCGACGCGGCGGGCGGTGGCGGGCACCCTGGGGCTGGCCCGCGCCCTAAGGCATGGCAACGATATCGCTCTCGTGCCCGACGGCCCGCGCGGTCCGGCTGGCGTGGCCAAGCCGGGTGCCGTCGCGCTGGCGATGAGCGCCGGTGTTCCCATAGTGCCGATGGCGTCCAGCGCGAGTCGCGGGGTGCGGCTTTCCGGCTGGGACCGCAGGTTGATACCGGCGCCCGGCGCGCGCGTG
>CAYXZP010000063.1:5118-8856 GCA_964469485.1 uncultured Myxococcales bacterium | reverse complement strand
GAAGCGGTCGACACCAAGGCTGAGCTGCCCGCAGGCGAGCGCGGTTTCGAGGTCGGCGCGGGCCGCGACCATTCCTTGCGCGAGCCGCTGCGCACCGAGGTCGAAAGCAGGCTGTCCGAGCTGTGCCGGCGCGCCGACCGTCTCGCGGGCAGGATGGAAGAGCCGGTATGAGCGGCAGCCCAGGCCCCACGGGCCGGGGCGCCCGGGTCCAGCTGCTGCTTTACCGCTTGGCCGCGGCCCTCGTCGTGCTCTATCACCGTGCGGCACTCCCCTTGGTCGGTGACTCGAAGCGTTCGCGCTACGCCGAGCGGCTCGGCCTCTGGGACGGCCCGCGCCCGGACGGTGGCTCCGTCATATGGATACACGCGGCCTCGGTGGGCGAGGTCGCCGTGGCGTCGGTGCTGGTGGCGGGCCTGCGCGGGCTCAGGCCGCAAAGCCGCATACTGCTCACCTGCAACACCGCGACAGGTCGCAGCGCAGCCGCCTCGGCGGGTGCCGACGAGTTACGTTACTTTCCCATCGACCATCCGGCGGTCGTGGCGTCCGTGCTCGACCGGGTCGCTCCCGCACTCTTTATCTTCATCGAGACCGAGATATGGCCGGCCCTGTTGGCGGAACTCGAACGCCGCGCGCTGCCCGCGGTCATGGTGAACGCGCGGGTCTCGGAGCGTAGTTATCCGCGTTACCTCAGGGTGCGAGCGCTTGTGGGCCGGGTGCTGGGCGGCGTCCGGCTGTTCTGTGTTCGTGACCGGGAGTCGTTGGAGCGCCTCACCGCGCTCGGAGCCGAGCCCGGGCGCACGTGTTTGACGGGCGACCTCAAGTTCGACTCCGTTCCGCCGGCCGCTGGCGCCGACCTGCTCGGTCCGCTTACTGAGGATGAGCCGGCAGTGGTCGCGGCCTCGACCAGGGAAGGGGAGGAAGAGGTCCTGCTCGAGGCCTTAGAACAGGTCCACGGCGCGGGCCGGCGCCTGCGCTTGGTGCTCGCCCCGCGGCATCCCGAGAGGAGCGCCACGGTCACCCGGCTTGCAAGCGAGCGCGGCCTGGCCGTCCTTCGCTGGAGCGAAGTGCCGGAAGCGGGCGGGCAAGACCGGCCGGCCTGGGATGTGCTCGTGTTGGACAGCGTCGGCCAGTTGCGAAGCTTCATGCGGGGGGCCGTCGGCGTGTTCGTTGGCGGTACGCTGGTTCCGGTGGGCGGCCACAATCTGCTCGAGCCGGCCTCCTTCGGCGTGGCTGTGGCCAGCGGCCCGCATCTGGCCAACGTCAACTCTCAAGCCAGGGCATTGGCCGACAATGACGCGCTCGTGCGGGTGGACGATGCCGCCGGGCTGGCACGGCTGTGGTCGGATTGGCTCGACCGGCCCGGGGCGGCAAGGGAGGCGGGTCGCCGAGCGCTCGATGTCGTAGAGGCCGGGCGCGGCGCACTGGCAAGAACGCTCAAGGCTCTCGAGCCTTATCTCGGCGAGCGTTGATGGCCGCAGCCGGCGTCCATGCTTTTCTCGAGTTCCTGTGGCGGCCGGCGCCGGGCGTCGCGGGTATCGTCGCCGGCTTGCTGCGCGCGTTGCTCCTTCCCTTCTCCTTCCTCTACGGGCTGGCAGCAGCCGTTCGCGGCTTGCTCTACGACTCGGGGATGCTGGCTACGGTCGAGGTCGGGGTGCCGGTCATTAGCGTCGGCTCGATCTCGGTCGGGGGGGCGGGTAAGACCCCGCTGGTCATTTGGCTGGTGCAGTGGTGCCGCCACTCGGGCAGGCAGCCGGTCGTGGTCAGCCGCGGTTACCGCGGGCCGACCGTGGAACCGAGCGTCGTTGACCTCGACAGCCGGCAGGGGGCCGACGAGGCGCTCATGGTCGCCGCGCGCACCGGTTGCCCGGTTGTTACCGGCCGCGACCGTGTGCTTGCCTGCCGCCTGGCCATCGAACGTTTCGCCCCCGACCTGATCATCGTTGACGACGGCTTCCAGCACCGCCGCCTGGCCCGTCAGCTCGATCTCGTGATCGCTCCGGCCGACGAAGAGTACGCGTTGCTGCCCGCCGGTCCCTTGCGGGAACCGCGCCGCGCCCTGGGTCGCGCCGACCTCGTCGTGAGAACGCGCAGCGAAGCGGCCGGTCTGGTCACCACGACCGGCGCCCGCGACGTCGAGGATGCCCGCGTCCTGCTCGACGGACGCCGCGTGCTCGCCGTGGCCGGCATAGCGCGGCCGCGGCCTTTCCTGGCCACGCTGAGAGGGCTGGGTGCCGGCGAGGTCACCGAGCTGCTGTTTGCCGATCATCATGCCTACACGCCTGTTGACATCGCCCGGATACGGAGGGCGGCGGCCGGCTACGACCTCGTCGTGACCACGGAGAAGGACTTGGTCAAGCTCGGCGGGGCGAACCTCGGAGCCGCAAGACTGTTCGCGCTACGAATTATCTCGATACCCGACAAGCGGGAGGAGATAGAGACCCTCGTCGGCGGACTTGACCGGAAGCGAAGCGGCTAGCATCATCCGTCGAGCCGCCGTTGCGGCGGACCCCCAACCATGAAGGTACTCGTAACCGGCGCCGCGGGCTTTGTCGGCTCGCATCTATGCGACGCCCTGCTCGCGGCCGGCCATGAAGTTGCGGGGCTGGACTGCTTCCTCCCCTACTACGGCCGCGAACTGAAAGAACGCAACCTAGCCGCTGCGCGCGACCACGACGCCTTCGAGTTCCACGAGGCCGACCTGGTAACGGCGGAGCTGGCTCCCCTGCTGGAGGGCGTCGAATGGGTCTTCCACCAGGCGGCGCAGGCCGGTGTGCGCTCCAGCTGGGGCGAGGATTTTCGCATCTACAGCGACAACAACGTCTACGGAACCCAAAGGCTGCTCGAAGCCTGCAAGGGAGCCGCGGACCTCGCCCGCTTCGTCTATGCCTCCTCGTCCTCGGTGTACGGTGACAGCGAGGACCTTCCGGTGACGGAATCCTCCGCCAAGCGACCGGTATCGCCCTACGGAGTGACCAAGTTGGCGGCCGAGCATCTAGCCTGGCTCTACTGGAAGAACCACGGTGTGCCGACGGTGTCCCTTCGTTACTTCACGGTGTACGGGCCGCGACAGCGCCCCGACATGGCCTTCCACCGTTTTATCGCCGCAGCCCTCGATGGGGGTAAGGTCTCGCTGTACGGCGACGGTTCGCAGTCACGCGATTTCACCTATGTGTCCGATATTGTTGCGGCCAACATAGCCGCCGCATCGACGGACAGCGCCGGGGGTACCTTCAACTTGGGGGGAGGTACCCGTACCACCGTGAACGAGGTTCTCGATACGGTAGCCCGTATCGTCGGGCGCGCCGTGGCCGTCGAGCGCCGGGAGGTGCAAAAGGGGGACGTCAGGCACACGGCGGCCGACACCTCGACGGCTCGCGCCGTCCTCGGTTTCGACCCCGCCGTGGGTCTTGAAGAAGGTCTGTCGCGGCAGACCGATTTTTTGCGCAACGTTGCCCGAGTGTCGTGAGACTTCCGCAAGGCTACGTCGAGCACGACCAGGGCTCGCTGCGCGTCATAGCGCCGCGGCTGGAACTCGACGAGATGGTCGGTCTGCTCACCGGACCGGTCCGTGACCTAGGGCGGGCAGGGGAGGCTCGCACCGAGACGGCTCTCGGGCGCGGCGGCACCAGGCGTTTCGTGTTGCCCGGCGGCCAGGCCGCCCCCCTGCGCCAGCATCCCCGCCGCCGCTTCCTCCGGCACTTCGCGCGCGCCCGCTCTTTGCGTCGTCCGCCGCGGCCC
>CAYXZP010000063.1:0-5108 GCA_964469485.1 uncultured Myxococcales bacterium | reverse complement strand
GGCCCATTCGTGAACTCGTGATCACCGAGCACGCGCGCGCGGCCGGCTGTCCCGTCCCGACGGTGTTGGCGGCCTGCGTCGAAGAGGCGGGCCTCTTTTATCGAGGCTGGCTGGTCACGGCCGCGATAGAACCGGCGGTCACGCTCTTCCGCGCACTCGACGAGGCCGTTGACGAACAGGCTACGGTGGTGTTGCTCGAAGCGGCGGGCCGGTCGGCGCGCGTTTTGCACGCGGCCGGCATCTACCATCCGGACCTGACGGGCGACAACATGCTGGTTCGCGACGATGGGTCCGTCAGTGTCGTGGATCTCGACCGCGCATTCGTTGGGCGTCCCGATTCCGCACGCCTGGCCGGGCGTGGGCTCGACCGTCTATGGCGTTCGCTCGTCAAGGGACAGGCCTTTGACACGGCCGATCAACGACGCTGGCTCGAACTGGGTTATAGGGGGTAGGATGCGCCGGCAATGAAGAGCATGACCGGATACGGAAGCGCCGACGGACCGGCCGGCCGGGCCAACCTCTTCATAGAGGTCCGTTCGGTCAACCAACGCTTTCTCGACGTCAAGCTGTCCGCTCCCAGGGAGTACGGGCCCTGGGAGGCCGAATTGCGGCGGCGGGTGGGGGCGGCCGTGTCGCGCGGGCGCGTCGATGTGTACGTCGGACGGCAGTCGGGAACGCGCAAGGCCATCGTCAAGGTCGACCGCGAAGCCGCCGCGGCCTGGATAGGGGCCTGGAGGAAGCTCAAACGGGAGTTCGGGCTCGAGGGCGAGCTCGACCTGTCACTTCTGCAGGGGCGCAGCGAGATCTTTCATACCACGGAGCGGACCCGGCCGCTGGCCGCCGAGTTACGCCAGCTCAAGGGTCTGCTCGACGAGGCGCTCGCCGACCACAGCCGTCAACGCGAGCGCGAAGGCGCCCACCTGTGCCGCGACATGAAACGCAGCCTGCGGGCGCTGAGGACCATAACGGGCAAGACCGCCCGGCGGGTCTCGGGACACGCGGCACGGCGCCGGCGCCGGCTCGAGACAAGGGTGCGCGAACTCGTGGGGAAGGACGGTATAGACAGGTCGCGCCTGGTGCAGGAGGCGGCGGTGCTGGCCGACCGGGCCGACGTCAACGAAGAGATCGTGCGTCTTGGCAGCCACATCGAGGCGCTTGAGGATCTGTTGGTGGGCGCGGGGCCGGCCGGCAAACGCATCGATTTCGTTCTTCAAGAGGTCAACCGCGAGCTCAACACGGTCGCGTCCAAGGCCGACGATCTGGCCGTGACCAACCTCATGGTGGACGCCAAGGCCGAGGTCGAGCGGTTGCGAGAGCAGGCCCAGAACCTGGAATAGGCCGGTGTCGGACGGCGACATCGCGCGGCCGGGGCTCTACATCGTTTCGGGTCCGTCGGGGGCCGGCAAGACCAGCGTGTGCGGGCCGCTGCTGGAGTCCGTCGAGCAAGTAGAGCTAAGCGTGTCGGTGACGACACGGAGGCCGCGCGACGGCGAACGAGACGGTGAGGACTATCGTTTCGTGGACGATGCGACCTTCGAACGAATGATCGAGGCCGGAGAGTTCGCCGAGTGGGCCGAGGTGCACGGCAAGCGCTACGGGACCACGCGCGATTCCATCGAGGGTGCCGCCGTCGCCGGCCGCGCGGTCCTGCTCGACATCGACGTGCAGGGCGCGCGCCAGCTGAGGGGGTCGTACCCGCGGGCTGTCACGATCTTTCTCTTGCCGCCGTCGCCGGCCGCGCTCGAGCAGCGCTTGGCCGCGCGCGGGACCGAAGTCTCGAGCGATCTCGAGCTGCGCTTGCGGACGGCCTGCAGCGAGATAGCCGAGGCCGGCGCTTATGATCATGTCATCGTCAACGATGATCTCGCCGCCGCCGCCGGGGAATTGCGATCGCTGGTCGTCGGGCACGGGGACCGGCGGCCACGCCACGACAAGGAGCTGATCCGCTCCCTGGTCGAGGCGTTCGGAGTAGGCCGGTGAGCGTTCAGGATCTGATCGGCGCCATCCAGGCCTACAACCCGGACGCGGACCGGGGGGTGGTCGAACAGGCCTACCGCTTTTCGGCCAAGGTCCACAAGGGCCAGAAACGCGCCTCGGGAGAACCCTACCTTACCCACCCATTGGCGGTGGCGATCATCTTGGCCGAGATGCACCTCGACACCGCCACCGTCATTACCGGGCTCTTGCACGACACCGTCGAGGACACCCTGGCCACCCTCGACGAGTTGCGCGAGGAGTTCGGCGGGGAGGTCGCGGCACTGGTCGACGGTGTCACGAAGATCAGCCTGATGGAGGCTGGCCACGACGAAGAGGGCCGCGCCGAGGCCGAGAGCGTCCGCAAGATGTTCCTGGCCAGCGCGCGTGATGCCCGCGTTCTGTTGGTCAAGCTTGCCGACCGTACCCACAACATGCGGACCATCGACCATCTCGACGGTGGCAAGCAGGCCAGGGTCGCGCGTGAGACCCTCGAACTGTACGCCCCCCTTGCCCACCGGCTCGGCATTCAATGGCTCAAGACCGAACTCGAGGAAACGGCGTTTAGGGTGATCTGGTCGCAGGAGCACCAGGCGATCTGCGAACGGCTGGCCGAGGGACGGGCGGAACGCCAGGGCTATATCAACGAGGTCTCCGGACTGTTGGCCAAACAGCTCGAGCAGGCCGGGCTCGAGGCGGAGATCAGCGGGCGGCCCAAGACCCCCTATTCGATCTTTCGAAAGATGGAGAAACAGGACATCGGTTACGACGAACTGCACGATCTTGTCGCGTTCCGTTGTTTGGTCGACTCCGAACGCGACTGTTACGACGCCCTCGGCTTGGTTCACGCGAACTGGCGCCCCGTGCCCGGCCGTTTCCGGGATTACGTGGCCTTGCCCAAGACCAATCTTTACCAATCCCTGCACACCACGGTCATCGGGCCTTACGGCGAACGCATGGAGGTGCAGGTACGCACCCACGAGATGCACCGGGTCGCCGAGCACGGCGTAGCGGCCCACTGGCGCTACAAGGGGCCGCACCCCGACAATGGCACGGCCCCTGCTATCGACGGTGCCGAGCACAGCGATTGGCTGCAGCGACTGCTCGAGTCACCGCAACAGGTCGATGACCCGCGACAGTTCCTCGACGCGATCAAGGAGGATCTCTTCGCTGACGAGATCGTGGTGTTCACGCCCAAGGGCGAACCGCTGAGCTTCCCCAAGGGCCACACGGCGGTGGATTTCGCCTACCGTATCCACAGCGATATCGGCGACCATTGCGCCGGTGCGCGTGTGAACGGCCAACTGGTCCCCCTGCGCTACCAGCTGCAGCCCGGCGACACCGTCGAGGTCATTACGACCGAGGACCAACAGCCCGTACGCGATTGGCTCAAGTTCGTGAGGTCGGGGAGGGCGCGGGCGCGCATTACCGCCAAGCTCAGGCAGGTCGAGCGCCGCAAGGCCATCGCCTTGGGCCGTGAGATGCTTGAACGCGACCTGGCCCGGCAGCAACTCGACCTTGCCCGGCTCAGGCGCGAAGGCCGCATGGCCGAGCTGCTCAAGCGTTTCAAAAAGGCGGACGAGGACGCGCTCTGCGAGGCCGTGGGGTTCGGGCGTACAACGGCACGCCAGGTCATCGAGTTCTTGCTGCCGGGCAAGGGCGTCGAGAGTGTCGGGTCGAGGAGCAAGCTCAAGACCTTGTTCGGGTTCTTGGAGCGGCGCCCGCGCCAGGGCGTGGCGGTGGCCGCCGACGAGGATCTCGTCGTGCGCTTCGGCAAATGCTGCGAACCGTTGCCGGGAGAGGGCATCGTCGGATTCATCACGCGCGGTAGCGGGGTGACCGTGCACGCGGTCGGCTGCCAGCGTTTTGCCGACGCCAACCCCGAGCGCCGCGTCGAGGTCAGCTGGGAAAAGGGCGCGCGCGCCCCCCGGCGGGTCAAGATACAGGTCACCTCGCGCGACCGCCCGGGCATGCTGGCCGGCATGAGCCAGGCCATCGCTGCGGCCGGCGTCAACATAGACAAGGTCCATACCAAGAAGGCGGGTGAGTCCGGGGCGATGAACCTGTTCGAGTTGACCCTGTTCAACGTCGATGAGCTGCAGCGCATAGAGCGCAACCTGCGACGTGTGCCGGGCGTCAAGGCGGTCGAGCGGGTGAGAACATAGATGGTCCCGTCGCGCGACATACGCCCGGTGGCCGCCGACAAGGCGCCGGCCGCGATCGGGCCTTACTCACAGGCAGTGGCCGCCGGGCCTTACCTGTTTTGCTCGGCCCAAATAGGCCTGGACCCGGCCACCGGCGAACTGGTCAGCGGCGGCATCGAAGAGCAGGCCCGCCGCGCGCTGAACAATCTGGGCGAGGTGCTGGGCGCGGCCGGCCTCGGTTTCCGGGATATCGTCAAAACCACCGTCTATCTGCTCGAGATCGGCGACTTTGCGACCTTCAATGAGGTCTATGCGGGCTTCGTCGAGGAACCCTGGCCGGCCCGCGCCACGGTCGGCGTGGCCGCTCTTCCCAAGGGCGCCTTGGTCGAGATAGAGGCCGTGGCCCTGTTGCCGGATTGAACGGGAAAGCCGTCAGGCGGCCTTTACGACACGCCCGGAACGGATACAGCGGGTGCAGACCAGGATGGTCTTTGTCGCGCCGTCGATCTTGGCCCTTACTTTCTGGAGGTTCGGGTGCCAGGTGCGTTTGGTCTTGTTATTGGCGTGCGAAACTTTGTTTCCGACGCCGCGCCGTTTGGCGCATATCTGACATATTCGTGCCACCTGTCCGCCCCGCTCTCCGAGCTATCGACACTCGCTACCACGCACAGTCCTGATTGTAAATATGCACGAGCGCTGGTATCGCCGCGGCGTGTCGGCGACCGCGCCCGTAGTCACGCTCGATGTCAACGGCCTCTTCGATCACGTCATCGGTGACCGCGGGTTGGCCGAGGCCGACCTCGAAGGAATCACGCAACCCACGGCGGCGGCAACAGCCCGGCTCGGCGAGCGCCGGAGCGGGGGTGAACTGCCCTTTCTCGATCTTCCCTACGACGAGGCGGCCATCAGCGCGGCCCGTGCCGAGGCGGACCGTTTGGCCGGTACTTTTTCCCGACTCCTGGTGTTCGGGATCGGTGGTTCGGCCCTCGG
>CAYXZP010000062.1:5410-13733 GCA_964469485.1 uncultured Myxococcales bacterium | reverse complement strand
CGAAAGGCGGCATAACCCCCCTCAAACCACTCGGAAGGGTCGAGCGGGCGGCCTTCGGCGCGCAGCTCGAAATGCAAGATACTGTCGGACCGGCCAAGCCGCCCTATCCTATCGCCATCGTCGACCTTGTGGCCCACCTCGCCGCTTATATTCCCAAGGCGCGCGTAGACGCTGTGGTAACGCTCGCCGTGATTGACGATCACCGTGTTCCCGAGTCCCGGGAAGGGCCCGGCAAAGACCACTTCGCCGTCACCCACGGAACTCACGCCCGCCGCCGGGCGCCCGAGAACGAGTAGCCCTCTGAGCCCCTGGCCGCCGGCGCCGTCGAGCCTGTCCCCGTAGCGTCCGGTGAGCGCGCCTCTAACCGGCGCCTCGAGACGGCCTTTGCGTTCCGAGAAGGCACCTTCGGGCTGGGCAATGAAGAGCCGCGCCAACACCGAGCGGACAGCCGCCACCGGGGCCGCTCCGCCCCTGGCGCCGGTAAGCCTCTTGAGCGCATCCTCGTCGGACGCCAGGCGCTTGAGCGCGACCTCGTGCTCGCCCACCTCGGCCCTTACTTTGGCCAGCATCTGTCGCTTCTCGCGGCGCGCGGTCTCGTACCGGGCGGACTCATCCTCGAGCGCCTTCTTGCTGTTTGCGCTGGCCACCCTCTTCCCCTCGATCGCCTCGACCGCATGGCGCTGTTCATTGCGCGCCTCCCGGTAACTCTCGGTGGCTTCTTTGTCGGCCAACCAGATAGCCGCCAGGTAGCGGGCCATGCGGAGCGGTTCGGTCGAGTTTGCCGCCTCGGCCAGCGCACGATGGGAACCGAGCCGCCCACGCCGGTAGATCTTGGCCATGCGGTCGGTCAGCACCCGGCTGGCATCGCGGCGGTGATCGTCTATGCCGCGCAAAGCGGCAAGCGCCTCGCTGTAGTTTTTCTCGAGCCCGGCCTCCTCGGCACGCAGAACCGCGAGCCTGTCCACCGAGGCCAGCAACCGCGCGTCGAACTTCTCGATCTCGGCCAGCAGGTCGCCGGCCTCGCGTATGCCGGCTGCGGCCATGCCCCGCTCGCGGTCGATATCGGCCCTGACGCGGCGCAAGCGCTGGTCGCTGTCGTTGTCCTGTTGAGCACCGGCAGCCAGCGGCAGGGCAAAGGTCAGGACCAGACCGAGGATGGCCCGGCGCGTCGCCCTGGCCTCGCGGCTCATCGCCAGGACCCCGAACCTTGCATCCCCAACCAGCTGCCGGCCGCTCCGAGCCCGGCCCCCCACAGCACCAGGGTCAGACACTGGCCGACGGCCAGGAAGCCGACCGTGGATGCCAGAACGGGCACCTCGTCGGCCAAAGGGCCGGAGGCCAGGCCGAAGACCAAGCCGAGCACGGCCAAGGCGCCGACCGACCCGAGCAGGCCCTGCAGCGCGCCGCCGAGCAGCACCGGAGCCCAGTAGACCGGTCCGACGGCACCGACCAGCCGCATGACCTCCATTTCCTCACGCCTGGTGAAGGCCGCAAGCTGGAAGGTGGCCCCGACGATGACGGCCGAGGCCATGAGCGCCAGGGCGCCGAGGGCCCACGCGACCCAACGGACCACCCCGAGGGCGTTGCCCAAACGCTCTGTCCAGGCACGGTTGTACTGAACGTCATCGACCTCGGCCAGAGCGAGCCACGCGTCGAGCTTGTGGCGCAGGCTCTTCTCGTCGATGGCGGAGCTCAAGGCGATCTCCAACGAGGGCGGCAGGACGGACGGTTCCAAACCGTCGAGCAGCTGGGCGCTCTCGCCGAGGTTGTCTGCAAGGAATTGCCACGCCTCTTCCTGCGAGACGTAGCTGACCGACAGCGTGTCGGGGTCCTCCGACAAACGGTGCCTCAGTCCGACGACCGCGGCCTCATCGAGGTCCGGCTTGAGGTAGACGGACACGTCGACCCCGTGGGCACCCCAATGGGCAACGAGCCTGTATGCGTTGGCACCGACCAGCAGTATCGCACCGGCGAACAGCACGCTTACCGCGATACTGGTGACGGTAACGCTCGTTACCAGCGGTGTGGCACGCGCGCTGTCGAGCGCCCGGCGCAGGTAGTATGTCGCTGGGTGTGAGGGACCTGCGGGGCCGAGCCTCACAGCGAGGCTCTTCGTAAGGTCTCCTCCTCCGCCAGACGTCCCTGATACATCAACAGCGTACGGCAGTGCAGGAGAGAAAGAGTGTCCGGATCATGGGTCGCCATCAGAACGGTGGTCCCCTCGCGGTTAACCTCACGCAGTAGATCGAGAATTTCAAGGCTCGCATCCGGATCGAGACCGCCGGTAGGTTCATCGGCCAGCAACAGCGCCGGTCCGTTGACGAGGGCGCGGGCCAACGCGACCTTCTGGCGCTCGCCTGCCGAAAGCTGGCCCGGCCGGGCCTCTAGAGTGGCAGGCAGGCCGACCCGGGTCAGCGCCTCGCCGGCACGGTGGCGCGCGCTGGCCGGCCCGTGACCGGTGACCTCGGCGGCCAGCGCCACGTTATCGACGGCGCCGAGACGGTCGATGAGCTTGGAATCCTGGAAGACCAATCCTAGCTCGCGCCGCAGCGCCGCCAACGAATGGCGGTCCATACGCTCGAGGTTGCGTCCGTTGACGACTGCGCGCCCGGAACTGGCCTGTTCGTTGCCGAACAACACCCTGAGAAGGGCCGACTTACCGGAACCGCTCGGCCCGGTGACGATGACGAACTCGCCGGCCGTTATATGGAAGCTGACGTGGTCGAGCGCCTTGCGCCCGGAGGGGTACTGCTTGCTGAGCTTGTAGAGTCGAATCATTCGGAACCCCCGCGGCCATGAGACCGCCCACCACAACCACCGCTCACCCGCCCAACAGGGCTTCCACAGCACGGGCAAATTCCGCACCCGGACGATCGCCGATCGCCGGGATGGGCCCGATGACCTTCATGGTCAAGCGCCCGTCGCGGTCGACCAGGAAGGTCTCAGGATAGCCCGTCAGACCATATTTTGTGCCTACAGCACCGCTGGCGTCAAGAAGCACCTCGAAGTCGACCGGGTGTTCGGCAAGAAAACGCCGTACCGTGTCGACGTTCTCGTCGGCCGCTAGCCCAAGAACCACAAGGCCGCGCGGCCCGTAATCACGCGCGATACGGTTGAGAACCGGCATCTCCTCGATGCAGGGCGGGCACCAGGTGGCCCAGTGGTTGATGAGCACCGGCCGGCCGCGAAGCTTGGCCAGCGATTGGACGCTCCCGTTCATGCGCGGCAGCACAAAATCCGGTACCCGCGCGCCCTGCCTGACGGCGCCCGGGTCACATCCGGCCGCAAGCAGCAATACCAACAGCAGTGCCATGCCAGCGGCCCAGCGCCTGGCCAGCCACAGGCCGGCGCCCACGGTGAGGGAACCGGCGATCCACTGCGCCTGCGTCAACCCCAAGGCCAGCTCCGGATTGATGCGTATGAACTCGACCAGGAACCGCGCGCTCCCGCTGCCGACCAGGTAGACGGCAAACACGGTGCCCAGCGGTGGACGCTTGCGGGCCAGAACAAGCAGGCCGGCAAAGACGCCCGCGTAGGCCAGCGCCTCGTATAGCGGCGCCGGATGTACGGCCACGCCGGGCCCGTGCGGCCAACCTATGACCGCGTTCTCGTAGGCCACGGCCCAGGGAAGTTCGGTGACCCGGCCCCAGTCGCCGTCACCGGCCAAGTGGCAGCCCAGACGTCCTATGGCCTGCCCGAGCGCCAGACCGGGTGCGCAAGCCTCGAACACGTCTGCCAGGCGGAACTTGTAACGCCGCGACAGAACAAGGGCCGCCACGACACCTCCGCCGAGGCCGCCGTACCAAACGAACCCGCTGCCCGTGACAAGCGTCGTCAGCGGGTCGGCGACCAAACGGTCGAGGTCGGCCACCACAGAGAGCAGGCGCGAACCGAGGAGACCGGACAGGAACACCCACACGAGCATGTTCCACATGGCCTCCGTGTCCCCCCCGCGGCGGCGGACCTCGGACACGGCCACGTAGGAGCCCGCCAGGAAACCGGCGGCGACCATCACACCAAAGCTGTGCACGGTCAGCGGTCCGAGACTGAACAGTACCGGATGCAAGGGCTGGGCTCAGGCGGGCGGGACCGGCGACGCCGTCATGCCGAACAGGATCACCATCAACGCGAGCATGCCTAGCGCTAGGATGACGGTCTCGACGGCGTTGAAGGTCTCGCGGACCGGCTGGCCCGGCTGGCGCGAGGCCCAGTAGCGATTGAGCTCGACCTGCACCGGGATCATCGGCAGCACGGTGAGAAAGGTCAGCGGCCACAAGGGGCCGGGAACGTTGGCTAAGGCCACGAGCAGAAAGTAGGCCAGGGTCTGACGGCCGGGGGTGAAGGCGGGCCTGCGCTCGGACGAACCGGCGAGCGCATAGGCCAGCCTGAACATGTGGTAGACCATGAAAACGTTGACGATAGGCACGAACAGCCCGAGGGTCCGCCACCCCGGGCTGAACTCATGGGCGCCGTGTTCCTTGATGGCCCGCCAGTTGCGGTAGAACCAGTAGAGTTCGTAGAGCCCGAAGCTGAGGATGGCCAGCCACACCAGATGCCGTATGGGCTGGGCATGGGAGAACTCAGCGCGGGAGACCTTGTCAAAGCTCGGAACCGCCCTTTCGTCCCCGGCCACCGTCGGAGCGACCGTCGGCGCGGCCGTCGGTGCCGTGGAAGAACCGTCGTAGAACCACGCACGGCAGTAGCGACACTGAAGAGCGCCGCTGCGTATCTCCCGCCCGCAGTGCGGGCAGGACCGCATATCGGTCGAACCACCGTCTTGCATGAGCGGTGAGTCTATACCGCCCCGGCCGTCCATGTCACCGCGACGGCCCGGCGCTGCCCGGCCCTCAGTCTTGGCGCGGGCGATAGGCGGCCGCGCCCCAGGCAAGCAGGCCGAGACCGGTGAAGGCGGTGACGATGGCAACGATGAACAGCGCCCACACGATCATGTTGGCCGCCGGCCCCGCTATCTCGAGGCCGCGCGTGCCCGTCATGGCCCCGACGGAATAACCGAGCAGGTTCCCGTAGGCGGTGATTATCAGCGAGTAGGCCATCAATTTCTGTCGCGGCCCGTCGAGGGCGCTTCGCCTGGCCGCCGAAGCCGCCGCCAAGAGCAGCAGCCCGTTGACGATGCCGCCGGTATGAGCAGCCGACCAGGCGCGCGAGGCTTCGGCCGAACCGCCGAGGATGGCCAGCCCGTAGGGAAAGCCGGCGACCAGGGCCAGGATGATAACGAGGCAACCGTGCAGGACCATGCGCGAACGGAGTTGGGCGTCGAGTTTGGCCATGCCGCCAACTAACACCCAAGGCTGCGGTCTGAGTCAAAGCCACCCGGCTGGCACTTGGCGATCATCGTGCCTAGTTCTAGGTCATGCGACAGCGGCGCAACGTCGGCGGTCTGGCGCTCGACTTCGAAGCCCCCGAGGCCGGCCGCTACATGGCTCCGATACTGGTGTGCCCGGGGCTCTTCCAATCCCTGGATTGCTGGCGGCCGCTGACCTCGATGCTGGCCCACCGCGGCTGGGAGCTTTACTTCCTTTCTCGCGGTCCGGACGGAGATGCGGATAGCGCCGGTGAAGCGCCCGGGTGGCAGAGAAGCATCGACCGCGTGGCCCACGCCGCCGCCTCACTCGGTGACCAGGTCATCCTCTTCGGCGCCGACCTTGGCGCCGTGCTGGCGCTGGCAGCCTTACGCGAGACCAGGGCCATGGCCCTGGCCCTGTTCGCACCCAGCCGGCCCCTTGCCCTGACCGCCTCCGTGAAGAGGTCGACAGGGTTCCTCGACGGCCGTCATGCCGGGGCCTGGCAGCGTCCCCCGCGCCGTATCGCGAAAGAGGCCCGGGAGACCTGCCAGGCCCCCGAAGCAAGAATACTGCTCGAGGAAGCTTCCCGGTCCGGGTTCGAGATACCGGACGAACATCCGCCGGCGCTCGTGTTCGTGGCCGAGGGCGACGCGCTCGTGCCGGCCGACGAATCCGCTCTGTTCGCCGCCGGCCCTTACTCCGAGCAGGCCCGTAACCGGCTCGCCGGCCGCTGGTGGCCCGCCGCCGGCCGGGCGGCCGTGGCCGACGAGGTTCATCGCTACCTCATTCTCACGCTTGGCGACCGTGTCGTGGAGTTCCCCGAAGAGATCCTGGCCGACGATTAAGGCCCGAATTGCCGGCGGGCCTCGTAGACAACGACCGCAACCGCGTTGGAAAGGTTGAGACTGCGCACGCCGTCCTCGTCGATCGGGATCCGGTAGAGGTGCGGCCCGGCCATGGCCAGAACCTCCGGCCCTAACCCTTCGCTCTCGCATCCGAACACCAGACGATCGTCGTCCCTGAACCGGCAGTCCGTATACACGGCCTCCGCCCTTGCCGAAAAAGCCACAAGACGTCCGCGCCAGTCCTCGTCGAGGTAACCGGCCCAGCTTTCGTGCACCGAGACATCGGCCAGGGGCCAATAGTCCAAACCCGCGCGCTTGAGGTGCTTGTCTTCGAGCGAGAATCCGAGCGGCCCGACCAGGTCCAACGGTGTGCGGGTAGCGGCGGCCAATCGCGCGATGCTGCCCGTGTTCTGCGGGATCTCCGGCCGGACCAGTACGATCCTCACCGTGAGACCAGCCGGCCGCTGCCGAGCTTGTAGCGGCGGCCGCACGACTCGAGCACGGCACCCTCGGCGCCAAAAGAGATGCTTTTGGCCAGCGCGTAATAGGCCGGTCTCAGGAAGCGCGCCGGCATACGCCCGCGCTCGCCGCGGTCGACCTCGCAGTAGAGGACATCGGCGTCTCCGACCCTGAGAGAGGCCGGGTCAAGCGGCTCCGACACGGCATCGTTGCAGCGCACCGTGAAGCCGGCGGCGCTGTCGCCATCGACCGCAACGACGACCAGCGGCGTGTCATCGACCCTGACCTCTTGCCGGTCAATGCCTATGTCGATGACCCAGCCCCCGTCGTCTCCGCGGCGGATGTGCCTGGAGAACAAGCCCGCGATGCGGCGGTTGGCGATCGGCTCACCGTCGGCATACCAGCGCCCGTCGGTGCCAAAGGAGATGTCGGCCCCCCCGATCGCCCAGAAGCCCGCCCTAGGCATCGCGCTTTTCCCGGCTGTCGAGCATGATCGTCACGGGGCCATCGGCTGTCAGCTCGACCTCCATGTACTCGCCAAAGCGGCCGGCGGCGACCTCGACCCCCGCCGCACGCACCGAGCCGGCGAAGCTGTCGACCAGCCCCGATGCCCCGGCGGGCGCCGCGGCTCCATGGAACGAGGGTCGGCGACCCTTGCGGGTATCGGCAAGCAAGGTGAACTGGCTCACGACCAACATCTGACCACCGACCTCGGCCAGCGACCGGTTCATCTTACCCTCGCCGTCCTCGAAGATCCTGAGGCCGACCGCGCGTCGCGCCAAGCTCTCGGCGTCGGCCTCGGTATCGCCATCGGCCACACCGACAAAGACGCACAGGCCGTGTCCGCTGGAGGCGACCCTGCGGCCGTCAACCGAAACGGCGACGGCCGACACACGTTGTAACAGCGCCTTCACTGGGCGGGGGCAAGCGGGAACGGGCAGCCGGAACTCAGCCGCAGCTGAGCTTCACCGGCATATCCAGCGCGGCCTTGAGGACCAGCAAGGCGTCGGCGACGCTGACCGAACCGTTGCCGTCGGCATCACAGCGGCCTGCCGGGCAGGTGGCGATGTTGACCGCGGCCTTGAGGATGGCAAGTGCGTCGCCGGCCGTCAGATGGCCGCTGCCATCGGCATCCCCGCAAAGCGTCGCACGGCGGAGGAACGACGGGGTTGGCGCGCCTTGGTCCACGTCGCCACATTCCACCGCCGCCTCGACGGCCGGTTCCGGCGCCCCGCTGACGACGCCAAAATCGATCAGGGTGATGCCGAACTCGGCGGGAAGAGGTTCCGTGGGACCGCTTTCGAAACCGCAGGACGCGACACGTACCGGCGTGTTGAAGCCGACGAAGTCGATGGCGGCCACCGAAAGCACCCTTGTTCCGTCATTGTCGTTGGCGATACCCACCATCGCCGCAAAAATGGAACATTCCACATCGTCACCCACTCCAATGAAGTTGCCCGGTGCCGTGGAGTAGTCGACGGTCAGTTGAAGCGATTCCAAGTTGCCGGTGCTGGTGATCTCGAAATGGACCTGACACTCGCGCCGCCCCAGCGGAAGTGTCGTCGTGGTCGTGGACGTGCTCGACGTGGTCGTAACGACGATTTCCTCCTGGCAAACGCTGGAACAGCCGTCGCCATCGGCCGTGTTGCCGTCGTCGCATCCCTCGCCGGTATCTATGCGCCCAAAAAATCCATCTACGCGGAAATAAGCTTTACC
>CAYXZP010000062.1:0-5400 GCA_964469485.1 uncultured Myxococcales bacterium | reverse complement strand
CTTCGGGTGTCGCTTCGCCGCTTCAAGCAGGAAGCGCCCGTTGCCGCAGCCAATGACCAGGCAACCCGTCGAGCAAAGACCTTGCGTGCTACCGTCCCACTCAAAAGTGCTGATATTGCCGGCGCCGCTGTCGCACTCCTCGCCGCCGTCCACAACACCGTCTCCGCAGCCCGCAAGACTGCAATCGCTCCGGCAGGCATCGGGTTCGAAATCGGAATTGGAGTTGCCGTCGTCGCACGTTTCTCCTGATTCCAGCACACCGTTGCCGCAAACCGGTTCGGCCAGCTCTATCCGGCAACTCGAATCGCAGCCATCGCCGTCGTCCGTGTTGCCGTCGTCACACTGTTCGCCCAGGTCCACGATGTTGTTGCCGCACTCGATGGCCGTGCAGATCGAGGAACACCCGTCGCCGTTGTCGGTGTTGCCGTCGTCGCACTCTTCGCCCGATTCCACGATGTTGTTGCCGCATACGGCGACGGTGCATTCCGAGGAACACCCGTCGCCGTTGTCGGTGTTGCCGTCGTCGCACTCTTCGCCGGCCGTCACGATCCCGTTTCCGCAGCCCGTGAACCTACAGTTGGAATCACAACCGTCGCCATCGAGGACGTTGCCGTCATCGCACTGCTCGCCTGTTTCCGCGCGGCTGTTGCCGCAGCGCGCACTGCCCTCGGGCAACGTCGAGGTGGAGGTCGTGGTGCTCATCAGCAGGGTCGCCCACACCACGGTGCTGCTGGTCGTCGCCGCCTGCTGCGGCACAGGCGGCGGCAAGGTCGTAGTACTGGTGCTCGTCGTGGTGGCAACGAACAGCGTCGGCGTGGTCGTGGTCGTGGTCGATGTGGTCACGGACCCATCCTCGGTCTCGAAGGCCGCGCTGCTCGCGCACGCTATCTGGCTGACCTCGATCTCCGGCACCTCGGCGTTGACCCGTCCGCTGGGGTCCAGAGCCGCGAGCGTGGTTATCGTGAACAGCCCCGGCACCGGCAGCTCCCTGTCTCCGGGTAAGAAGATGCAGGTCGCCAACGGCACTTGGTTCTCGATGTTGTCGCCGAGGCCGCTGAGACCCACACGCAACTTGCTCTCTCCGACGAGGTCGCGGTCGGTAAAGGAACCGGCCGCCTGCATGGTGGTGCATGTAACCTCGCGCCCCTCGCCGGCGAAGTGGCCGCCGCTGTCGCCGTATTCGACATCGAAAAAGACGAGCGCGAAAGTCGCGTCCTCGTCCACGAAGGAGGCCGTCACGGCGCAGCGAAGGCCGGCTCCGGCGTCCTCCTGTGCCGCTACGGGAGCGGCCTGACCCGCTAACATGGGCAGCACAACGGCTGCGGCCAGGCTTGCCAGCGCGCGGCCAGGGCGGGTCCTACCGTCCCGGGACCCCATCGTCTCAGCTCCGCAACTCACCGTATTCCGCCACGTCGTCACGACTACCTATTACAACCGCCACCCGTTGGTGGATGTCCTCGGCCGGGATCTCGAGTATGGGACGCTCGCCGTCGGTGGCCATGCCGCCGGCTTGTTCGGCCACCATCGCCATGGGGTTGGCCTCGTACATCAACCGCAACTTGCCCTTAGGGTGTCCGCCCGAACTATTGACGGTGCCCGGATAGAGAAAGATGCCGCCCTTGATCAGGTTGCGGTGAACGTCGGCGACGAAGGACCCGACGTAGCGGGCTGAATAGCCACGGCCGGTCTTCACCGAATCGACATAGCGGCGGGTACCGTCGTCCCACTTGTCGTAATTGCCCTCGTTGCAGCTGTAGATCTTGCCGCGCTCGGGAGTGCAAAGACCCTCGTGGGTGAGCCGGAAAGTGCGACTGTCGGGGTCAAGCGTGAAACCGTCAACCCCGTCGCCCAGTGTGTAGACGAGCATCGTGCTCGACCCGTAGACGAAATAACCAGCCGCCACCTGTTCGCGCCCGCTGCGAAGAAAATCCTCGACCGTGGCCTGCCCCGGACCGCCGAGGCGGTGGTAGACGGAAAATATGGTCCCTATGCTGACGTTGACGTCTATGTTGGAGGACCCGTCGAGCGGGTCGAACAACACGACGTAGGAACTGGCCTCGCCGCCCGGTGAGGCCGGGATCGGCTCGTCGACCTCCTCCGAGGCCATACCGCACACCGAACCGCTCGCGCGCAGGGTGTCGACAATGATCTCGTTGGCCACGAGGTCGAGCTTCTTGACGTCCTCGCCGTGGATATTGGTCTGCCCGGCCTCGCCCAGGATGCCGGCCAGGCCGGCCCGGTTCACCTGGGCTGCGATATCGGTCGCGGCAAGGGCCAGGTCCCGTATCACCGCGCCGAGGCCCGCTCGAGCACCCTGGGCCTCGAGATAGTCCTCTAGCGGCCGTCCTGTCGAGGTCGACGTCATTGATTCACAGCGGGCTCGGCAAAAAGCCCCTAAACCTTACCATTTCTAGCGTGCCGGGGGACTTGGGAACAAGCGCGGCCGGAGCGCCGGCCGCCAACGAACCGGCGGGCCACCGTCCGGTGAGCGTCGTCACCCAGGACGCCACGCTGGCCGGCGCGCGCCGAGCCCCCACCCACCTGGGGGGGCCGGCGGCTCAACGGTCGGACCTGGCCGTGCCGGCCGAGGTCAGAATGTCCCACTCGGTGTTGAAGCCGCCGATCTTGCCACCGGTGATCTCGAAGGCCTGCCATACCGAGACCCAGCGGCCCAGCCCGTCAGTGGCGATATGGGGGAGCACGTCATCGCCGTCGTCCTCGCCCGCCCCGGGGTTGGCGGTCGACGGCTCCGACCACCCTAGACCGCCATCGGAAGAATAGGAGAGAAAGATATCGGCATCGACATCGAGGTGCTCGCCGAAGGAGTCCCAGCTGTGCCACACGGTCAGCCAATTACCACGACGGTCGGAAACAATCGTCGGCGATGAGTCTTCGCGCGAATCGCTAGTGGCGTTTCGATTGAGAGCCGCCGGCACCGTCCAACTGGCGCCTTGGTCTGTCGAACGCGCGACGAGAATGTCGCGATCCATCCCCAGGGTTCCGCCGAGCGTATCGGCCGATGACCACACGGCCAGCCATACGCCCTTGGAATCGGAATCGACCGAGGGTGTCCAGTCAGCCCGAGAATCGACCGCCGCGTTGGTGTTGAGCGGTACCGGCCGCGACCACGACGCACCGCCATCGGCGGAACGAGCCGTGAGAACGTCGCGGTCGAGTCCTATTGACCCGGCCAGGGAGTCTCCCGATGACCACACCACGACCCAGTTCGCGTCACGGTCGGTCGCCGCACGCGGCGAGATATCGAATCCGGAATCGACGGCGGCGTTGGTGTTGAGCACCATCGGCGGCGTCCAACTCTTGCCCCCGTCGCGCGAGCGGGCCACCAGTATGTCGCGGTCGCCACCGATGGTGTTGCCCAGCGAATCGGTGGAGTGCCAGACCGCCAGCCACCCTCCCTTGTGGTCACTTTCGACGCGCACGTCCTCGTCGTCGCCCCAATCGAAGGCCGCGTTGTTGTTGAGCGGCGACGGCTCGGTCCAGCTCCGGCCTCCGTCGCTCGAGCGCGCGACGAGAAGGTCCCAGTCCAGTCCGATCTTGCCGCCCAGGGGGTCGGCCGAGGTCCATACCGTGAGCAGGTGCCCCGCACCGTCACTGGCAACGACCGGCGAGCGGTCGTTGCCGCCGTCGACCGCCGCGTTGGTGTTGAGCGGCTGCGGCGCCGTCCATGTCACGCCGTCGTCGGAAGACCTCGATACCAAGATATCCCAGTCCCTGCCTATCTTGTCGCCCAGCGAATTCGTCGAATGCCAGACCGCGACCCACTTGCCCGGCGACACACTGGTTGCGTGTGCGCTCCACTGGACCCCGGTCTTACCGGGTGCCTGGGTGTTGAGAACCGCAAGGGTCTCGAAGACGGGGGGACCGCCCCACGCCCCGTCCACCTGGACCGTCGAGACCGCGAACGCAGTCAGTGCCAACGAGCACAACCTCAGAATCACGCGGTCCCGCATGGAGCGAGCATATCCAATGCGCGCCTTAACAGACAAGACGCGCCGGCACAGGACCACATTGCCTTTCTGGCCCCCCTGGGAGATAAGGCGTGTCGGCCCATGAAAGCTGCCAATAGTTCCGAGCATACCGCAACGGCGAACCGGGAGCCGGCAATACCCGGACGCCCGCGCTCCTCGAAGGTCACCAAGGAGGCCATCTTGGAGGCCGCCTTCGCCGAGTTCGCCAAGCTCGGCTACGAAGGCACCACCACCGCCGCGATCGCGAGGCGTGTCGGCGTTACCCAGCCGCTCATCCACTACCACTTCGGCTCCAAGGATGAGTTGTGGAGACAGACCCTTGACCTGGCCTTCTCGCGGCTTGGCGCTCGACTCGACAAGCTATCGCGTCCGGCCGCCGACCGTGACGCTTTCGAGAGCCTTGCCCGGGGCTACATCGAGTTCGTTACCAAACACCCCGAGTTCGGCCGCATGGTCGCACGTGAGTCGGACCCCGAACGGATACGCTGGATGGTCGACCGCTATATACGGCCGCTCATGCAGGCGCTCGAGGCAAGGCTGGACGAAGCCAAAGCCGCCGGTTACCTCGCCGAGATACCTACCCGTCACATCCTTTCGGCCTTCATCGGCGCGGCCAACCATCCGTTCAACATGACCAGCATCTTCGAGGAGCTCTACGGGGTCGACCCCAGGAGCCCGGACGAGGCGGTCGGCTACGCCTCGGCGTTATGGCAGATAATGACCGGCGGCGTGGTTGCCGCAGACGAGTAGGGAGTCGGCGGTGGCCGGCGGCAAGAATAGCCTGACCATCACGGACAACCGTACGGGCCAGAGCTACGAGGTGCCCATCGAGGACGGGGCCGTGGGGGCCAGCGCGCTTCGCGACATCAAGACGAGCGAGGAGGACTTCGGACTGCTCTCTTACGACCCCGGCCTGCTCAACACCGCCACCTGCCGCAGCGCAATAACCCTCATAGACGGCGAGCGCGGCATCCTCCGCTACCGGGGTTACCCCATCGAGGAACTGGCCGAGAATAGCTCCTATCTCGAAACGGCCTACCTCATCGTCAAGGGCGAGCTACCCGACCGCACACACCTCGACGCGTGGGAGCACAACATCACCATCCACACAATGCTCCACGAGAACACCAAGAAGTTCATCGACGGGTTCCGCTACGACGCCCATCCGATGGGGATACTCGTCGGTACGGTCGCGGCACTGTCGACCTTCTATCCCGACGCAAAGGACATCTTCGATATCGAATCGCGACGTCTGCAGGCACGCCGTCTTATAGGAAAGATCCCGACCCTGGCCGCTTACGCCTACCGTCACAGCCTGGGACTACCGTACGTCCCACCGGACAACGATCTCAGCTACACGGGCAACTTCCTTTCGATGCTCTTCAAGATGACGGAATTCCAATACCGGCCC
>CAYXZP010000061.1:0-14285 GCA_964469485.1 uncultured Myxococcales bacterium | reverse complement strand
CGAGAGCTGCGCTTCTCGGAGTTCTCGATCGAGATGGTGCCGACGAGCACGGGCTGGCCGCGCTCGTTGCAGTCGCGGATCTCCTCGATCGCGGCCGCGAACTTTTCCCCTTCGGTCTTGTAGACCACGTCGGGGTGATCGGCCCGAACCATCTCTTGGTTGGTGGGGACCACCACGACAGAGAGCTTGTATATCTTGCCGAACTCTTCGGCTTCCGTGTCCGCGGTGCCGGTCATACCGGCCAGCTTGCCGTACATGCGGAAGTAGTTCTGGAAGGTGATGGTGGCCAGGGTCTGGTTCTCGCGTTCGATCGTGACCCCTTCTTTGGCCTCGACGGCTTGGTGCAGCCCGTCACTCCAACGCCGGCCGGTCATCAGGCGGCCCGTGAACTCGTCCACTATGATGACCTCGCCTTCCTTGACCATGTAGTCCACGTCGCGCCGGAAAAGCGTGTGGGCCTTCAGTGCCTGGTTGACGTGGTGGAGTATCTCGATCTGCTCGGGGTCGTAGAGGTTGTCGACGCCGACCAGTCTCTCGACCTTTGACACACCGTCCTCGGTAAGAGTGGCCGCCTTGAGCTTCTCGTCGATGGTAAAATCAGTTTCCTTGCTCAAACGGGGAATGAGACGGTTGACCGTGTAGTATTTCTCGGTCGATTCCTCGGCCGGCCCCGAGATTATGAGCGGCGTTCTCGCCTCGTCGATGAGGATCGAGTCGACCTCGTCGCCTATCGCGTAGAAAAGCACGTGCTGAACGAAATCCGAGGCGTCGAACTTCATGTTGTCACGCAGGTGGTCGAAGCCGAACTCGTTGTTCTGTCCGTAGGTCACGTCGGCGCGGTAGGCCGCGTGACGCTCGGACTCCTCCATGTCGGCCGTAACGACCCCGACGTCCATGCCGAGGAACTTGAATATCGGCCCCATCCAGTCGGCGTCGCGGCGCGCCAGATAGTCGTTGACCGTGACGAGGTGGGACCCGCGGCCTACAAGCGCATTGGCGTACAGCGGCAAGGTGGCCACCAGGGTCTTGCCCTCGCCGGTCTTCATTTCGGCTATCTTGCCCTCGTGGAGCACCATCGCGCCGATGAGCTGGACGTCGAAGGGCCTCATACCGACCGTACGGCGGGCGACCTCGCGCACGGTGGCGAAGACCTCCGGGATCATCTCGTCAAGCTCTTCGCCGCGGTCCAGCCGTTCGCGGAAGCGCGCCGTGGCCGACCCGAGCTCGCCGTCGGCCATGGCCTTCACGCCGGCCTCGAACTCGTTCACATGGGCCACCAACGGCGTGAGCCGTTTGAGGTAACGGTCGTTGGCCGTACCGATGACCGAGCGCGTTATAGAACCGACAAGTCCCATCGTTTCACACCGCCCGCGTCAGCGGCCGACGGTAGCTGTCGAACAGCCGTCCCCAATCGGTACGTTCGAACCCCCGGATACGGCTCCTCCCTATGGTCGGGTACCAGAGCCAGTCGTGGTAGACGTTGGACGCCGCCGGGGCCCAAACGACCAACGGCGAATGCAGCAAGATCTTTTCGAGAAACCGCAGCGGCCCCTTGCGGAGCATCTGGTCTCCCCAGATTACGAAACTGCGGGCCGTCTTGAAACCGAAATCGACATCCGAGACATCTTCGCCGGCGATCTCTATGTGGGCCATATCGGCGCACCCCAACTCGCGCTCATGGCACATACGCAGGTACGGTATCGACATGGGATCATACCCCATCATGGATGCCGCCACCGCATCGATGGCCACGCTGTCGGCCCCGGCCAGGATGTAATTCTTGATCTTGGGAACCATGGTGCGCGGCCCGGCACCGTCACCGCATACGGCACCGTCCATCACCGAGAAGCGCCCCGGGTGCAACTCACGCTCCATGTAGACGAGATCGACCAGCACCTCGTGGATGTGCTTGTGGGCGTAGTGACGGACCTCTTTCAGCAAACCGCCGAAGGCGTTCTTTATCGCCCCCGTCGTGGTCGAGTGTCCGTGGGTCTTCACGGTGGGCAGGTGCACGATGTTCTTGCCGGGGTAGATCGCCGGGATCTCTATGCCCTCGGGAAAGATCTCCGGCAGTTTGAGAAGCGGGCTTTTGAACTCGTAGCGGAGCCACTCGACATCGGTGAGCGGCGTAAATCCCAGCCCGTAGTGCTCGAGTACGTTCTGCCAAAGGTTGTTGCGGCATCCTGCGACGGGGTCGGTCACCACGGTCTTGTTCTCGACCGCTATCAGCCGCTCGGGTTCGTAACCGTCCCCGAGCATGGTCCGGAGCAGTCCTTCGAGTTGCCAGGGCTGGGTCGAACAGGCCGGGAAGTATTTCGTCCACGACAGATTGAGCTTGATCAGCGTGTCGGTGCCGACCGCCAAAGAGCTACGATAGCCGGCCAGCTCCATCACACGCCGGTAGTCGTCGACAACCGTTTCGGGGCGGGTCTTGAGGACAGCGACGAGGCTCACAGGCATCGAAAAATCCTATCCGTAAAGGAGCGCGAAGACCGTGGCCAGCCACACAACGATGCTGGCCTGCAGCGGCAGGTCGGCCAGCAACACCTTGGTCGGTTCTCCCTCGGCGCGTCCGTAAACCAGAAATAGGTAACGCAAAAGGCCGATGACGACAAAGGGAACCGTCAGATAAAGCTGCGTGGTGCCGAGCTTTTCCGCCACCCCCGGCCACATCGAATAGGCCATGTAAGCGGCGATCGTGGTCACCGCCAGAACCGTGAGCACCTGATCGAGCAAAGCGGCGCTGTAACGCCCAAGAACATCGCGGTGGTGGAGCCCGTCGGCGCCCAAGAGCACGACCTCATGGCGCCGCTTGGCCAAGGCGAGGAACATGGCCAGCAAAAAGGTGCACAGAAAGAGCCATGCCGACATACGCGCCTCCACGGCCACCACGCCGCCCAGGGTGCGCAACAGGAAACAGGCCGATATCGCGGCCGCATCGACGAGGACCACGGATCTGAGCCACAGGCTGTATCCGGCCTGCAGGACCAGGAAAGAGACCAGCGCGGCCATGAAGGCCGGCCCGAGCGGCCATGCCATCGACAGACATGCCGCTAGCAGCACGGCCGCAAAGATAGCCGCCGTCGAGACCGTTACCCGGCCCGCGGCGAGCGCGCGATTGCGCTTGAGCGGGTGGACGGCGTCACGGCTGCGGTCGACTATGTCGTTGAACACGTAGGATGCGCTCGAGGCCAGGCAGAAGGCCAGACAGGCCCACAACGCCGAGACGGCGCGGCCTTCCTCGAATATCCTCTGAGAGAACAGCAGGGGAGCCAGGACGAAGGCGTTCTTTATCCACTGGCTCGGGCGCAGCAGCGATGACAGATCAGCGACGGCGCTCATGACTTCTCAGCGCCGGCGGCGGACCCCGCTGGCCGCCTCTATCCACGCCCATAGCTCTTTGGCTCCCTGTGAATCGGACACCGAGGAGACGATGGCCTGCCCCGAGCCGGCCGCGGCCAACAGCTCCTTTACCCTGGCCTGGCGCTTGGCGCGCGGCACCTTGTCGCATTTGGTGAGCACCCACACCCAGGGCAGCTCACGCGATGTCAGAAAGCGGGCCAGCTCGGCCTCTTCCTCCTCGATGCCGCGGCGAAGGTCGACGAGGACCATTACACCGGCCAAGGCATCCCTGTCATCGAGGTAAGCCTCCACGAGGGCCTTCCACGAGCGTCTTTCGGTGACCGAGCGGCGCGCGTAGCCGTAGCCGGGCAGGTCGACGAAGCCGAGTTCGTCGCCCAGAGAGTAGAAGATCAGTCCTCGGGTGGCCCCCGGGCGGCGGCCGGTGCGCGCCAGGTTGCGGCGGCCGCACAGCATGTTGAGGAGCGAGGACTTGCCGACGTTGGAGCGGCCGGCAAAAGCGATCTCGGGTGCTCGCGCCGCCGGGATCTCAGCCGGGCTGCGCGCGGCGGCCCAGAACCTTGCCTCGGAAGGTATCACCGTGCCGCGCCGAGGGGTTGCGGCTCCCGGCCGGCAGCCGGGGTCGCCGGCCCCTCAGCTACTTCCGATCTGCTTCTTGATCGCGTTGAGCTGGCCGACGAAGCTCTCTTTTATCGCGCTTCGCTGAACGTCGGTCGAGATCGGAATCTGTATCTTGTCGGTCTGGATGGCCTTGTAGATGTACAGGGTCTTGCTGCCGTCCGGCGAAGGCGTCAGCTCGTAGCTTCCGTCGATGTCGGCGATCGAGGAAGCGATGGTCTTGATCGTCGCGACCTTGGCCTTGTCGTCATAGACCATCTCGACGATGAAGGTCTGCAAATTGTCGAGCGCGAGAACATGTATCTCTACCTGCTTCTTGTTGCCCTCTTCCTTGAGCAGACGGCTCAGCTTGTACTGCTCGCTGTTATCGGCAAGCAGTTCCGGCTTCTTCATGGCCGCCCAGACCGTGTCGACCGGTGCGTCGATGCGTGAGTGCATCTCTATGTCGAAGACGGCTCCGTCCTTGTCGAGCTTGGCGTAGGTGATCTCCTTTACCGGCCCTTCCCATTTGACCGCGGCCCGGTTGGCCTTGACGAACCCCATGATGAGGTCGCAGCCGGACAGGCCGACCAAGGCCACGGCGCATATGATCACCGGTAAGGTTTTGGATGTACGCATCGTTCGAGCCCCCTTTCTTAAAGCGTTGCGGCGCGGAAACTAGCCCATGGCGGGGCGGTCTGCAAGCAAGACCGCAACGGAGACCCGCCGGTCATTCCTGACGGCTGCCGCTGAAATGGACCTCCTGGCGCCCCGCCAGCATATCGGCCGTCAGAACGTAGTCACCGCCGATAGAGGGAACCCACACCTTGTCGGCCGCCTCCCGGTTCCCGCCGCTGGCAGCGTAGGCCACGGTGCCGACCGTGGCACCGCCCACAGCATAGAGCACCTTACAGGGAACATAGAACAGGTTGGCCACGATGGTGGCCGCCCCCCAACCGGCATCGGCGGCCGCGCGCGAACCGTCGGCCGAGGCCCACGCCTTCGCACCACCGGCAAGCAGGACCGGGAACAACACGACCAGAACGGCCCTGCCGCCCGCCCCGCCAAAGCCCCTCTCTCTCGGTTTCCGTGCCATAGCTTTCTTCCTCCTAGCGTTCGATCTTCACGATGTAATCTTCGGGCAAACGTTCGACGAGGTCTTCGAGGGCATTGTCCAGGTAAGCCTCGTCCTTTGATTCCAATGTCAGGCGCACGCGGTACTCATCGTTCCCCAATTTCGGATAGGACCCCAGCATGAGGGCCGGAAAGGCCTCGAGCGTCGCGTTGAGGTGATCGGCGATGTGCGACTCGTTGGCCGACACGAGTACCTGCCGGATGTGATAGGGGCTCGTGACGAAGCGCTTGCACAGCGCCTCCACCTTGGTCTCGAATATCTGCGGTATGCCGGGCAACACGTAGACGTTCTCGATCTTCACCGACGGAAAGTGGCCGTCCTCGGAAGCGACCAGCTCGGCCCCCTCCGGAACCTCGGCCATCTTGAGCAAAGGGGAGCCCGGGTCGTCGCCGACGGCCTTCTCTATGGCGGCGCGCAGTCCGGTGTGTTCGACCACCGGCCGGCCGAAAGCCCTGGCAACGCCCTCTACCGTGACATCGTCGTGCGTGGGGCCGACCCCGCCCGAGGTGAACACTACGTCATAGGCCGCGGCGCATTTGGCGACCTCGGCCGCAATGGTCTCCACGTCGTCGACTATGGCCGAGATGCGCTCCAACGAAACACCGGCGTTGCGGAGCTCACGCGCGAGAAAGCCGGAGTTGGTGTCATCGACCTTGCCCGACAGGATCTCGTTGCCGATGACGACAAGCGCAGCCGTCGTCTTCTTATGGTCTTCCGGCAACACTCAGCAGGTCCCGGCGCCGGAGGCTATCACGTGCGTCATCAGCCTCCGAACAAGGCCTCGTCGAGGTCATGTATCTCCTCGACGAGGAACTCCCGCAGACGGGCGCGAACGCGTTCCTCGAGTTGCCGTACCCGCTCGCGGCTCACCCCGTAGCGCTCGCCAAGCTCGACCAGGGTAAGCGGTTCTTCGGCCGTCATACGCTCGTCGAATATCTCGAGGTCACGGCCTTCGAGGGTCTCTCGAAAGAGGCCGAGCTTGTCGCGCATCAGGCCGTAAAGCTCGTTGTCGGCGAACTGGTCTTCGGTGGTCCCCGCCTCGTGCGGTAGCAGGTCGAGGACACGCGTCCCGCCTTCCGGCCCGACCGGTTGTTCGGTCGAAACCTCGGAGGAAGCCGCCATACGCTGGTCCATCTCGATAACCTCTTTCTCGGTGACGCCGAGGTTGTGCGCGATCGTTTCGCTGTCGGGCCTGAAGCCCTTGGACTCGAGGCGGGACTTCTCCTTCTGCAAATTGAAGAACAGGCGCCGCTGGGCCTGTGTCGTGCCCACCTTGACCAAACGAAAATTGTTCATCACGTAGCGGATCACGTAGGCGCGTATCCACCAGACCGCGTAAGACGGCAGGCGGACGCCCCTGTAGGGGTCGAACTTCTTGACCGCCTCGAGCAGGCCGACGTTGCCCTCCTGTATGAGGTCCAAAAGGTTGTGGAAGGCGCGCTGGTACTCGCGCGCGACCACTATGACAAGCCTGAGGTTGGAGGTGATAAGGCGGTAGGCCGCCTCCTCATCACCGCTCTCGTGATAGCGCAAGGCCAGCTCGTGCTCTTCCTCGCGCGACAGGACCGGGTAACGCCGTATCTCGGCCATGTAGGCCGAGAGCGCGTCGCGAGGGACAAGAGCGCCCTCGGTCTCCTTGTTCGGTGCCAGCTCGGTGCTGGCCGTACTGACTATGTCTGAAGCTTCGGCCGCGTCCGCTTCGTCTTCGGGCACGGCTTCGGGGCCGGCGCGTGGCGGCGGGTCCGGACCCGCACTACCGCGCTTGGTCCGTTTCGACACTATCTATGAGTCGGACCTCCCCCTGGGCGATCTCGCGTAGGGACGTCACTACGTCCTTGTTGCCGGTCTCCACCAAAGGACGCGCACCGCCAAGGAGCATCTTGGCCCGTTTGATAGCCACTATGGCCAACTGGAAGCGATTGGGTATCTTCTCGAGACAGTCTTCTACCGTTATCCTAGCCATCGTCTTTTCCTTGGGATTTCGCGAGCTTAGGGGCAGGCGTCCGTGAAGTCAATAAAGACCCGCCGGTCAGGCATCCGCAACAAGCTCGACGAGGTATTCGACGTTACCGTCGGCCCCCGTGACCGGCGAGGCCAGCGGGCCGCGGCAGGCGAGCCCGAGGCGACCGGCTGCGGCCAGCACCGCGGCAACCGCGCGTTCTCTTTCGGCCGGGTCTTCGACCACACCGCCGGTCAAGGATTCGCGGCCAACCTCGAATTGCGGCTTGACGAGCACAATCATACGCCGTCGTCCGGCCAGCAGACCGAGGACCGCCTCGAGGACGGTCGTCAGGGAAACGAAGGCAAGATCGACCACCGCCAGCTCGGGGGCGGGGTCGAGGTCGGCGACCGCGACCGCTCTTATATTGGTCCGTTCCATAACGACCACGCGCCGGTCCTGGCGCAGCTTCCAAGCAAGCTGTCCATAGGCGACATCGACCGCGTAAACGCGGCCGGCCCCGGCTTGCAGCAGACAGTCGGTGAACCCCCCGGTGGAAGCTCCCGCGTCGAGTGCGACCGCATCACGGACATCGATCTCGAAGACATCGAGAGCATGGGCCAGTTTGAGGCCGCCACGCGACACATAGGGGAGATCGTCGCGCACGGTCAGCGCAAGGTCCGGGGCGACCAGCTCGCCGGCCTTCTCGATGCGGCGGCCCACCGCATGCACGCGACCGGCCATGATGAACCTGGCGGCGTCCTCGACCGATCGGGCCAAGCCGCGCCTGACCAGAGCCTCGTCGGCCCTTTCGCGCGAGGACAGTTCAGGCCCCTCGGTGCGCCAGCGCGGGTGCCACGGCATCGCGCGCGATGGATTCGATCACCGCGCCACGCTCCCCGAGCGGGACGAGGGCTTCGAGGGCCTGGCCGAATTCGTCCTGGCAGCGCCGGCGTGAGCCTTCGAGCCCGAACAGTTCGGGGTAGGTCAACTTGCCCGCCTCGCGGTCACCGCCGGGGCGCTTGCCGCTGACCGTTTCGGGTGCAACGACGTCCTTTACGTCATCGGCGATCTGAAAGGCCAGGCCGAAACGGTCGCCGAAGGCGCCAAGGGCCAGGGCCGTCTCCGGTCCGGCTCCGGCCAGGCGCGCCCCCGCCCTGACCGAAGCCGAGATCAGGGAGCCGGTCTTGCGCCGGTGTATGGACCGGAGCATGGCTTCGTCCCGGTCCGGCTCGGTTTCGGCCAGCAGGTCGGCCGCCTGGCCACCGACCATGCCCCGCAGGCCCGCCGCGGCGGCCAGCTCGCCGACCACGTCGAGCTGTAGTTCCGGCGCGACCACAGGCCTTAGCAGCACCTGAAAGGCCTCGGTCAGAAGGCCGTCGCCCGCCAGGATGGCCATACCCGGACCGAACACCACGTGGTTGGTCGGCAGGCCGCGCCTGAGCTCGTCATCGTCCATGTCGGGGAGGTCGTCATGGATCAGGGAGTAGGCGTGGATCATCTCAAGGGCGCAGGCGAACTCGACAAGGCCGGGCGCTTGGGCACCGGCCGATTCCGCGGTCGCCAGTAGCAGGAGCGGGCGGATGCGCTTGCCGGGTGTGGACAGGCTGTAGCGCATGGACTCGAGCAAGCGGCGGGCGCCGAACTCCCCGGATCCCTCGCCGTCGCCGGCAGCAAGGACCCGCCCGAGGCCGGTCTCTACGAGCGCTGCCAATTCGGCGGCCCTGGCCGCCGCTTCGGCACCGGCCACCGCTTCAGTCTTCCTCCAGGTCTTCGGTCCCGAGAACGCCACTGGCGCTACGCGCGAGCTTTTCGATCTTGGACTGCACCGTGTCGAGCCTCTTGTTGAGCGCCTGTACGAGCGTCACACCCTCCTCGAAAGTGGTCAGCGACTGCTCGAGGGTGATATCGCCTGCTTCGAGACGCTCGACGATGTCTTCAAGACGAGCCAGGGAGTCCTCGAAGGACTCGGCCTGTTTTGCTTTCGACTTGGCGGTCATCGTTCAGAACCTGCCTACCCGCGGGTCAACCGTTCGAGATCGCGCGGGCGGTTTATGTTGGTCAACTCGTCACCGGCGATGCCCGTGACGGCCAGTGCGCCGAGCTTATCCAGCCACAGATGCAAGGCCCGCGGCCCTTCCCTTAACCCGGAGCGGAGCTGCTGCAAAGCGGTGCGTGGGTAAAAGGCCGCCAGCGGCTCCCAGCCGCGGCTCGTGCGAGCGGCAACGGCGCGGCCGCTGGCCAGGCCGAGCGTGGCCATGCGAACCAGGGTCGAGGTCTTGACCAGGGGCAGGTCGCAGGCCAGCACGACGACGCCGGCGCGACGGCTGCGACCGAGCGCGGCCGCTATACCTCCCAGAGGTCCGGCGCCGGAGCACTCGTCGACTATCCGCAGGACCGCCGGGGCCAGGTCGCGCGGGCCGGCCTGCCCGGCACCGGCAAGGTAGACCGCCCCCCCCACGGCCCCGGCCACGGTCCGGTAGGATATCGACAGCAGTGTGCGTCCGCCGAGCGTGGCACCGGCTTTGTCCGAACCGAAGCGGCTCGAACGCCCGCCGGCCAGCACAAGCCCGTCCACGTTCACAGCAGGCCCAGTTCGGCGACTGCCGCAGCTAACTGCTCGCGCCGTCCCTTGCCCGCCAGCTGGGACAATACGTAACGGTCGAAGCGATCGAGGTGGTGCCAATCGACCTCGATGCTGAACTCGCCGGCGTCTTCGAGCGATCCGGGCGGCTGGCTGGCCCCCATCCACCTCTTGCGAGCCTCCAGTTTGCCGGTGTCCAGCGCCCGCGGTGCGGACCTGCCGGCCGCGGCCAAGGAACGGATCAGAAGCCCTGCGAAGACTCCCCGGGGACCGCCTTCGGGTGCGGCCACCAGCGAGCGCCGCGCTTCCAGCTCCAGGGCCTGCCAGTCCTCGAGGCCGAGGCTGAGACCGGCCACATCGAGCTTCATGCGCACGGCAAGCGGTATCCATTCGAGTTCGTCCCCGCCCGGGGCGCGCTCGAACGCGAACACGAAATCGGCGGTGGCCACGCCTACAGCAGAACGCCAGGCAGACCCGAGGGGTCCACGCGAGCGCCGCCGAGCTTGACCGCCCAGTGCAGGTGCGGACCGGTGACCCGACCGGTGGCTCCCACCCGGCCGATGCGCTGGGAGCGCTCGACGTCCTCGCCGACCTTCACGTCAACGCGCGATAGGTGCGCGTAGATCGTATAGAGGCCGAGCCCGTGATCGATGACGACGGTGGTGCCGGTGAAGAACAGGTCGTCGGCCAGTACCACCCGGCCGCTGTTGGAAGCGTACACCTCGGAGCCGGCCTGCGCTCTTATGTCGAGTCCCGAATGAGGACTGCGCGCCTGGTCGTTGAAAAAGCGGCGCAACCCGAAAGGCGAACCGAGATCTCCGACAGCGGGTTTCACGAAGGATTTCGTCCACAGGCGCTGCGGTGTCCGGGTCTTCCAGATACCCTCGAGCCGTTCTTTTTCAGCCCGCACACGCGTGAGCGTCTTGTCGTCGAGATCGGTATAGGTCGGGCTCACCTTGAGAGATTCGCGGCCGAAGCTTTTGGCGACGATCCGGCTCTCGCGCTTGCCCTTGAAACCCCCCACCTCAGCCTCGATGACCATCGAGGAGGGCTCGGCATCAAGATCGACGCCGGCAAAGAAGGTCATCAGACCGCCGGTCGGAAATCCGCTGAAACTGCGGCCGGCGATCTTGATCTCGCCCGAGGTCGCCGCCCCCGGCACCTGGACGACGATCTTTACGATGTCGCCCTGGCCGATCGGATCGGGATCCACCACCACGATGTTTGCCTGCCCGGCGGCCAGCCCGGTTCGCAGCAGGCCGAGCACCAGCAGGCCGGCCAAGGTGACGGTGCTGCGGCCCCTCATTCCCTGGTCTTCCTCTTCGACCCATCGACCGCTGTGATGTCTGCGCTGGCGGCCCCGCGAGCGAAGCGCAGTCCCACCGCTTGGCCCGGGGCAAGCGTGGCGGCATCACGCACTGCGCTCCCGCCGGCCACGCTCACGATGGCGTAGCCTCGTTCCAGGACCGCCAACGGGCTCAAGGCGTCGAGCTTGGAACGGGCCGAAGCGAATCTCTCGCGTGCGGCCCGGTAGGCCTCCTGTAGCCCACGCTCGATACCGCCCATGAGTTCGTCGATCCTCTGACGGTTCCTGGCCAGAAGGGCCTCGGGCCGGCGCAGACGGGCGCCGGCATGCGAGACCCTCAGACCGACAGTCTCCAGAGCTCTGGCCGACGCACGCAGGAGCCGGGTCCGCAGCATGGCCGTGTCCTCGGCCAGTTCGGCACGAACGGGCACCACGGCCTGTGCAGCCGCGGTCGGCGTGGCGGCACGAAGGTCGGCGGCCAGGTCGGCGAGCGTGAAATCGGTCTCGTGCCCGACCCCGGACACGACCGGGACCGGAAAGCCGGCTATCGCGCGTACGACCTTCTCCGAGTTGAAAGCGGCGAGGTCCTCGGGGGCACCACCGCCACGTCCTATGATCACCGTATCGGCTCCGCCCCACTCGGCGAGACCGTCGAGCGCCGCAACCAGGGAATCCTCGGCGCCGCTCCCCTGTACCAGCCCCGGGCTGACCACAACGCGGCAGGCCGGGAACCGGCGCCTGACCGTGGTCGCGATGTCGCGTAGCGCGGCGCCTTCGGTGGAGGTGACAACACCAACGACCGAGGGCAGGAAGGGAAGAGGCCGCTTGCGTTCCTCGGCGAACAACCCTTCGGCTGCGAGCTTTTTCTTCAGTTCCTCGAGCGCACGCGCGGCCGCCCCCTCGCCCACCGGGCGAAGCGCGGAGACCTCGAGCTGCATCCGCCCCTGTTGCTTGTAGACACGGACGTTTCCCCGGCACAGGACCTCGTCTCCCGGTTCGGGTTCGAATCGAACCCGCTCAGCCCGGCTCTTCCACATCACGCACTCGAGCAATGAGCGCCCGTCGCCCAGCGTGAAATAGCAATGGCCGCTCACCGCCCGCTTGAAGGACGTCAACTCTCCGACAACCGCTATGTCGCGGAACTGGGACTCGAGGCTTTCGGCCAGCACCGAAACCAGCCCGGTCACCGAGAACGGGCCGCTTTCTGTATCCAAGGGCGGGGACGCCTTGTCCGCTTCAGTCACCGTCGGTGGCCGGCGGCACAACTGGTCCGAAGCGTTGCTCCCCGCTGTAACGCGAGAAGACCTTCCAAGTGCGAAGCAGGTCGAGCGCCCGTTCGAGCTGTGGGTCGGGGCCCTCACCAGAGTCGGCAGCCTCGGCATCTTCGTCGGCCGGTATGTGTCCGCTGAGGTCGGCCTCCCGTATGCTGAAGTCCGAACCCGTGCGTGCAATCCTGACCTCACGACCGACGGCCACGTCGGGCTGTATGCCGGTGGCCTGAATGGAGCGGCCCGAAGGCGTGTAGTAGCGAGCCGTGGTCAGTCTCAGCGCCGAGTCGGCGCCGAGAGGGAGTATGGTCTGCACCGAGCCCTTCCCGAAGGTCTGCGCGCCCAGGATGATCGCCCTCTCGTGGTCCTGCAGAGCGCCGGCAACGATCTCCGAGGCGCTCGCCGAGCCCTCGTCGACCATCACCACCATCGGTGTATCCGAGCGCGTACCTTCGGCGCGGGCGAAGAAGCGCTGTTTCTGCGCGTCTATCCTCCCATCGGTATACACGATGAGTCCGGCATCGATGAAGAGGTCGACGACCTTGACCGCCTGGTTGAGAAGACCGCCGGGGTTGTGGCGCAGATCAAGGAGAACGCCGCCCAGGGTCCCGCCGGCCTCTTCGTCGAGCTTGGCGAGCGATTCGGCCAGTTCCCGGGCGGTACCCTCCTGGAACTGGGTTACGCGCACGTGCCCGTAGCGCCCGTCGTAGAGCTTGGCGTCCTTCACGCTCTTGACGTTTATGACCTCGCGGGTGATCTCCACGTCGAACAGATCGCGGTCTTTGCGACGGATCGTCAGGACAACATCGGTCCCCTTGGGTCCGCGCATCATGGAAACGGCACGGGTCAGGGTCATGGCCTTGGTCACCACGCCGTCGATCTTGATGATCTGGTCGGAGGGCTTGAGCCCGACTCTGGAGGCGGGTGTGTCCTCGAGCGGCGCGATTATGGTGAGAACCTCATCGCGTATGGTTATCTCGATGCCCAGACCGCCGAAGGTGCCGCGCGTCTCCACCTGCAAGTCCCTGTACTGTTCGGGGGTCAGGTAGGCGCTGTGCGGGTCCAGAGAGGTCATCATCCCGCCGATGGCGCCCTCGACAAGCTTCTCGCTGTCGACGTTCTCGACGTAGTTCTTCTGGACCACGGCCAATATGGTCGCGAAGGTCTCGAGAGAGTCGTAGGTGTCGCGGGCGGCGTCGGCCAGGCGCCGACCCTGGGGAACCAGCACGAGGAAGGCCACGACCAGAGCGCAGCCGGCGAACCACGGCCACTTGCGGCCACCCTTGGCGCGGCGTTCGTACATTAAGTCAGCCAGTATAGCCCAGGCCAGCGGCCAGTCTACCTTCGAAAGGCGGCATAAGCGCAGTCAAACCACTAGGAAGGGGCGAGCGGGCGGCCTTCGGCCCTGGCCTCGATGACCTGGGTGGCGATCTCGACTCCCATGCGGACCTCGAGGTCTTCGACGCTCTCGCATTCGACGGGTTCGTAGCCCTCGCTCCAGTACTCCTCGCGCTCGCCGATGCGCTCCGGCGTCCGTCCGGCGAGCTCGTCCATTCGCGCGAGATCCCAGCCCGCGGGGAAGAAGTCTTCGAGGGCGGAGCCTTTGATCGTCGAGAGCAGGTCGAGTTTCATCTCTTATTCCTCCTCCTTCGGTGGGTGGCTACGGCCTTCGAGCAAACTGGCGAGGAGATTGTCGTGTGGGTAGGCATGGCCGAGGTGCTGGCGGAAGCCCTCGGCGAATTCGAGTCCGGCAAGCTTGCCGGCCTCGGCCGACCAGTTCTTCATGCTCGCGAGGTATTCATCGATGCCGTGCTGTTTTCTGAGCCACTCACGCTGGGAGTCGTGGGCTGCCAGGGCCTCGGTCTTGCGTTCCATGACATCGGCGATATCGAGGAGGAACGAAGGCTTCACAGGTTCTCCGTAGATTCCGACACTCTCCACGGCGTTGACGTAGTAGAGGTGGGGGATTCGCTCCAGGGGTGCTGAATCGTCCTCGCAGGGCGCGTTGGGGATCGGTGCGTTGAAACACGCCGCACGGGCAATCCGGGCGGTTTCCTCGTGATCGAGCATATAGTCGACCGGGCTCTGGGTGATCA
>CAYXZP010000060.1:2528-14595 GCA_964469485.1 uncultured Myxococcales bacterium | reverse complement strand
GGTGTCGCCGCGCGCGCCTTCGAACTGCTCGGCACCGAGGGGATCAACATCCAGATGATCTCGACCTCGGAGATAAAGATCTCGGTCGTCGTCGAACTCGCCGATCTCGAACGCGCGGTGAACGTGTTGCACCGCGGTTTTATCGACAGCGAGTCGGAACTGGGCAGCGGGGTCGGATGAAGCGCATCCAGATATACGACACGACCCTGCGCGACGGCACCCAGGGCGAGGGTGTCAGCTTCAGCCTGCACGACAAGCTGGCCATCACCGGGCGCCTCGACGGACTCGGCATCGGTTACGTCGAAGGGGGCTACCCGGCCTCCAACCCCAAGGACGCGGCCTACTTCGAGGAAGCCGCCAAGCTGCGGCTATCGACGGCGCGGGTGGTCGCCTTCGGCTCGACGGCCAGACCCGGCACGCCGCCTTCGCGCGACGCCGGACTGCGCGCGCTGCTGCGCGCCGGCACCCCGGTCGTCACTATCGTGGCCAAGTCCTGGGACCTGCACGTAAAAGAGGTCCTGCGCATATCCTTGTCGGCCAACCTCGAACTCATCGAGAAGACGGTGGCCTACCTAAAGAAGCACACCGACGAGGTGATCGTCGACGCCGAGCATTTCTTCGACGGCTACGGAGCCAACCCGTCATACGCATTGCGGACCCTCGAGGCCGCGGCCTCGGGAGGCGCCGACCTCGTGTGCCTGTGCGAGACCAACGGCGGGGCCTTGCCGGAGGCCATCGCCGTTGGCATGGAGGCGGCCAAGGCGGCCGGCGTTCCGCTCGGCATCCATTGCCACAACGATTCGGGGCTGGCCGTGGCCAACACGCTGCGGGCCATCGAGTGCGGGGCCGTACAGGTGCAGGGCACCATGAACGGGTTCGGCGAGCGCTGCGGCAACGCCAACCTGTGTACCATCATCCCGACCCTGCAGCTCAAGAAGGGCTACCGCTGCACCACCGACCGCAAGCTGAAGACCCTGGCCGCGACCTCGCGCTATCTCTACGAACTGGCCAACGTCGAGCCCGACCGCCAGCGACCCTACGTCGGGCGCGCGGCCTTCGCCCACAAGGGCGGACTCCACGTTTCCGCGGTGCGCAAGAACCCGGTCACCTACGAGCACATCGACCCCGACCTGGTGGGCAACGAGCGCCGCGTGCTGGTCTCCGACCTGGCCGGGCGCAGCAGCGTGGCCCACAAGGCCGAACAGTTCGGCATCGACATGGCCGGACGCGCCGACGAACTGGCCTCGGTCCTGAGCGAGATCAAGGAACTGGAGAACTCGGGCTTTCAGTTCGAGGGGGCCGAGGCCTCGCTCGAGTTGCTCATGCGCAAGGACCTCAAGAACAAGGCGAGGTTCTTCAAGCTCGTCGAGTTCCGCGTCATCGACGAGAAGCCGAGCGAGGAGGAGCACAGCCGTTCAGAGGCCAGCGTCATGATCGAAGGCCCGGACGGCGAGCCCGAGCACACCGTGGCCACCGGCAACGGGCCGGTGAACGCCCTCGACTCGGCGCTTCGCAAGGCGCTCACAAAATTCTACCCGGAACTCGAAGAGGTGCAGCTCCACGACTACAAGGTGCGCGTCCTGGCCGGCCAGGAAGGAACCGGAGGCCTGGTGCGGGTGCTGATCGAGTCGGGAGACTCCGAGGGGCGCTGGGGAACGGTGGGAGTCTCGCACAACATAGTCGAGGCGAGCTGGCAGGCCCTAGTCGACAGCATCACCTACAAGCTCCACAAGGACCGCGGCGCGCTCGGGCGGCGCGCCGGCTAGGCGGCATGCGCGGCTACTTCGACCACAACGCGACCTCGCCGTTGAGACCGGAAGTGGCCGCCGTCATGGGCGAGGTGATGGCCGGGGAGGCCGGCAACCCGTCGAGCATGCACGCCGAGGGCCGCCTGGCCAGGCGGCTTCTCGACGAAGCGCGCGCGCGCGTGGCCGCCCTGCTAACCTGCCCGCCCGAGGCGGTCCATTTCACCTCGGGAGCGACCGAATCCAACAACCTGGCGATACGCGGGGCCGCCATGGCAAGGCCGGGCTCGAAGCTCGTATGCTCGGCCGCCGAACACGCCTCGGTCCTCGATACCGTGGTCCGTCTCGGCACGGAGGGCCGTGAGACCCTGATAATGGATGTCGATCGCGCGGCCAGGCCTGACCATACCGAGTTGGCCCGACTGACCGCCGCCGGTCCTTGCCTGATGGCCTTCGGGTGGGCCAACTCGGAGTCCGGACACATGGCGGACATCGACGCCCTGGTGGTGGCCAAGAGCGCCGGCTCGCTGCTACACCTCGACGCGGCCCAGGCCGCCGGGCGTGTCCCGGTCGGCGCGCTGGCGGGCATCGACACCATCGCGCTTTCCGCCCACAAGTTCGGCGGACCGCGCGGGGTGGGGGCGCTCATGGCAGGGCAAGGCTCGGAGCCGGCCCCGCTCATGTCGGGTGGACCCCAGGAGGCCGGCTTGAGGCCGGGCACCGAGAACCTGGCGGGCATAGTCGGCATGGGGCTGGCCGCCGAACTGGCCGGACGGGAACTCGACGCAGAGGCCGGCCGGCTGGGCCGTCTGCGCAAGCTCCTGTGGCGAAGACTCGAGAGAGAAATTCCGGGTACGATGAAGATCTCGGCCGAGGACGGCTTGCCCGGCACGCTCACCGTGGCGCTTGCCGGCACGCGCGCTGAGATCATCGTGGCCGCTCTCGACATCGAAGGCTTCGCGGTCTCGACCGGTTCGGCCTGCGCGGCGGCCTCGCCCGAACCCTCGCACGTCATGGCGGCGCTCGGAGTGCCCGCAACGCACCGCCACGGGGTGCTTCGCATGAGCATGGGCTGGAACACGACCGAGGACGAGGTCGAGGGTCTCGCACGCGCCTTCGCGGCTGTGGCCGAACGGGCAAGGATGGCCGCATGAGGCCGGCCGGCACCCGCGTGGTGGTGGCCATGAGCGGAGGGGTGGACAGCTCGGTGGCCGCCGCCATGCTGGTCCACGAGGGCTACGACGCCATCGGTGTCTCGATGCGGCTTGCCCCCGAGGGCGCCGCGGCCGGTTCGAGCGGCTGCTGCAGCCTGGCCGACTTCGAGGATGCCCGCCGTGTGGCCGACCGGCTCGGCATTCCCCACTACGTCTTCGATCTGCGCGAACCCTTCAAGGAACGTGTCATCGACAGCTTCGTCGGCGAGTATCTAGCCGGGCGCACCCCGAGCCCCTGCATACTGTGCAACCGCGAGATCAAGTTCGGCGCGCTCAGACAGCGCGCCCGCCAGCTCGGGGCCTCCCTGGTCGCCACCGGCCATTACGCGCGCGTCGAAGAGAACGGCGGCCGTTTCCAACTGCGCCGCGGCCGCGACCCGGCCAAGGACCAAAGCTACTTCCTGTTCGAGATGGGACAGCGCGAACTGGCCTCAACGCTGTTCCCGGTCGGTCATCTCAACAAGGCCGAAGTACGGCGCCGGGCCGAAGATCTCGGCCTGGGCGTGAGCCAGAAGGCGGAAAGCCAGGAGATCTGCTTCGTCGCCGACGGCAACTACGCCGATTTCGTCGAGTCGCGGGCGGGCACGAAGCTTCGCCCGGGCGCCGTCATCGACAGATCGGGACAGCAGTTGGGCCGTCACGGCGGGGTCCACCGTTTCACCGTCGGCCAGCGCAAGGGGCTCGGCGTGACGGCCGCCGGGGCCCTTTACGTCAACTCCATCGACGCTCGGAGCGGCAGCGTAACCGTGGGCCCGCGCAGCGAGCTGGCGGCGTCCGGCCTGGAAGCCGAGGGCGCCAGCTGGGTCTCGGGCGAGCCCGAAGCGCCGGGCAGCCGGGTCGAGGCCAAGATCCGCTACCGCCACCAGGCGGTGGCCGCGACCATCGCTCGAGCAAGCTCGGGCCGCATGACCTTGCTGTTCGACAAGGCCGAGGAGGCCGTCAGCCCGGGCCAGGCCGTGGCCCTTTACCGCGGCGACCACGTACTGGGCGGGGGATGGATAAAGAGCGCGTGCGCGTAGCCCTCACCACGCTCGGCTGCAAGGTCAACCAGTACGACAGCGCGGTCATCGACCGGCTGCTCGGTGAGAAGGGCTGGCAGCGTGTCGGCTTCGAAGAGGAGGCCGACGCCTACATCGTCAACACCTGCACGGTCACCGACCGTGCAGACGCCGAGGGCCGGCGGCTGGCCCGGCGTGCGAGGCGGCGCAATCCGTCCGCGCGCGTGGTCCTGACCGGCTGTTATGCCCAGGCGAGCCCCGCCGAGATAGCCGGGCTCGAATACGTCGATTATGTCGTGGGGCTCGGGCGGCTATCCGACCTCTTGAAGGCCGTTGCGGGCCAACTCGACGACAAGGTCTCGGTCTCGGACCTGAGACGGGCCGAGGTGGTCGAGACCCTCGGCATAGAGAGCTTCGCCGGACGCACCCGCGCTTTCGTCAAGGTGCAGGAGGGCTGCAACCTGTTCTGCACCTTCTGCATAGTTCCGGTGGCGCGCGGTAGAAGCCGTAGCGTGGAGCCGAGACGTGTGCTCGACGAGATCGAACTGTTGGCCGCCCGCGGCTTTCGCGAGGTGGTGCTCACCGGCGTCCATCTCGGCGGCTACGGTGCCGACCTCGGCCCGGCTTGCGACTTTGCGTGGCTGCTCGAAGCCATCGCCGAGAGGGCGCCACGGCTGCGCGTGCGCATAAGCTCCGTGGACCCGCCCGAGATGACCCCGCGTTTTCTGGACACGGTGGCCGGCAACGACATCTTCTGCCGCCACCTGCACGTACCCCTACAGTCGGGCAGTGACGCCGTTCTCGGCCGCATGAAACGTAGATACCGCGCCGCCGAAGCCGCCGAGCACTTGGCCGAGGCCAGGCGCCGCATGCCCGAGGTCTGCATAGGCACCGACCTGATCGCCGGATTCCCGGGCGAAAGCGACGAGGAGTTCTCCGAAACCCTCGACTATCTCGAACGCATCGAACTCGACTACATGCACGTCTTCCCTTACTCGCGGCGTTCGGCGACCTCGGCGGCCAAGCGCTGGCCGGAGCTGCCGGCCGCCGTCGTGCACGAGCGTGCCCGCCGGGTAAGGGAACTCGACGGGCGCCTGAGGCGACGCTTCGAGGACAGGTTCATCGGCAGCCGCGTGAAGGTCCTTTTCGAAAATGCGCGCGACCGCAAGAGCGGGATGTTGAAGGGATACTCGAACAACTATCTGGCCCTGGTCGCCGACGGTCCCGACTCGCTCATGAACCGCGAGGTCGCCGTCGATATCGCCGGCCGCGGCGGCGACGGCCGTCTCCAGGCTGTCCCGGTATGAGCGAGCGCCTCGCGGTCCTCGGGCGGCGCCTCGGCTACGAGTTCAAGGACAGCGCGCTCTTCGAGCGTGCCTTGGCGCACAGTTCCTGGGCCGCCGAGAACGGCGCCGAAGACAACGAGCGGCTCGAGTTCCTCGGGGACGCGGTCCTCGGCCTGGCCGTCAGCGACATGCTGATGGCGCGCTTCGCGGACGCCGGCACCGATGAAGGCGGGCTTTCACGCATCCGGTCCTCCTTGGTCAGCGGTCCGGCACTGGCCCGTGCCGCCGCGGCGATGGACCTCGGCGAGGTCCTGCTGCTCGGGCGTGGAGAACTGGCCGGCGGCGGGCAAGGCAAGGAGAGCATACTCGAGGGGGCCTTCGAGGCCGTCATCGGCGCGGTGTTCCTCGACGGCGGCTACGCGGCGGCACGCGCGCTGGTCGAACGCGAGTTCGGCCCGCTGCTCGAAGGGGGACCGCCACCGCAGCTGGACCCAAAAAGCGAACTGCAGGAACGCCTGGCCGCGCTCGGCCACGGCTGTCCCGAATACGTGGTCAGTACCAAGAGCGGCCCCGAACACATGCCCACCTACGAGGTCGAGGTCCGTGAGGGCTCCCGCGTACTGGCCAACGGTCGCGGGGGAAGCCGGCGGGCGGCCGAGCGCGAGGCAGCCGGCCACGCGCTAGAGAAACTGGCCGGCGAATCTTGAAAGAAGAGGAGCAAAGGGGCGGCTTCGTCGCGCTCGCGGGCGCGCCGAACGTCGGCAAGTCGACGCTTCTCAACCGCATGCTGGGAACCACGCTCAGCATCGCCACGCCGAAGCCCCAGACCACGCGCGCTCCGGTGACCGGCGTTCTCACGCGCGGCCGGACGCAGATTGCCTTCACCGACACCCCCGGCATCCACCGCCCGCGCGTGGCCCTGCAAGAGCGTATGGTCGCCGAGGCCAGAAGGGGGGTTGCCGGCGCGGATGTGGTCTGCTGGGTGGTCGCCGCCGATCGCGGCACGGGCGCGATCGATCGCAAAGAGGCCCGGCAGCTGCCCGGCCGGCCCCTGCTGACCGTCATCAACAAGATAGACCTTGTCCCGCGCGAGCGCCTGCTCCCGCTGATGGCCGAACTGGCCGAGCTGTTCGACGGCGCCGAGTGCATGCCCGTGAGCGCGCTTTGCGGTGACGGCCTCGAAGGGCTGCTCGACCGCGTATCCGAGCTACTACCGGCCGGCCCCTGGCCCTTTCCGGCCGACACCCTGACCGACCGCGACGAGCGTTTTCTGGTGGCCGAGACCATACGCGAACAACTCCTGCGCCAACTCCACGAGGAAGTGCCTTACCGCACGGCCGTCAAGATAGAGAGCTTTGAAGAACGGCCGAACGGCGCTTACATCGAGGCCGACGTATACACCGACTCGGACTCGACCAAGGCCATCATCATCGGCAGCGGAGGCGCGCGCATAAAGGAGATCGGCAAGGCCGCGCGCCGGGCCGCCCAAGAGATCACCGGGCGACGTTCGATATATCTGGACCTGCGCGTGCGGGTAAAAAAGGACTGGCAGAACGACCGCCGCTTTCTGGACGAGCTCGAGACCTAGGAAGCTGCGGCGGTGCCGGCCGCATCGACGCTGCGCTGACCGAAGAGGTTGAGCTTGTAGCGCCGTATCGTGTCCGGCTCGATGCGGCCCCCGTTACCGTCCTCGTAATAGAGCGCGTCCACCGGGCACTGCACCACGCAGGCGCCGCACCTCACACAGCGCTCGTCGTGGGAAAGCTCTACGGTCCGCCGCTCCGGCGAGTGCTCGAAGCAGGACTCGGGACACACCGCCTCGCAGTTGTAGACCCCGACGCAGGCCGCCTGGTCCAGCGTGATCGTCCAGCGGCGGCTGTCGAAGTGGCTGCCGCCCTCGGTAGGGGTGGAGCCGGCGTAATCGAAGGTCAGGACGCCGAGAACCGCGGTCGCGGAAGCAAGCGCCTGAGCGGTGACGGCCGGCGTCCAGCCGCTCGCCAGCGGCCAGACGAGCGAGGCCGCGGCCGAGGCGGCCCACATGGCCGGCCAACGGTGGGGACCCAAGCGGTCGTAGGCGAAGAAGACCACAAAGGCCATGGCCCAGGCCTGCACGAAGACGACCAGGGCCCAGGCGACACTCACGAGCGCAAGGAGCCCGCCGAGTATGACGGAGGTCGGGAAGGCCCAGGCCAGGGCCATCTCGGTACGCTCGCGGGCGCCGAAACGAACCCGCCGCATCGAGCCGTCCTTCTTCATTCCGGCGGCGAGGTAACGGGGAATGTCGCGCGCGTACACGGGTCCGAACAGCAGCTTCCAACCCGAGCGCCTGGCGACCTCGCGAGCCAGCACCCCGGTGGCCGCCAACTGGGGCAGAACGGCGCGCTTGATGCTCACGCGGTCCTCGACGCCCGAGGTCTTGAGCGCGGTTATGACCTGTGTGGTCGTCAAAAGACCGCCGGCGGCGGCGCACCACACGTTGACGCCGCGCGAGGGGGCGACAACGATCCATGCGTCGGCCCCGCGCAGTTCGGCGATCAAGCGGCGCACCGTAAGGTCGTAGTTGCAGGTCACCAGCACGGGGCTCGAAGGCCCGGGGTTGCCCGAACGCCGAAGTCCCGGTTCGGTCGGCCACGGCAGCAAGCGCAGGCAGGTCTGCAGGAGATCCTTCACCCGGCTAGGTCGCTCCATCTTTGCGGCCCGCTTTGCGGCCCTCGAAGAGCGCGATGGTGCCAAGCAGGTACCGCCCGTGGGGCAGCGCCGACAGTCCCGCGGCGCGCAATTCGCCCTCGGTGTCGCGCAACGGCGAGCTTACCCGCCCGGTCACGACCCAGGCCAGGGCCACGAGCGGCAGACGCAAGACCCGAACCAGGGCGCGCGCCAGGCGTCCCCCAGGCAGCGTCTCATCGAGGACCACGACGCGGCCGCCGTCCACCAGCAGACGCACGGCCTCGCGAAGAACATAGCTCCGCTCAGACCCGGACATTTCCGACAGAGAGAAGGCGGCCGCCACCGTGTCAAAGGACCCGGCCGCCAGCGCGTCGATCTCGGCGGCGGCCTTTTCCTCGAAGATCAGGCCCGGCCTGCCGGCGCCAATACGCTCGACCGCGAGATCGAGCATCTCGGGATTCTCATCGATGGCAAGTACCGAAGCGCCGTTGTCGAGCAGCAAGCGGGTGAGAGCGCCCGTGCCACAGCCGATCTCGAGGATGCGGGTGCCGTCGCCGGCGATGGCCAGGCGGGCGGCCTCGCGGCGGCTACGCCCGGCGGCGCCGAGCGTGAGCATCTCCATGCCGGCCTCGTAACGCCGCGGGGCCGACTCCAGGATCCGCATAAGGACGAGAGAACTCACGGTCTAGGCCGTGATTGTCCGGCTTTGCTCCTTTGATGGCAAGGCCGCCCGCGCTACGTTCACCCGCATGAGCGGTTCGAAGCTACCCGTGGTGGCCATCGTGGGACGGCCCAACGTCGGCAAGTCGACGCTTTTCAACCGGCTCCTCGGACGCCGGCGTTCCATCACGCTCGAGATGCCGGGCGTGACGCGCGACCCGATAAGCGAGACCGCCACATGGGAGGGCCGACAGCTCACCCTGGTCGATACCGGCGGGCTCGGCGGCGAAAGCGACATCACGCTAGCCCAGCAAGTGCACGAGCACACGCTTGCCTCAATCGGCGGCGCCGCTCTGGTGGTCGTCGTTTTCGACACGCGCGCCGGCCTGAGCCCCCTGGACGCCGAGACGGTGGAGACCGTCAAGGCCCTGGGGCTGCCCACGCTTTACGTGGCCAACAAAGCGGAGGGTTCGGCAGCCGGCGCGGCTGTCGACTTCTGCCGTCTGGGTATCGACGTGCCGATGCAAGTTTCCGCCGAGCACGCCCTGGGCACGGGCGAGCTCAAAAGCGCCATCGTGGAGGCGCTCGACGACGGCGGCTTTGCCGCGGGCCGCGACGAAGAAGAGACGCGCGATCCGGCCCAGCTTCGCGTGGCCATCGTGGGGCGTCCCAACGTCGGCAAATCCTCGCTCGTGAACCGGCTCGCCGGTCGCGACCTGAGCCTGGTAGACCCGCGGCCCGGGACCACCCGCGACGTCGTCGACACGGCGCTCACCCTCGGCGGCCGCGACTACCTGCTACTGGACACGGCCGGCATGCGGCGGCCCTCGCGGGTGCAGCTGGCCATCGAACGGCTGAGCGTGGGGCGCAGCACCTCGGCCATCGAACGGGCCGACGTCGTGCTGCTGTTGATAGAACCTGGCGAGGGAATGACCGACCAGGACGCACGCATATCCTCCCTGGTGTGGAGGAACGGCGGCGCGCTGGTGGTCGCGATGAACAAGTCGGACCTTCTCGGTCCCGGCAACCCGGCCGCGGCCGTGGCCGAGGAGACCAGGCGCCGCTACCCGAGCCTGACCAACGTCGAGGTCTGTCTTATCTCGGCCCTCGAAGGCCGCGGCATCGAAGCCTGCCTGGCCAAGGTCCAGGCCGCATGGCGGGCGGCCACCCGCGAGGTGCCGACCGTGCAGCTGAACCGCATACTCGCCGGGGTGGCCGAACGGCGCCAGCCGCCGGTGGTCGGACGCGGACGGCTCAGCCTTCTCTACGCCACCCAAACGGGCACGGCCCCACCGACATTCACCGTCTATACCAACCGCAGGCGGGTGCCCGAGGACTACCGGCGTTTTCTGGAGCGCTGCCTGCGCGAACAGGTCGAGCTACAGGGGAGTCCGGTCAGACTGCGCTTCGTGCGCCGCGATTCCCACCAAGGGCGCTAGCCGGAACGGGCGTGCTCGCGCGCCAACGTCATGTACTCTTCGAGGGTCTCGTCCATCCACGCGCGCTCATCCTCGCTGACCTCGCGGATGACCTTGGCCGGCTGGCCCATGGCCACCATGCCGGCCGGAACCACCGTGCCCGAGGTGACCAGGCTCATGGCCGCGACCATGGCACCGGGCTCGACGACGGCGTGGTCGAGCAGTATGGCGCCGATCCCGACGAGCGCGCGGTCGCCTATCGTGCAACCGTGGACCACGGCCCGGTGGCCTATGGTGACATCGTCGCCGACGATGGTGGGGCCGTGGTCACGGCTGACATGGAAGGTGGAATGGTCCTGAACATTGGTGCGCTTGCCGACGCGAATGTGGCTCACGTCGCCTCGAAGCACGCACTGATACCAGACCGAGGAGTGTTCGCCTATGGTGACATCGCCGATTACGCGCGCGTCCGGCGCTACCCAGGCCGCCGGGTCCACGACCGGGCTTTTGGTGAGATACTTGCTTAGCACGTGCGACTTGCGGGACCTGCGGAGTGTTGGCTCGGTCCTTGCAAAGTAAGGGGTAGCTCCCTATAAGGCAACATGGAACGCCCGGAAGCTTACGACGCTATCCCCGAAGCGTTAACTTTCGACGACGTCCTCCTTGTTCCGCGCCACTCCGAGCTGATCCCGAGCCAGACAGAGCTGGCGACCAAGCTTACACGCCGTATCGCCTTGCGCATCCCTTTCACCAGCGCGGCCATGGACACGGTGACGACGTCCCGTATGGCGATCGCCATGGCCCAGCTCGGCGGGCTCGGTTTCATACACCGGAACATGCCGGTCGACGACCAGGCGGGCGAGGTCACGCGCGTAAAGAAGAGCGAGAGCGGGGTGGTGGCCAACCCGATCACGGTGAACCCGCAGACCAAGCTCAGCGAAGCCCTCGACACCATGCGGCAGAACTCGATATCGGGTCTGCCCGTATGCGACGGCGGCCTGCTTGTCGGCATTCTCACCAACCGCGACGTGCGTTTCGAGCGCGACCTCGACCGCAGCGTGGGCGAGGTCATGACGCGCGAACTGATCACGGCCCCTTCGGGCACCAGCCTCGAGGACGCCACCGAGATCCTTCACGCCAACCGTATCGAGAAGCTTCTGGTGATCGACAGCGGGGGCAAGCTCGAGGGGCTCATCACGGTCAAGGACATTCAGAAGGCCACGGATTACCCGGAGGCGTCCAAGGACGCGCTGGGGCGCTTGCTGGTGGGCGCAGCGGTCGGCGTGGCCGACGACCGCAGGGAACGCGTCGCGGCGCTTGTCGAGGCCGGGGTGGATGTCGTGGCGGTCGATACCGCGCACGGCCACTCGCGCAACGTTCTCGACACGATCACCGAAGCCAAGCGCGACCACCCCGACCTCGAGGTGCTCGGCGGCAACGTCGGCACCGAGGACGGCGCCCGGGCGCTGATCGACGCCGGCGCCGACGGGGTCAAGGTCGGCATGGGGGTCGGTTCTATCTGCACCACACGCGTGGTCTCGGGTGTGGGCATGCCGCAACTCACCGCCATAACCGAGGCCTGCCGTGTCGCCGATGCTTGCGGGGTTCCGGTGACGGCCGACGGCGGCATACGCTTCAGTGGCGACGTCACCAAAGCCCTGGCCGCGGGCGCGTCCTCTTGCATGATAGGCAGCCTACTGGCGGGCACCGAAGAGAGCCCGGGCGAGACGATGCTGTTCCAGGGCCGCACCTACAAGGTGTATCGCGGCATGGGCTCCCTCGAGGCGATGCGCGGCGGCGCCAGCAAGGACCGTTATTTCCAACAGGACCGTGACGACCTCAAGCTGGTCCCGGAAGGAATAGAGGGCAGGGTGCCTTACAAGGGCGGCCTGCAACCGACCATCGAACAACTCGCCGGCGGCCTGCGGTCAGGCATGGGCTACGTGGGAGCGGCCGACCTGGCTCAGTTACGCGAGCGTGCGCGCTTCACGCGGATATCCCCTGCGGGACTGCGCGAGAGCCACGTCCACGACGTGACCATGATCAAGGAGCCGCCCAATTACCGTCAGGACTGAAACT
>CAYXZP010000060.1:0-2518 GCA_964469485.1 uncultured Myxococcales bacterium | reverse complement strand
TGCGTCGCGATGGTCGTAGTCCTCGATTTCGGAAGTCAGTACACCCAGCTCATCGCACGGCGCGTACGCGAGGCCGGCGTCTACTGCGAGATACACCCCTACAATATATCCGCAGACCGGCTCGAGGCGCTCGCGCCTACGGCGCTCATCCTGTCGGGGGGACCTGCGAGCGTCTACGATGACGACGCGCCGATGCCCGCACGCGAGGTCCTCGAACTGAACCTTCCCTGTCTCGGCATCTGTTACGGGATGGGCGTGCTCGGACTGGCCGGCGGCGGCCGCGTGGCGGCCAGCCAAGACCGTGAGTACGGCCCCGCCGAACTCTCGGTAACCACCAGCGACCAACTGTTCCAAGGTCTCAACGGCACCGACGCGCTGCGCGTGTGGATGAGCCACGGCGACCGCCTCGAACGCCTGCCCGAAGGATGGGAGGCCGTGGCCGCCACCGACTCCTCTCCCTACGCCGCCGTTCGCGACCGCGACCGGCCGCGTTACGGACTGCAGTTCCACCCCGAGGTGGTCCACAGCCGCGGCGGCACCGAGATCATCCGCAACTTTCTGTTTCGCGTCTGCGGACTCGACTCCGATTGGAGCATGGAGGCCTTTGCGGACTCGGCCTGCCGCCGCATACGCGAGCAGGTGGGCGACGGTCACGTGGTCTGCGCGCTGAGCGGCGGCGTGGACTCGAGCGTGACGGCCGCGCTCATCGAGCGCGCCGTGCCCGGCCAGATCACTTGCGTGTTCGTCGACAACGGGTTGCTGCGCAAGAACGAGGCACAAGAGGTGCGGGAACGGCTCGGCGGCTACTTCGCCGGCGACTTCCTGGCGGTCGATGCCGCCGCGCGCTTTCTCGAGGCGCTCGGTGGGGTCAGCGATCCGGAACGCAAGCGCAAGATAATAGGGGAGACCTTCATCGAGGTCTTCGAAGAGGCCGCGGCCTCGGGCAAACACGGCGAGGTCCGTTTCCTGGCCCAAGGCACCCTGTATCCGGACGTCATCGAATCGGTGTCGGTCAGAGGGCCCTCGGCCACCATCAAGAGCCACCACAACGTCGGCGGTCTTCCCGAGCGCATGAAGCTCGAACTGGTGGAACCGCTGAGGGATCTGTTCAAGGACGAGGTGCGGGCCGTCGGCCGCGTGCTTGAGCTTTCACCCGACATACTCGACCGCCATCCTTTCCCGGGGCCCGGCCTGGCCGTTCGCGTCCTCGGCGAGATAACCGAGGCGGACCTAGCGATACTGCGCGAGGCCGATGCGATCTTCATAGAAGAGATCCGGCGCGCCGGACTCTACGACGACATCTGGCAGGCGTTCGCCGTGCTGCTGCCCGTGCGGACGGTCGGCGTGCAGGGCGATCTCAGAACCTACGACCGGGTCATCGCACTACGGGCCATTACCAGCGAGGACGGCATGACAGCCGACTGGTTCCGCTTTCCCGACGAGGTGCTCGCGCGAAGCTCGGCTCGCATTAGCAACGAGGTGGCCGGGATAAACAGGGTCGTCTACGACGTCTCTTCCAAACCGCCGGCCACCGTGGAGTGGGAGTAGGAATTTGGCTTACGCCCACCTTCACCTGCACACCCACTACAGCCTCCTAGACGGCGCCAACAAGGTTCCCGAACTGATGACGAAGGTTGCGGCCCTGGGCATGCCGGCCGTGGCCATTACCGACCACGGCAACATGTTCGGGGTGGTCGACTTCTACCGCAACGCCGTCGACCGCGGCATAAAGCCCGTGATTGGGTGCGAGGTCTATGTGGCCCCGGGCAGCCGCAAGGACCGCAGCACGGTGGTGAGCGGCGACTACGAGAGGGCGGGCAACAACCATCTCGTGCTGCTGGCCGCCGACGAGACCGGCTACCGCAACTTGAGCCGCATGGTCACCCAGAGCTACCGCGACGGCTTCTACTACAAACCGCGCATCGACAAGGCCCTGCTGCGCGAGTTCAACCAGGGGCTTATCTGTCTGAGCGGCTGCCTCAGCGGCGAGGTCGCCACGGCGGTGACCGCGGGAAGGACCGACATCGCCCGGAAAGCGATAGAGGAATACCGGGAACTGTTCGGCGACCGCTATTACCTCGAAATACAAGACAACCGGATGGCCAAACAACAGACCGTCAACAAGTACATGATGGAGGCCGCCGGTGAGTTGGGCATTCCCCTGGTCGCGACCAACGACTGCCACTACCTCGAGCACGACGACCACCTGGCCCACGAGGTCCTGCTCTGCGTCCAGACGGGAAAGACCATGGACGATGAGAAGCGCTGGCGGCTCGAGACCGACCAGCTCTTCGTCAAGGGCGAGACCGAGATGCTCGAGGCCTTCCCCGGCTGCGAGGAAGCGGTCACCAATTCGGCCGACATAGCCGCGCGCTGCGACCTAGAACTCACCTTCGGAAAGCACCAGTTCCCGGTTTACGCCGTGCCCGAGGGCGCCAGCCTCGACGAGACCCTGGCCGGACAGGCGCGCGACGGGCTCGCCGAGCGCGGCAAAGCCGGCCTCGACGAATACAAGCAG
>CAYXZP010000059.1:0-14774 GCA_964469485.1 uncultured Myxococcales bacterium | reverse complement strand
CACCACCGGCGTACCGGTGCGCGCTTCGACCCCGCTGGCCTCGATCGCCGCGCGGATCTCCTCCCCGGTGTCGTGTCCGAGCTCCGAGCGACGGGACACTATGTCACCGACCTGCTCGCTGCCCAGACCCGACAGCGCGCCCAGCGTGGGGGCCGAAACCGACTTGAGGTTGACCCCGGGGGTGACGTTGAACACCGAAAAAACGTCCTTGAGACCGGCACGGCCCCCGCTGCCGTAGAATATCTCGCGCGTGACCCCACGCACCAGCAACAGTTCCTCGAGCGCGTCAAAATCCGCGTTCTTGGCCCGGTAAGGACGCGGCAAGCTCTCGTAGTGGTCGCTCTCGGCACCGTTGATGCGGTGCAGGTCGTCGTCATCCCGCCAATCAAGGATCGAGTCCGTTACCACGTCCGCTTCGTCGTCGGCATGCCCGAGGTTGAGCATGACCTCCCGCAGCGAGAGTTGGTCGGCGCCGTTGAGCGAGATACGGCCGCCTTCGTCGGTGGCCCTGAGCTCATAAGGGCGGCCGTTGAAGCGGGCATCGATCCACGCTCCGTCGGCATCGAGAAGAGCATCGACCGGGCCGCGCAGGGGTTCTTCGGCGGGCCGGAGATCGGGCCGCCTGCCACCCTGGGCACGCCTGGATAGCACGGCCAGTATCGCCTCGTTGATTCCGGCAAAGGCCACGTAGTGGGCGATCGTCTCCTCCTTGAAGTTGCGCGTGCTGCTGGCGTCCTCACGCATCGCACGGGCAAACTCGCCGGCCAGAACGCCGATAACGGCGAAGGTCAGCAGAACGAGAACAAGCGCGACGCCCGCTTCGGACCTTTCAGTCGTCGAAATCATCATCCTCCCCGTCAAAGTCCTCGTCGTCTTCCTCGTCCGCTTCCTCCTCGCGTTGTTCGCGCTTTATCTTGGTGGCTTTGGCTCCACGCCGGCGGCGAAAATCATCCTCCCCGCTCAATTCGTTGAAGACGGCCACGAACAACGGGACTTGATGCTGCCAGCTGGGCCCGTCCTCGGTGTCGGGCTTCACCTCCACCCGCACCGAGCGGGGAAGCGAGTTCTTCTCTCCCGCGTCCCAGTGGTCCGCCCAGTCGTCGTTCTGGTACGGTGTGCGCCGGTAACCGAACTCAACCGACGCCACATCGTAGAGCAGAGGAACGGTTGTGGTCAGCTCGTCGGCCCCGGCACCGAAGGGGTCCTCGAAACCGGCGGCGAACAACGGCATCTCGGACATCATCATCATGCCGTCCTCATACCAGTAGCTGATCAGGGCCAGCCCGCTCGAGTCGGGCCGCTGGGGAGAGGATGTGACGAAGTCGACCCGCTCCGCGTCGCCCCAGAACCAGGGTTCGGGGGTATCCTTCTCATCCTCGCCGAGCCGCACCAACAAAGGGACAGCCGAGCGCAGTTGACGGACCACGACCCCGGTCGCGACACGCATGCGGCGTGATTGTTCCGTCCGCCGTTCACCGGTGTCGGCGGCACGGGCGCCCAATGAAACGACACCGTACATGGACGCGGCGATGAGCGACATAATCGTCATAGCGACCATGAGCTCGACCAGGGTAAAGCCGTGACTGCTTCTCGCGTGCATCAATAGGACTCGACGAGCCGAACCGTCTCCAGGCTCACTGCGGCCGAGCCTCCGACCCCCACCCACGTAACGGCTACGACGATCTCCTTGAGCTCAAATTCATCGGAGGTGTTGGCGCGCATGCCTTCTTCGGGGTCGGCGCCGAACTGTGGATCGCCCGGCCTTACCAGCACGCTCCACGCCAGATCCCCCTCTTGGCCCTCGCGCCGTTCATCGTCCAGGTCGGCCCGCCACACCATCTCGTCCATCAGCGAACGGGCGAGCACCAGCGCGTCGGTCTGGTGGGTCGAAGCGCCGGCCAACCGCAAGCTGCCCGTGAACAACTCCAATGCGGCAGCCACCCCGACGGCCATCACCGAGGCCGCGATCACGACCTCGAGAAGCGTGAACCCGCGCTGGCGCTCAGTACGCACGCTCGCCCCCGACGCGGCTGATGAGCGGGTCTATCGCCAGCGTGTAGGCTTGCTGTCCATTGTCGGTCTCGAAGCGAAACTCCACCGTCCCGCCGCTGGACCCGCCCGTGGGATAGAACTCGAAGATCACCTCGTCCACGCTTTGGTAGCGCCCGCCGGCAAGCTCGCCGAAACTGGCCAGGCGCGGGAGTTCGCGGTCCTCCTCGACGCCTTCAACCGTGTAGCTCGAATCGTCCGGCCACAGGGTCAGATCGACGAGACGGCGCTCCCTGATCGCCGTGGCCGAGCTGTGGCGCACGGCGCTGACGAATTGCTGCAAGGTCAGGCGCACCTCGCGCTGCTGGCCGCCCGAACGCACCGACGGCATCACTATGACGGCCGCCACGGCCATCACGACCATGACGATCAGGAGCTCGACCAGCGTGAAGCCGGCGGCGGGCCGTTCCACTGGCCTACTCCCGGCTCGATATGTCGCCGGCGTCGCCCTCACCACCGGACTTGCCGTCGGAACCGTAGGACAGGATCTCGTACTGCCCCTCCACCTCCGAGCCTTTGTACTGATAACGATTGCCCCATGGGTCGGACGGAACGGCCTTGGGCAGATAGGGTCCGTCCCATCGGTTGGCGCCGGCGGGGGCCGTGAGCAACGCATCGAGCCCCTCCTCGGTGGACGGATAGCGGCCAACGTCGAGCGCAAAGGTATCCAGCGCCGTGCCGAGGCTCGATATCTGGACGCTGGCAGCCTTGACGCGCGCCTTGGCCGCCTGCCCGAAGAAGTTGGGCAGTACCAGCGAGGCCAGCAGGCCGAGGATCACCATGACGACCATCAGTTCCACCAAGGTGAAACCCGAAGCAGAGCATTTACGTGTTGAATTCGGCATCTCGATCGGTCCCTCCTAGTGTCAGAACGACATCTGGTTGACGCTGAACACCGCCGACATCATCGCGATCACGATGAACCCGGTGACGACCCCCATTATCAGCAGCATGGCCGGTTCGAGAAGAGACATGAGCCGGGTCACGGTGTTGTTCACATCCCTATCGCAGTGTTCCGCGACGACCAAAAGCATATCGTCGAGACGCCCGGTCTCCTCGCCCACCGCGACCATCTGCAAGGCCAGCGGGGGGAACACAGTCGTTCGCTCGAGCGGTTGCGCCAGGCCCTTGCCCTCACGCACGTCCCGTTCCACCGAGCCGAGTGCTTCGGCCAGCACACGATTGGTCAGGGTCGCTCGTACGATGTCCAGGGACTGCAGCAAGGGCACACCGGATTTGAGCATCGTGCCCAAGGTGCGCGCGAAACGCCCCACCTGCACCTTGCGTGTCAGTGCCCCGAACAGCGGAAGTGAGAGCTTGCCACGGTCGACCCGCATGCGACCGGCCGGCGTGGCCTGGTAACGGACAAAGAGCGCCACCGCGGCGGCGGTCACCGCTATAAACGCCCACCAATAGGATTGCACGATCTCGCTGGCGGCCATCACGGCCCGCGTCGATAGCGGCATGGCCACCCCCATGTCGTTGAAGACGACGGTGAACTTGGGCAACACATAGGTCAGGAGAACCACGATAGAGACCCCGCCCACGAAGGCCAGCACCAGCGGATATGTCAGCGCCGAACGCAATTCGTCACGCGATTTCTCGGTGCGCTCGAGATAATCTGCCAAGCGCTCCAAGACCGCCTCTACGACCCCGCCGGCCTCGCCGGCGCGGATCATGCTCGTGTATAGCACCGGGAACACGCGGTCGTGTTCTCCCAGGGCCTCCGACAGTGCGGTCCCTTCGCGCACCCTGGCCAGCACGGCGACGACGACCGACTTGAGCTTCTTGTTGGGGGAAAGCGAGACCAGGCTTTGCAAGCTGCGGTCCAGCGGGAGGCCGGCCCGCAGCAGGGTGGCCAGTTCGCGCGTGAACAGGGTGAGATCCTTGCCGGTGACGCGGGCGGCCAAGAGACCCGCAAACGGCACGGTCAGGGCCCGGCGGCCCTTCTCGGCCACCTTCGCACCGGTCTCGACCGAGAGAGGGATGTAACCCTGCCGTCGCAGGCTAGAGACCACCGAGGCCTCGTCGGCGGCGTCCATGACGCCTTCCATCACGCGGCCTTCGGCCGTGCTCGCACGGTATGCGAAGGAGCTCATCGGGGGCATTCTAACACGCGTTGCGTGTCTCCTTTATGAGACGAACCAGCACTTCGAGAGCTTCAACCAGGGCCGGCCAGCCGCCGCCGGCGGCCACCGTGGGAATCCCTCGAGTCAAGCTCGCACGACCCAGCATGCGTCGCAACGCAAAGGTCAGCGCCGCCGGGTCGCCGGCCCGGAACAGCTCGCCGCCCTGGCCGGGTGCCCGCACCTGCTCGGCCAGCCCACCGGCATCCGAGGCCAGAACGGGCAGTCCCAGGGCCTGCGCCATCGGCACTATGCCGCTCTGGCTGGCGCGCCGGTAAGGAAGGACCAGTAGGTCGGCCGCAACCAGGAGACCCGCCAATTCGTCGTCGGCGAGGTAGCGGTCGCGCAGTTCAACGGAGACAGCCCGGGCCGATCGTGACAAGCGCCGCCGGGTCGCCGGCCCGGCAAGGATCTCGCCCGCCACGACGAGCCTGGTATGTTCGCCGAGGCCGGCCTCCGCCCAGGCCCTGAGCAGGAGATCGAGACCCTTGTAGGGACGTCCGTGGCCGACAAAGACGGCTACGCGCTCGTCGGGACCGAACCCCGAGGCTGCGCGCCACTGCGCGCGTTCCGTCAGCGCCGCCCCGTCTGCGAGCAGTAGCGGCATCGGACAGATCTCGATCGGTGGCCGCAGCGGAGCCACCAAGCCCCGCAACTGTTCGGCAACCGCGCGCGAGTGGGCCAGCAGGGCGTCGCCACAGCGCAGGCCCATGCGTGCCAAGGATGTCTGCAAAGGAAAGATCTCGTGCGCAAGGGCGTTGTGACACAGGAGAACCGTGACCGGCCGGCCCGGGCCGGCCTTGGGACCGAGCACGGCAGCCAGAGCGGGGGCCGTTATCGGATGCCACCACTGTGCGACCACGAGTTCGGGGTCGCACTGGCGCACCAGAGCGCGCGCCCTGGCCCAGGAAGCGGGGTTGAGGGAATCAAGGACGGCGCTGTCGCTCTCGGGCCGTAGCCGGCCACGGCCGAGGCTGCGCATGAGCCAGTCAGGGTAGCAGCGGGAGTAAGAGACCGTCGTGGCCTCGTGCCCGGCTACGGTCAGCGCGCCGCGCAGCCCCGCGCTGTGGGCGGCCACGCCACCGCGCCAGGGCGGCTCGGGCCCTACCAGCACGACACGCACGGCTCAGCCGGGCCGGAGCTTCGCGAGCATGGATGCCCGCAACTCTCGTACGGATTCGTCTTCGGGTTCTATGAGCAGAAAATCGTCGAGCACACGGAGCGCGGCAACCGTTTCCCCCTCCGCCACCAGCATGCCGGCCAGCTCCATATAGGCCCAGTTGCGGCGGCGGTCCATCTCGATCGCCCGCCTGAGAGAAGAGCGCGCGCTATCGCGCAGGCCGAAGTCGCGCTTTATGCGCGCCAGGATCGTATGGGCATCGGCATAGCGCGGGTCCAGACGGCGCGCGTGATAGACCTGATAGAGCGCCGCCAAGGGCCGCCCGGCCCGCAGGCGCGCCCACGCCAGACAGCCGCGCGCCCAGGCATTCTTCGAGTCCAGTCGCACGGCCCGTCGGTATGCCGCCAGGGCCTGGCGGTGCCCCCCTTGCAGATCTCGCATCAGTCCGAGCTCGACCCAAGCGTTGGCGACACTGGGATCGCGAGCGAGCGAGAAGCGGAGCAGCGCCTCGCCATCGGCCGCCATATCGCTATCGGCCAGACGGCGGGCCAGGGTGATGCCCGCCCGTGCGCTGTTGGGATACAGCGCGCTTGTTTGCAGCAGGTGATCGAGTTCCATCCGTGAGGCGGCGTCGCTGGGCACCCCCCAGGCCCGCCAGACAGCACAGTCCGCGCGGTCCCCGAACAAGCTGATCTCGGAGAAACCGACGGGCGTGCCGAGCAGCGAACGTACGTGTAGGTCGAGCGCGCCGGTCATGGGTTGGTCCAGCATTACACGCACCGGAACACCGTCGAAGGCGCGCACGGTACGCCGGCTGGCGCCCGTTCTGATCTCGAGAAGCTGGCGTCTCTTCTTGCGCATGAAGGGTACCAGATCCACGCTCTCGAGCCGGCAACGCCGGGCCAACTCCAGGCGGATACGGGCCTCGGTCGGTCCGTCGTCCCAGCTGGCCAGGCCACGCATCCAGATGAGCTTGGGCGAGGTCCCCAGGCTCAGCGGGCGGGGCTCAAGATAGAGGTCGATCCCCGGCCAGCCGGCCGTGCTGCCCAACAGCTCCCGCGAGCCGCCCGCGCCGCCCGGCCCCTCGTCCAGGTCCACGCCCACGGCAGCCACCCAGTCCACCCCGCTTGCCGGCACCGGCCGTTCCAGCTCGGGCCGTTCCAGCTCGGGCCGTTCCAGCTCGGGCCATTCCACCAGGATGAAATCCGCGTTCCGCAGCAGCGTGCGCGACCCCTCAGGCAACGCGGGCAGCAGGCGCGCCGGGTCGGCGCTCCAGTCCCTGTCGGCGGCCGACAGGAGCACGCCCGGCACGGCGAACCGCGACATCAGGCGGACCTCGGAACCTTGGGTGACCCAGTTGCTGCGAAAAACCGCCTGGCGCACCCCGTAACGAGCCGCCACCCGGGCACGCTCGGCCCTGGTGGCCGTACTCGAGAAGAACTGGGCGCGGTCGTACACGCGCCGGTAAGCCCCGGTCTCGTCCGAGGAAAACACCAGCGTCGCGCGCTCCGACATGGCAACGACAGGACGGGCAGCCAGCGCCGGTATGACCTCCGAAAGACCGGCCGGCGCCAGCACCGGTCCGCGCTCGGGGCTGTCGGCCAGGAAACCGAGAACCTCGAGCGTGGTTCCCCGCGGGTGGTGGGGCCGCTCGCTGCCGCGGGCCTGCATGCCGCGCTGGTAACGGGCCTCGGTCGTAGGAACCACGGCGACCAGCGTGACTGCCACGAGGACGGCCACAGCGACGCCCGAGCGGCGCCGCGGTTCGAGGGCGAAGGCCCGGTCGAAGGCCAGACCGGCCAAGGCGGCAACCGGCACCAACCACAGAAGGCGGTACAGCATCCACGGTAGCATCAGCGTTCCGGTGAGCGCGGCCAGCCCCGGGACGCAGGCAAGGGCAAGGGGCAACAGCGTCAGGCCGACAAGCACCTTCGAGGACGGCTCGGCGCGCCGTCGCTTCGAGCAAGCAACGAGCAGGCCGACGACGGCCACGACAACGAAGGGGCCGAACACCGCCCGTGGATCGACCACGTAAAAGAAGCCGTCGGCACCCGCGAGCCGGCCGAGCCAGAGATGCGCGCGCACCACGGGATTGTCGGGCGCGGCCAGAGAGACACCCTGCGCGTCGAGCCGCGCCGACAGCAGCCAGGCCTGTGACAGCGGGTAGAGCAGCGGCAAAGCGCTCGCGGTTGTCAGCCGGACCGCCGCTGCTCGCGCTCCGTTTCCGGCGTCCAGTAGACCGCGGCCAAGCAAGGCCGCGGCACAGACGAGGACACCGAGCAGTCCGATCGAGTACACCAACGAGTGCACGGAACAGGCCGCGGCAGCCGCGACGGCGAGCAGGATGAGATCGAGGGGGCGCCGCCCGCGCAGGTAGGCGAGCGCGGCGCTCAGCATGACGGGCACCAGCACCAAGGCTACCACGAACTTGTCTTGGTGGAGCCGGGTAAAGTAGGGAATGGCCTCGGTGGCCAGCAACCAGCACGGGATGGAGAGGATAGTGGCCACGCGGGCGACCGGCATCGAAGCGCCGAACAGAGTGCGGGCGAACCCCGCCTGCGCCGATACCGACAGCAGGCAGACCGCCGCGGCTAGCAGTCCGGATTGCAGCCCGTGGGCGCTGATGCCCGACTCACGGACAATGAGCGCCTGCAGCAGCAGCCAGCCGTTCCACAGGAAGCGCGGGTGGCTGAGCCCCGTACCGAGAAAGGGTTCAGCGAAGCCAAGCGTCCCCGCTTCGCTCCAGGCGGCGACGAAGGCCATATCCCACCAATCGTCCACCGTGCCGCCGGCATGACCGAGCACGAGCGGCAGCAGTACGGCGGTCACCGCCGTGACCGCCAACCAATCGACGCCCGCAGAGGCCTCGGTGCGGGAACGCCGGCTTGGCAGCTCACCGCGCAGCAGCCACAGGGCACCAAGACCGGTCACCACATAGATCAGGCCAAGACCACCGGCCGCGCGCCCCAGTCCTGCGCCGCTAAGGAACAGAGGCGCAACGGCCGGCAGGAACAGAACAAGACCGGCGGTGCTTTCTGCGGCTATGCGGCCCGGCCCCCGGCCGAGCAGGTCACTGTGCCAGCGCGCCTCGGCCGCTCTCGCGAGCACCGCCCCGGGCAGCCAGAGAAGGCCCGGGAGCAGCAAGACCGCCGGTAACCCGCCCCAAGCATCGAGCAGACCGGCAACGCCGAAGACCGCCAGACAGGCGGCAAGCAGCGGCGAAAACGACAACCGGCGCACCGGCCTAGCCCAGGTAACCGAGGTCGCGGAGCCGCTCCATCACCTCGCGGGCTTCGCGCTCGTCGTAGTCGGCGGGGTTGCGCTCTTCGTCTTGATCGACGGCCGCGGCAAAGCTGACCGGTGCGGCCTCCATGAATGCCGCCGGCATCATGTCGGTCAACACGCGGCCGTCCATGTCGGCCGGAACCCCGTGGCCCAACCAGTGCAGCAGCGTGGGCGCCAGGTCCACGATGGACGCGCCCTCGACCGCGCTGCCCCGGCGCAGGCCAGGCCCGCATGCCACCAAGCTGCCGGCCTCACGATGCATGCCCGAGTAGCGGTAGGTCCGGTCCCAGATCCGGTTGGAGCCAAAATCGGAAAGACCGAAGAAGATATCAGCCGGGTCTTGCGGTAACAGGATGAGGTCGGGCGCCTCGTCGAAGCGCGCTCCGTGGTATACGTCCTCTCGCCGTATGACCTCGGACACCAGGGGCCTGCCAAGCTCGGGGTCGACCCAGCCGAGCGCCGTCTCGGCGATCTCGTCGCGGACGCGCTCGTAGTCCGCCGCGGCCACGCACCCCTGGGGCTCCCTACCCTCGAGGTTCACGAACACAGAGCCATAGTGCCGGCCGAAGGAGTATGCCTTGGTGCGCGACCAATCGACATTGTTGAAGGACAGAAAGACGCGTTTGAGAAGCGCGTCCAACGAATACGCGCTTTTGTACTCGGCGTGCTTTGCAAGGCCCAAGGCGTCGGCCACGCGGTGCACGTTACGAAGCGTGAGGCCGGCCCGGAACGCCAGGTGTTTGGCTCTGGTCGCCGGGTCGCGGCGCATCTTCATGAAGCCCGTACGCAGTAGAAAGTTATTGAGAACGACGAAGCGCGAGGCCCGGCCCATCCCATGGTCGGACATGACCATGACGCGTGCGTCCGGGCCAGCCTCCGTGACCAGTCTGCCGATGTCGACGTCGAGGCGGGCGAAGTAACGCTCGACAGGCGCGGCCAGGTTCTCCGGCGCCACGGTCCGTCCGCCGTGGTCGTGCCAGGGATGGCCGGCGTCGAGATAGTGCCAGAGCTGGTGCAGGACCCGGTCGGTATCGAAATACACGGTCATGAACAGGTCCCAGTGTTCGCGGCGCAGGAGATAGAGCGAGGTCGCGGTCAGCATCTCCAGAAGGTCGTCGCAGGCGCTGAAGAAAGACCCGCTGCGACCCTCGGAGAAGGTCTCCGACGGGTAGATGCGGTAATCGCCGACCTCGCGGACGATCTCCGCGGCCAGCTCCGGCGGGTGCGTGAAGTCTGTGGCGAAGTAAGGGGTCATCCAGCCGCTGACGAGCGCGCCGTTCACGGGTTCGACCGGATAGGCGATCGGCAGATTGATTGCGCACACGCGCCGCCCCTGCTCGCTGAGAATGTTCCAAAGCGAACGGCCGCTTCGCATGCTCGCGTTGACCGGCGGGAACACGTAGCCGTCTGCGCGCCGGTACAGGAAGTCGTATATGCCGGTCTTGCCCGGATTCTTTCCCGTGACGAAGGACGACCAGGCCGGACCCGAGGTCGGCGGCATAGTCGAACTCAAGGGCCCGCAGGCACCGTTGTCGATGAGACGGCCGAGGTTCGGCATGAGCCCCGTCCGCGCCCACCTTTCCAAAAGGTCGAAGGGAACGCCGTCGAGCCCGACGACCAGGACACGGGCGCCCGCGCCGGCCACGCTCAACTCGACCCCCTGTGATCCGGCCGGCGCCCCGTCAAACGTCGCCACAACCACCGCAACGAACGCCAAGAGAGTTGGCCGGGGCCGAGGCCGGCCAGATAGTTCTCGAGAAGATGAACGACGGAGTCGGGTTCCGAGAACAGCCCGAGGCTAAGCGCGGCTTCCTCGGCGGCATCGCCCGAACGCCGCGGAGCCGAGCACCACTCGAGCAGCGGCGCTGCCGTTGACAGCAAGCCGAGGTGGACACCGGCCCAGCGCCGCCCGGCCTCCCCGGTTGCCGCCGTTCGTTGCGGCTGGCCGGCTGCACCGACAAGGCAGTTGGCCAGCGAGTCCGCTTGACCCGCCGTCCATACAAGCGCGAGTTCGCGAGCGGCCAGACAACGCCCGAGCTCGCTCTTGGCCGAGGTCGCCACGGCAAGCCCGTGGGCAAGCCACTGGGCGACACGGTTCTCGGAGCCGAAGCGGCGCTCGTAGAGCTCGTACTCGGAGACCACTCCGAGATCGGCCGCGGCGTAGAAGGCCGGCAGTTCCTGCGAGTCGACCCAACCGGCAAGATGATAGCGTCGGCGGTACCGGCTGGACCCCACGCGGCGCCGGAAGCTGTCGTAGCTCCTTTCGTCATGCCCCTTGACCTCCCCGCCGGTGGCAACGAAGCGCAGACCCGGTTCGGCCGTCATCGCCAGCTCGAGCCCCTCGAAGAGCGTGTCAGTGTCGCACCATGTGTTGAAGCTTCCGCTCCACAGAACCACGAAATCATCGCTCGCAATACCGAGCCGCTCCCTCAGTTGCAGCCGCAGGCTTGCCTTGTCGTGGTCAGCAGCGGGTTGGGCCGCGCAAGGGATGACGGTGACCATGTCCTCTCCCGAGGTGTGGCGGGAAAGACGGCCGGCAAGACCGAGCTGTCCGAGCAATGCGTCGGCTTGACGCCGGGAGACGGCCGAGAAGCGATCGGCCTCGGCCAGAACGGGCCCCAGCATGTTCCAGAAACGCACCAGCGGGCCGTCGTCACCGTCGAGAACCGCTTTGGCCTGCGCCTCGGCCATGGGGTCGCCGAACACGTCGGCCCACAGCGGTAGCCCCGTGCGCAGGCGCGCGGCCAGCGCCGCACCTTGAACGCCTACCCCGACCAGGCCGGCCGGTCTGAACTCGGCAAGGGCCGCGTCGAGTCCACCGTTCTCGAAATGCTTTTCGTGGGCCGCAACGCAGGTGAGCCGGGTCTGCGCGTCCGCGCCCAGGCCGCCGTCGAGCCCCACCGACTCCGGTTCAAGCTGCGGCCGGCCGTGGCCGTCGACGTAACAGACCATGAGTTCGTGGCCGGCGGCCGCGAGCGAGCGGGCGAAGTGCTCGAGTCGCAGTCCGGGGCCGGTATGGACCCGCGAAGGGATATAGGCCGGCACCCCGGTCCCGACCAGACAGACCCGGCTCACGGGGTCTCCCAACCGCCGCCCCGGCGCACAGACAAGAGCTGGCGGGGCAGACCGAGGTAGGCTTTGAGGACCGGTCGTAGCTCGCGCGCGTTTCGCAGACCGGCCAGCCAAGTCAGCTCGGCGGCCAGCGTTCTGGCCAACAGCCGCGGCCGCAAGAGGTGGCGGGCCACAAAGCGCATGCGCGAGCGGTGGTAGCGCTCTAGGAACAGATCTGAACCCGGCCCGCCGGACGATGAGGATTCAAAATGTCGTGCGCGGCTTTCCGGGACATACATGACGTGCAGGCCGGCCGATCGCAGTCGCACACAAAGATCGACCTCTTCGAAGTAGACCGGATCGAACCCTTCATCAAAAGGCCCGAATCGTTCCCACACCTCCGCTCTCAAGGCGCAAAGGGCGCCGGTGACATAGTCGGCCTCGCGCGGTTGGCCCCTTGCCCCCGTCTGGTCCCGCGCGCCCCTGCCTATATGCGCGGTCAGTCCGTTGTCGAGCACGCGGCCGCCAGCGTGCTGTACCGTCGTCCCGTCGGGATCGAGTATGTGTGCGCCGGCAAGCCCGACATCCGCTTCGCGGGCGAGCAGGGCCAGCAAGGGCTCGAGCCAACCGGCCTCGACCAAGCAGTCCTGGTTGACCAGCGCGTAGGCCCAGTAGCCCTGTCCGCGTACCCGCCCTATCGCGGCATTGACGGCAGCGGCGAAACCGCGGTTGGAGCCGAGGTTTCGTACCGACAGACGGGGGTCTCGGAGGGCGCGCCGTTGCAACTGCCCTGCCGCATCGTCGGCGGGCTCGTTCACGGCCACGACGACATCGAGCTCGGGCGGGGAGAGCGCGAGCAAGCGGTCGACGCAGGCGAGTAGACGGGTGCCGCCACGATAAGCAACGACGACGGCCGCGGTCTTGTCGCAAGGCGGCGTCACGGCAGACGCCCCGCATAGGCGGCGCTAACCTCGGCCGGGTTGCCGGCAGCCGCCAAGTGCCCGTTGCGTATGTAGATGGCCTCGTCGGCCACGCGCTCGACCAAGGCCCGGTCGTGGCTTACCAGGACGACGGCCGTCCCTTGCGACCGCATACTTGCGATATGCTCGAGGCATCTGTGGCGGAAGGCCTCGTCACCGACGGCCAGCACCTCGTCGACAAGCAGGACATCGGGACGGCTGTGGACGGCGACGGCGAAACCGAGTCTGGCGACCATGCCCGAGGAGTAGGCCCGTACGGGCACGTCCAAGTAAGCGGCCAGCCCGGAGAACTCCACCATGGAAGCCAGCGTGCCGGCGATCTCGCCCCGGCTCATGCCGAGGATGCTGCCGTGCAGGAACATGTTCTCGCGGCCGGTGAGCTCGGGGTCGAGGCCGGCTCCGAGTCCGATTAGCGGAGCTATCCTGCCGTCCACCCGGACCCGTCCGCGCGCGGGCGGCACCACACCGGCCAACACGCGCAACAGCGTTGTTTTGCCCGCGCCGTTGGCGCCGACCACCGCCAGCAGCGCGCCGCGTTCGACTTCGAAGGAAAGCCCCGAAAGGGCCTCGATCCAGTTCGCGTCCGGGCGCGTGCGCGTGACACGGCCCACGACGTACTCGCGCAAGGAACGGGCGTGGTCGCGGTTGAGCCTCAAGCGGACGGACAGGCCATCGACCGAAATCGCCGCCATCCCGATCATAGGTAAAGATGGAAGCGGCGTTCGAGACGGGAAAAAACAAACCACCCGGACGTCAGAACGAGTATCGAGATGGCCGCCACGGCGGGCATGGACCCGGCCGCCAAAGCCCCGTTTCCGTAGAGTCCGGCGCGCAGCACCTCGAGGAACCAGTAGAACGGATTGCACCACAGCAACCCAGAGAAACGCTCCGGCACGATCCCGACCGGATAGACGATGGGAGAAGCGTAGAACCACAACAGCAACAGGTTCTCAAAGAAGTAGCGGACATCGTTGAAGAAGAGGTTGAAAGCCGCCAGGAACAAACTCGCTCCCGCCGTGAAAGCGGCCAGGGACACGAGTGCCAGCAGGGCCACCAGGGGATCGGGGGCCACCGCAGCATCGAGCACCAGGACCAGGACGGGCAGTACCAGCAGCGAGGCCAGAAGGTTTGCCAGGTTGGCGCCCACCACCGCCAGCGGATAGATGGCACTCGGCACATAGACCTTGCTCAACACCGGCGCCGCCCCCAAAAGCGAGTCCATCGACTGCAGGCAGGAAAGCGAGAAAAAACTCCACGCCATCACCCCCGCAACGACGTAGAGGGCGTAGTGTTCGATGGAGGGAAACACCCTCGAGAACACCACCGTCAGCACCAACATGGACAGCAGCGGGTAGAGCAGGCTCCAACCGAAGCCGAGGACCGAACGCCGGTAGCGGACCCTGAGGGCCCGGAGCACGAGCATGCCAAGGCAGTCCCGGTACGCGCTCAGGCGGCCCAGGGCGCCGAGTCCGCTCAGTTGCGAGCTGTAGACAGCCCCTGCCTGCCCCATATGCACCTCAGTACGGCCAAGTGGCCGCCCGTCGCAGCGGCACGGCCGCGCCCGCGAAAAGGTCCGAACAGCATCTTGACCGCAAGCGCCACGCTAACCGCGACACGGTATGCCAATACCGCCAGCGGCCCTCCCCGCCTGCGCATGAAACGCAGGTGCCCGCGGTAGAGCTGACGCTCGGACCAATCGGGCACCTGGCGCGTCGAAGCGCCGCGGTCGTCACAAACACGAACGCCGCGATGCACCGCCACACGGTAGCCGCGGCGCCCCAGACGCCAGCAGAGATCCTCGTCCTCGCCGTAAAAGAAATAAGATTCGTCGAAGCCGCACAGGCCCTCGAAGGCGCTGGCGCGCACCAACAGCACGGACGCGCTCACCCAGTCCACATCGGCAAGCTCGGCGTCCCCGGTGGCGTAGGAGCGGCCCGGGCCGAGACCGAGGAGACCGGCGGCGTGATTGAACGGATCGAGAAAACGCATCGCCGGTGAACGCAAGGTGCCGTCCGGCCCCACCGCCCAAGGAGCAACGGCGGCCAGCCCGGGGTCGGCGGCGAGAGCGGCCTCGAGCCGGTCCAAGTCCGGTCCGGACAGCACGGCATCGGCGTTCACGAACAGCAAGAACTCGCCACGGGCCGCAGCCGCACCCTGGTTGGC
>CAYXZP010000058.1:11191-15014 GCA_964469485.1 uncultured Myxococcales bacterium | reverse complement strand
GTGATGCCGACCGCGCCCGAGTTCGAGCGGACATCTACGACACTTGTCGATGCCTATGTGGGGCCTCGCGTCGAGAATTACCTCCGAAACCTTTCAGCGGCCCTAAAGAACGGCGGCTACCGGCGCGATCTGATGGTCATGCAATCCAACGGTGGCGTGATGACTGCCGACTTCGTCGCACGCCGGCCGATAAACGCTCTGGGCTCGGGGCCGGCCGGCGGGGTGATGGGCGCGGCCCATATCGGCTCGAGCACGGATACCCGGGACTTCATCACGGTCGACATGGGCGGGACCAGCTATGAGGTGGCGGTGGTTCAAAAGGGCCGTCCCTCAATTCGAAGCTTTTGGAACTGGCAGCACCGTTACCTGATCGGTCTTCCCATGGTCGAGATGCACTCGATCGGTGCCGGCGGCGGCTCGGTGGCCTACGTGGAGGCCGGAGCCTTGAGGGTCGGGCCCGAGAGCGCGGGTGCCGAGCCGGGCCCTGTCTGTTACGGCCGTGGCGGCAAGCGGGTCACCGTCACCGATGCCAACCTGTTGCTCGGTTATATAAACCCGCGGGCTCTTTGTGGCGGCGCTTTCGCGCTCGATTCCGAAGGGGTCCAGGCGGCGATCGAAGAGCAGATCGCCCGGCCGCTCGGGCTCGACACCGTCGAGGCCGCCTACGGTGTGTTCCGCATCGTAAATGCCAACATGGCCAACGCCATCCGCCGGGTCTCCTCGCAGGCCGGGCTCGACCCCCGCGACTTCGCGATGGTCGTCTACGGCGGCAACGGCCCGGTGCACGCCATCAAGCAGGCCGAAGAACTGGGCATAACCGAACTGCTGGTGCCCAAGACCTCGCCTGCCTTCTCCGCGCTCGGGCTTCTGATCGCCGACTACGTCGTGGAGACCCAACGTTCATACATAAGCCCGGCTAGCCAGGCCGAGGCCGAACACGTAGCGGCGCTCTTTGCCGATATGCGCAGCTCCGCTTCCGCCGAGCTTTCCCGGGCGGGTACGGCCGAGCGCGACCTCACCCACGAGTTCTTCCTCAACCTCTGTTACCCCGGCCAGAACTTCGATATGTCGGTCCCGGCCCAAACGGCCAACGGCAGCTTCAGCACCGAGGATCTTACGCGCACCGTCGAGAGTTTCCACGACATCCACGAAGAGGCCCACACTTACGCATCGCGCGAGGAGGAGCCGGTCCTGAGGTCGGTCAGGCTGCAGACCACCGCGCGCACGCCCAAACCGGCCAGCCTTGCCCGGCCAGCCGTGGCCATATCCGTCGAGGGGGCCATCGATCACCGCCGCCAGGTCTACTTCGACGATGGCTTCACAGAGGCGCCGGTCTACTCGGGCGACCTGCTCGGGCCGGGCCACGAGTTCGAGGGACCGGCCGTCATCGAGGAACGCTTCACGACCATCGTGCTTACCCCCGGCGACCGCGCCCGCGTGGACGAACAAGGCAACTACCGCATAAGCCGCGGCTAGCCGGTGAACGACCTCGAAACTATCCGTTACGAGGCCTCCGATGGCACCGCCGTCATAACGCTTGACCGCCCCGAGCGGCTAAACGCCATAAACAGCCAGATGTCGCGCGAGCTGCCGTGCGCATGGGAAGCCGCCAAGCGGGACCCCGCGGTGCGCGTGGTAATAGTCACCGGCGCCGGCCGCAAGGCGCTCTCTACGGGCGGTGACGTCTCTGAGGTGGCCGATGGCACGGCGCAGGTCGGCGAGGACGCGGACCAGGGGCAGCTGGCCTCGTTAAAGTTCACCGCGCTCCAGAACCGCTGCTGGAAACCGGTCATCACGGCCGTAAACGGCATGGCGGTCGGCGGCGGGCTCCATTTCGTTGCCGACTCCGACATCGTCATCTGTTCGGACAAGGCCAGCTTTTTCGACACGCATGTGCGCGTGGGGCTTATCGCCGGACTCGAACCTATCGGTCTTATCCGCCGCGTCCGAGTCGAAGAGATAATGCGCATCGCGCTTTCCGGCGGCGCCGAACGTATCGATGCCGGGCGCGCCCTGGAGATCGGCCTGGTAAGCGAAGTGGTACCGGCCGACCGCTTGATGCCGCGCGCCCACGAGCTTGCCCGGCTGGTCGCGGCCAACGCACCGGCGGCCATTGCCGCGACCAAACGCGCGATTTGGGAAAGCCTCGACATGGGAATGGACGCTGCGGCGGCCAACGGCTGGAGGATCATCGATGAGTACCGCGGCCACCCCGATATAGCCGAGGGCGCGAGCGCCTTCGCCGAGAAACGCGCGCCCCAGTGGCAGAGCTAGGAAGGAAGGCAATGTCCTACGAAACACTTGTCATAGAACGCGAGGGCCGGGTGGCCACGCTCACCATGAACCGGCCCGACTCGATGAACGCGTTCGACTCACGCATGCGCCGTGAGCTCCCACGGGCATGGGAAGAGCTGGCCGAGGACGACAGTGTTTGGGCCATCGTTCTTACCGGCACCGGCCCTAGTGCCTTCTCGGCCGGTATGGACCTTCGCGAAACACCCGACCCCGAGGCGGCAAAGAAGGAAGGTCGCACCCGCATAACCCCTATCGACTGCGCGGTGGGCAAACCCGTGGTCGCCGCAGTTAACGGGGTCTGTGCCGGCGGCGGCCTGGCCTTCGTGGCCGACGCGGACATCGTCATCTGTTCCGACACGGCCTACTTCACCGACGCACGCACGGGGGCCGGACAGGTATCCATTCACGGAACCCTGCGGCTGGCGCGCAAGATACCGCTCGAGGCGGTGCTAAGAATGGTAATGCTCGGGCGCGCCGAGAAGGTCACGGCCGAGCGCGCACGCGCGATAGGCCTGGTAAGCGAGGTCACCACGGCCGACGGGCTGCTTCCGCGCGCCCGGGAGATCGCCGCGGCAATTGCCGAGAACTCGCCGGGCGCCGTGTTCACCACACGCCATGCGATCTGGGAAAGCCTCAACTACGGGCTCACCGACGCCCTGGAGATGGGCTGGCAAACCGTCACCGACTTCGCCCACAGCTCGGAGGACGCGGCCGAGGGAGCGCGGGCTTTTGTCGAAAAACGCCTGCCAAAGTGGAAATACAGCCCCCCACCCGGCCGCGAAAAGCCTTGAAATACAATGGGTTTCGCTAGTATTTGACGAACCGTCAAAAACGATGATAAGTATTTGACGAACCGTCAAATACGCGAGGGCCCCATGAGAAACTACAGACTGATCGACGCCGACTGCCACACGCTCGAGCCAGCGCATATCTGGACCGAATACCTGCCCGGTGAGTTCCATGAGCGTGCGCCCCAACTCGTAAAGGATCCCGACGGCGGTGATGCCTGGCAGTTCCAGCCCGACCAACCGCTGATGTGCATCGGACTGGTCACCACGCCAGGCCGCAAGTACGAGGACATAAAGTGGACCGGCTCGACCTACGAAACGATCCGCGCCTCCTGCTTCGACGGCAAGGCCCGTCTCGACGACATGGACTACGACGGTATCGACGCCGAGTTCCTCTACCCCAGTCAGCGTACGATGTACTACTTCATGGGCAACGAGGACCGTAAGTTCCACCTGGCCGGGGTCCAGGCCTACAACAACTGGCTCGGCGACGAGTTCTGCGCCAACGACCCCGAGCGCCTCTTCGGTCTGGCCCAGATGCCCAACCTTGGCGTCGAGGCCGCCATCGCCGAAATGGAGCGCTGCAAGAAGAAGGGGTTCCGCGGGGTCATTCTTACCGCCTGGCCTTCCGGGCACGACGACCTATGCGCCGAGGATGACCGTTTCTTCGCGGCCGCCCGCGACATGGGCATGCCGGTCAGCATCCACATTTTCATTCAGAGAAAGCGCAACCCGCGGCC
>CAYXZP010000058.1:0-11181 GCA_964469485.1 uncultured Myxococcales bacterium | reverse complement strand
TATGGCCCTTGCCGGCATGATCATGTTCCCGCCGGTGATGTGCGAGCTGATAATGAGCGGCCTGTTCGACCGCTATCCCGAACTCACCTTGGTCGGTGTCGAGACCGAGGTCGGTTGGATACCCGAGGCCCTCGAACAGCTCGACAATTTCTACTGGAGAAACCGCACCCACACCGGGGTGAACATCGAACGGCTCCCTAGCGAATACTTCCACGACAACTTCATTTGCACTTTCATCTCGGACCGGGTCGGAGTCAGGAACCGTTACGAGGTGGGGGTGCGCAACATGGCCTGGTCGACCGATTTCCCGCACCACGGCTGCGACTGGCCTTACAGCCGTAAGATCGTCTCCGAGATGTTCGACAGCGTCCCGGCCGAGGAACGCTTCGAGATCTGCGCCGGAAACATGATCCGCGCCTACGACCTGCCCTATAGCGCCGGGGCGGAGCCGGTATGAGCGTGGCAAAGCCGCAGGACTTCCCCGACTTCGACACCAGCGACGTGGACCGTTGGGTCGGCGTGCCGCTAGGCGGCGGTCGGCTAAAGGACGCGGTGGCCACCAACGACATCCGCCGCTGGACCCAGGGAATGCAAAACCCCAACCCGCTCTACTTCGACGAGGCCAATGCCGCCGCCGGACGCTTCGGGCGCCTGGTCGCACCCTGGTCCTTTGCCGTGTGTACCGACGACAGCCATGGGGCCGGGCCCGCCATCCAGGGCAACATCCCCGGTACTCACATGCTCTTCGGCGGCGATGAGTGGTGGTTCTACGGACCGCGCATCGGAGCGGGCGAGCGCATGCGCCAGGAACGCCAGCTTCACGACTACAAGGTAACGATGACCAAGTTCGCCGGCCCGACGATGTTCTCGCGCGGCGACACGGTCTACTTCAACGAAGCGGGCGAGGAGGTCTGCAAGCAGCGCTCCACTTCGATCCGCTACCGCGCCGCGGACGCGCGCGAGCGCGGCGAGTTCATGGGCCAGACCGAACCCGAATGGACCGACGAGGCGCTGGCCGCGATAGAAGGCGAGAAGTTGGACTACTACAAGACCTTTCTGGAACTCGGCCACGACCGCCGCCTCGGCGTAAAGGTCGGAGACCGCTTGCCGCGCCGGCCGATAGGGCCGCACACCCACCTGACCTTCACCACCGAATGGCGCGCCTTCCTGATGACCGTCTGGGGCGCCTTCGACCACGACGGCGGCCCCTCATCCCTTTACCAGGCCGGCTGGTTGCCCGAGATGTCGCGCGACCTGGAAGGCGCCAAGACCGACCCCGCGCTTGCCGACGGCCTCTACCACGGCCCCTCGCGCGGGCACGCCCAGGACCGTTACGCCCGTGTTATCGGTATGCCGCGCGGTTACGGTTACGGCGCCTCGATGGGCGCATGGATACTCGACTACCTCGCCAACTGGGCGGGCGAGTGGACCGACATCATCCACAGCAACATGCAGTACCGCTCGCCGGCGCTAACGGGCGATGTGACCTACCTGGACGGCGAGGTCACCGCCATTGAGACCGAGAAGGAGAGCGGCCAGCCCCTTGCCACCGTGCGGGTGACCATGGCCAACCAGGACACTTCGGTAATGGCCAGCGGCGAGGCCACGCTCAGGCTTCCGACCGAGACCCTTCCGGCCGGCTGAGGAACCACGAGTGGACCGCTCCGCCGAGCTTCGTCTGCAACCGGACGCGGCACGCTACACGCTGCCCCGCTTCCTCGAAGATGTCGTGGGCCGGCATTCGCCGCGCACCGCGATACGCTTCGAGACCACCGACCTAAGTTACGAAGAGCTCGGCCGGCGCGCCCGAGGGATGGCCCGCGGTCTGGTCGCCGCCGGCGTGGACAAGGGCAGCCGCGTGGCCCTTCTCATGGCCAACGGCCCGGACTGGGTCGTGGCCTGTTTTGCCGTGGCCATGGCAGGCGGCGTGCTGGTGCCTGTCAACAGCTTCGCCAAGGACGACGAGCGCCGTCACATACTGCGGCACAGCGACGCCTCCGTGCTGCTCATGCAGCCCGAGATCGCCGGCCGTGATCTCATCGCCGAACTCGCGGCCGCTCATCCGGAAGCGGCCGGCGCAGGACCTGGGCAGATACGTTCGGGCGAGCTTCCCTCGCTTCGGCGCATCTTCTCGACCGGCATCGACCAGGAGCGCGGTGCGATAGAACCGCTCTCGCGGCTCTTCGAACTTGCCGAGGGTAGGGGCGGCGTCACCGATGACTTGCTTGCGGCTATCGCGTCGGAGGTTCACCCGGCCGATGATGCAATGATCATCTACACCTCGGGCACCACCGCACTTCCAAAGGGTGTGCTTCACAGCCAGCGGGCCCCGGTGATCCAGAGCTGGCGCTTTGCCGAGCTTATGGAACTCTCGCCCGACGACATCGTGCTCACGGCCCAGCCCTTCTTCTGGACGGCCGGCATCTGCATGTCGCTGGGAGCCACGCTGGCCGTGGGCGCAACGCTCGTGCTCGAGGAGACCTTCGACGCCGGCCGCGCCCTCGAGACCATAGAACGCGAACGTGTGACCACGGTTCACGCCTGGCCGCATCAGGAAAAGTCCATGGCCGAACATCCGACGGCCGCCACTCGCGACCTTTCCAGTGTCCTGCATGTCGAGTTCTCGAGCCCGTTGGCTCCCATTGTCGGCCTTAAAAAGGACGAGTGGGGAACCTACGGGGCCTACGGGATGAGCGAGACCTTCACCTCGGTCGCGGCCATTACGGCCTCGGCCCCGGCCGAACTGAGGGCTCGCACGCACGGCCGCACCCTTGCCGGCAACAGCCTTCGCGTGGTCGACCCCGACGACGGGCGCCCGCTGGCTGCCGGCCAGGAGGGCGAAATCGCTGTGAAGGGGCTCACCTTCATGCGCGGTTACTACAAGGTCGAGCCCGAGCTTTATCTCGACACCGATGGCTACTTCCACACCCAGGACGGCGGCTTCCTCGATGAGGCTGGTTATCTGGTATGGAAGGGCCGCCTTTCCGGTCTCATAAAGACCGGCGGCGCCAACGTGTCGCCGCTGGAGGTCGAGGAGGCCGCCTCGGGCTTCCCGGGGCTAAAGACCTCGGCCTGTCTGGGCCTCGAGCACCCGAGCCTGGGCGAGGCCGTCGTGCTTTGCGTGGTGGCCAACCCGGAGGCCGCGCCCGAACCCGAGGCCATACGCGCGCACCTGAAAGAAAAACTATCGGCCTACAAGGTCCCGCGCGCCGTGCTGGTGTTCGCGGCAAACGAGGTCTCCTACACCGGCAACGAGAAGCTACAGACCGAACCCTTGCGCGAGGCCGCCCTGCGCCGGCTGGCCGGGGCCGGCACCGAAATAGACGGCCACAGGTATTCGCTATGAACGGCGGCCGGACTTCAGGGCATTACCGGCCAGGGATCGCAGGCCATCGTGCCGCCGTCGACAACGACGGTCTCGCCGGTCATGAAGCTCGAGGCATCCGAGGCCAGGAAAACCGCCACGCCCTTGATGTCGTCGGCCCCGCCCGAACGTCCGAGCGGAATGGCGCTGTTGAAACGGGCCAGCTTCTCTTCGTCATGGCTGACATAGTTCATCATGTCGGTGGCGAAGGGGCCGGGCGCGATAGCGTTCACACGGATGCCGTTACCGGCCAGCTTGACGGCAAGGTCACGGGTAAGGCTCACCACCGCGCCCTTGCTCGCGTTATAGGCCACCACGGGTTGGGTCTGTTCGCGCGAACCCTTGAACGCCGAGATCGAGGCGACGTTTATGATGACGCCGCCGCCTGCCTGTTTCATATGACGGCCGATCTCGCGCGAAAGAAGGAAGAGCGCGCGCACGTTCAGGTTGAACACGCGGTCCCAACCGTCGGCGGGATACTCGAGCGTGGGGGCGGCCCAGACCCGGCCCGAGTTGTTGACCAGGATGTCCACCCGACCGGTCTCGGCCAGGACGGCCGCGGCCAGGGCCTCGGCAGCGCCGTCGGCCGCGAGGTCGGACTCGAAAACGAACACCTCGCCGCCGGCCGCGCTTATTTCAGCGGCGGTGTCATCGAGGTTGGCGCGTTTTCGCGAGGCGATTGCGACCCGTGCGCCGGCCTCGGCAAGCCCCGTGGCGATGTGCCGGCCTATGCCGCGTCCACCGCCCGTAACGAGCGCGGTCTTGCCCGCCAGGTCGAACAGTTCGGGACTGCGCACCCGTGGAGCCTAGACGGATGACGGACAAGAGCAAAGGGCCGCTTGCCGGCATAAGGGTCATCGACCTGACGACGATAATCTCGGGTCCGATGGCCACCATGGTGCTGGCCGAGCAGGGCGCCGACGTCATCAAGGTCGAGGTTCCGGACACCGGCGATCTCCTCCGTTACATCGGCTGCTCGGTCGGCGGCATCTCGGCCATCTTTGCGACCCTCAACCGCGGCAAGCGCTCGGTGGCCCTCGACCTCAAGACCGAAGAGGGTCGCCACGACCTACTGCGGCTGGCGGCCACCGCGGACGTGTTCGTTCAGAACAGCCGCCCGGGCGTCATGGAACGGATGGGACTCGATGAAGATGAGCTTCGCCAGGTCGCGCCCGACATCGTCTACGTATCGGTCACCGGTTTCGGAGAAAGCGGTCCTTACTCTCAGTGGCGTGTCTACGATGTCGTCATCCAGGCCCTCTCGGGTATGGCCGCCTCGCAGGCCGATCCAAAGACGGGCCGCCCGGAACTGGTCCACAACGTCGTCTGCGACAAGATCACCTCCCTTTACGCCGCCCAGGCCATAACTGCGGCCCTGCTGGCGCGCGAGCGCGGTGGCGGCGGCGCGCACGTGAGACTGTCCATGCTGGATGCCGCGATCGCCTTCCTGTGGCCCGACGTCATGCAGGCCCACACCCTGCTCGCCGACGACGTGACCCGGCCGGCCCCGCTTTCCGAGATACTGAGCGTGGCCGACACCAAGGACGGTCACGTGGCTCTGATCGCCGTCTCGGACGCCGAGTTCGCGGGGCTCTGCCGGGCGATCGAGCGCCCCGACATGATAGAGGACCCGCGCTTCCGTGACCTGGCGGCGCGCTCCGAGAACGCGCGCCAGATAGTCGCTATCGTAAAGGACCACGCGCGCACCAAGACCACCGACGAGCTTTGCCGGCGTCTGCACGAGTTCGAGGTGCCAGCGGCACACATAGTCACGGCCGACCAGGTCGCCGGTGACCCGCAGGTGCGGGCCAACGAGATCGTGCGTGTCGTCGAACACCCCACGGCCGGGCCGCTGCGGGCGCCCCGTGGCCCGGCACGTTTCGCCGGGCCCTCCGAGGACGCCGGACCGGCACCGCTTCTCGGCCAGCACACCGAAGAGGTCATGGCCGGTCTGGCAAAGGAGAAATAGCTTGGGAGTTTTGGACGGAAAGGCCGCTATCGTGACCGGCGCCGGCCGCGGCATCGGCCGCGGACACACCGGCCATCTGGCCGCCGCGGGTGCGACCGTGGTCGTAAACGACATCGACCCTGAGGAGGCGGCCGCGGCCGTGGCCGAGATAGAGGCCGCCGGTGGACGGGCCATCGCCGACTCGAACGACATAGGCAGCCGCGCGGGTGCCGAGGCCCTGGTCGAGACCTGTGCGAGCGCGTTCGGCTCGATCGACATCGTCGTCAACAACGCCGGCATCGCTCGTGACCGGACCTTCCTCAAGATGACCGACGAGGAGTTCTCGGATGTCTGGCGTGTTCACGTGATGGGCAGCTTCTGGTGCGCGCAGGCCGGCGCCGCCGGGATGCGCGAGCAGGGAGGTGGCGGCTCGATCATCAACACGACATCGGCCGCGCACATGGGCAACTTCGGACAGACCAATTATGCCGCGGCCAAGGGTGCGATCGCGTCGATGACCTATACGATGGCGATGGAGCTTTCCCGTTACGGCATCCGCGTGAACGCCATCTCGCCGGCCGGCACCACCCGCATGTCACAGACCTTCAAGGGCGCCGACGGCAAGCCGGTCGAGATGCCCTTCCTCGACCCGGCGCTCAACGGACCGATGGTCGTCTACCTGGCAAGTGACGAGGGCAACTACATAACCGGCCAGGTGCTGGCCACAGGGGCCGACCGCCTGCTGCTGATGAGCCACCCAAAGTACTACGAGGACGGGCTCAGAAAGGAAGGCGGCTGGACGCTCGACGACATACGCCGCGAGTTCCCCGGCTCTCTCGGTTCGCGCCTGGAACCGCTCGGCATTCAGAAAAAACCCTATCCCTTCTACGACGGGATAAAGCCGCCCGGGAAGTGAAGCGATGCTCACCGGCTACCGGGTGATAGAGACGACCGACGAACGGGGCTTCCTGGCCGGCCGCATACTGGCCGACCTCGGAGCCGAGGTCATAAAGGTCGAACCGGCCGCCGGCGACCCCGAGCGCAGGCTCGGTCCCTTCATCGACGGCAAAGAGGACATCGAGCGCTCCATACCCTGGCTCGTGGCCAACGCCGGCAAGCGTTCGGTAACGGCCGACCTCGACAGCGAGGAGGGCCGTGGCCGTTTCCTCGAACTGCTCGCCGGCGCAGACCTGCTGCTCGACTCACACCCGCCGTCCTTCTTGGAAGGCCACGGGCTCGACTGGGAGCGGCTCCACGAACGCTTCCCGCGGCTTGTCTACACCTCGATAACCCCTTTCGGACGGACCGGACCATATTCGAACATGGCCGCCCATGACCTGGTCGCGGTCGCCATGGGCGGGAACGCCTCGATGACGGGCGCGCCCGGCCGGGCCCCTCTTCGCTGCTCGATGCCGACCTCTTACTTTCATGCCGGACCCGAGGCCGTGCTCGGCTCGCTGATGGCGCTCGAAGCTCGCGGCCAGACGGGCCGGGGCACGCTGGTCGATGTATCCATCCAGGAATGCCAGCTGGCAACCCTTATGACGGCGGCAGGCCAGTGGGGCCGCGGCAAGGGCGGTCCCGGTCGGGCCGGGGCGCGCATCGTCCGCACACGCGAGATATGGGCGGCCGCCGACGGTTGGATAAGCTTCGGACTGCGCGGCGGCCAGGCCCGCACAAAGAACCTGGTGGCCACGGTCGACTACATGAAGCAGGAGGGCGCCTGCCCGGACTGGCTCGCCGGTTACGACTGGGCCGGATTCGACCACACTGAGCTCGATGACGCGGAGATCGCCCGTTTCGAGGAGGCCTTTGCCGCCTTCTTCCGCAGCAAGACCAGGCGCGAGCTGTACCAGACCGCGCTCGAGCGACGCATAATGCTGGCCCCCTGTAACGACGCCCGCGAGATACTCGAGCACCCTCAGCTGGTGAGCCGCAACCTGTTCGCCACGGTCGAGTACCCGGCGCTCGAGGCATCGCTCGAGCAGCCGGCCTTCTTCGGGCGCACGGCAAGCGGCGGCTGTGAGATTCGCTGGCGCGCGCCAAGCATAGGTGAACACAACGCCGAGCCCTGGGTTGGCAAACGGCCCGCGAACGCGGCGTCCACGCCGGCGGCGAAGTCCGATTCCGGCGGCGGCATCTACGCGGGCATCAACATCCTCGAGTTCGGCTCGGGCGCGGCCGGTCCGGTGGCCACCCGTTACTTCGCCGACCAGGGCGCCAGCGTCATTCGCATCGAATCGACCGAGCGCCCGGACTTTCTGCGCCTGCTGTTCCGTTCGGACAAGGATCCCTCCGGATTGAATGCCTCGCCGATGTTCGCGCTCATCAACGCGAACAAACAGAGCCTTACCATGGACATGACAAGCGAGGAGGGCCGCCGGCTGGTCACGCGACTGGTCGAGCGCGCCGACATCGTTGCCGACAACTTTTCTCCCGGCGTGATGGACAAGTGGGGTCTTGGCGCGGCCGCGCTCAGGCGCCGCCGACCCGAGCTTATCGTCGTCTCGGGCTGCCTGTTCGGCCAGACCGGTCCTCACTGCCACTATCCCGGTTTCGGGGGGCAGGGCGCGGCCATTGCCGGCTTCAACCACATGACCGGTTATGAGGGCGCCGAGGCTTTGGGGCCCTACGGGACCATCACCGATTCCCTTTCACCGCGCTTTGCCGCGACCTTGATCGCGGCGGCCCTGCTGAGGCGTCGCCGCACGGGCGAGGGAGAGACGATAGACCTCTCGCAGATAGAGACCGGAGTGTACTGTCTGTCCGAGATGATCGCGCGCTATTCGTCCACCGGCCAGGTCGCCGCGCGCCGTTCGAACCACTGCGAATACGCCGCCCCGCACTCGGTCTATCCCTGCCGCGGGCGCGACCGTTGGCTGGCCATTGCCGTGCTCAGCGACAAGCAGTGGCAAGCGCTCATCGAAGTGATGGACAGCCCCGCGTGGGCCCGGGCCCCGCAACTGGCCGGCTTGACGGGCAGGCTCGAGGCCGAGGAAATGCTCGACCAAAAGATCGCCGAGTGGACCGGCGACCAGGAGGCCTTCGAGCTGATGGAACTCCTGCAAGCGGCCGGTGTCGAGGCCGGTGTGGTCCAGACATTCGAGGACCTGGCGCGCGACCCACAATTGGCTCACCGCGGCCACTTCGCCGCTTTCGAGCACGAGTTCCTCGGGCAGCTCCATGCCGAGCATCCGGGTTTCCGTATAGAGGGACACCCGGGCCGCATCTCGAGCCTGGGCCCGAGGATAGGCGAGCACAACGAGACGATACTCACGGAGCTGTCGGCGTGAGCGCGGCCGGCATCAGCCGCTACGGCGCCTATGTACCCGCCGCGCGCCTCCCGCTTGGCAAGCCGGGCGGACCCGAGCGCGCCGTGGCCGGTTTCGACGAGGACGCGATCACCATGGCCGTGGCCGCTGCCGCCGATTGCCTGGAAGGCGGCGGTAGTAGGGCCGACCGCTCGGCGATAGACGCGCTCATCTTCGCCTCGGCCAGCAGTCCCTTTCGCGAGAAGCAGGCCGCCGCACTTGTGGCCCGAGCCCTCGACCTGAGACCTGACATCGAAACCACCGATGTCGCCGCCACGCTACGCTCGGGCAGCGGAGCCCTCATGCTGGCCGCCGACAAGGTCGCGGCCGGCTCGGCCCGTTCGGTGCTCGTGGTCATAAGCGACATGCGCACGGCCGAGCCACGCACGCCCATGGAGGCCAATCTCGGGGACGCGGCAGCGGCCTTCCTTGTCTCGGCCACAGACACGGTGGCCAGCTTCGGCCCGCGCTACTCGCTGGCCAACGAACTGTTGGATGTGTGGCGGGCCGAGGATGACCGTTATGTAAGACAGTGGGAGGACCGCTTCGTTGTCGCGCACGGTTATCTGGAGAACACCGAAAGGACCGTCACCGCGTTGCTGGAAAAGGCCGGGCTCGGTACGGCCGATATCGACGCGGCCGCCCTATACGCTCCCGACGCACGCTCGCACAAGACGCTCGTAGGCAGGCTAGGCCTGGCCGGCCTGGTCGATCCGATGTTCGGCAGGCTGGGCAACTGCGGCTCGGCCTTCGCGCCCCTGCTTCTCATATCCGCGCTCGAAGGGGCCCACGCGGGCGAGCGCATCCTGGTGGCGGCCTACGGCGACGGCGCCGACGCTTTTATCGTAAACGTCGAGGGGCCGGGCCATGAGCGCGGTGGCCGGCTCGGACTGGCCGGTCACCTGGCGCGCCGTCGTGAGATAGCCGGTCGGGCGGCCTATCTGGCCATGCGCGGCCTTTTTCCCGACAAGCGCGACCGGCAGGCGGCCGCACCGGTCTCGGCTACACAGCATTTCCGCGAACGCGATGCCGACATCTCCTTTGCCGCCGCGCGCTGCCGGCGCTGCCACACCATGCACTTCCCGGCCCAACGGGTCTGTTACAAGTGTCACGCCAAGGATGACTTCGAGCGGGCGCCGATGGCCGGGCTCAGGGGCAAGGTGATGGCCTACACCTTCGATCACTTCTTCCCGGTGCCCGAGCCTCCGCTGGTGGCGGTCACAGTCGAAGTCGAAGGCGGCTGCCGTGTCTATCTGATGATGACCGAGGTCCGGCCCGACGACCTGGCCGTCGGACTGCCCGTCGAGTTCTGCTTCCGAAAGATCCACGAGGCCGGCGCCAAGCCGAACTATTTTTGGAAGTGCCGGCCCCGGACCGAGGAATGAAATGAGCGAAGGCATACGAGATAAGGTCGCCATAGTCGGGGCCGGTTGTTCGAAGTTCGGGGAAAATTGGGACCGTTCGCCCGAGGACATGATCGTCGAGGCCGCATACGAGGCCTACGAGGACGCCGGCATCGATGATCCCCAGGCGCGCATCGAGGCCGTATTCTGCGGTTCGGTCTATCCGTCGCGCGGAACCGCCGAGGTCGCCGAGTCCTTGAAGCTCTTCGACCGGCCGGTCTCTCTGGTCCAGAACTACTGTGCGACCGGCACCGACGCGGTCCGTTACGGCGTCTTCGCCATCGCGGCGGGCATGTACGAGACCGTGCTCGTCGTCGGTTTCGACAAACCAAAGGACCGCGGCGTGGCCGGACCCAGCCTGATGATGTCGGGCGTACGCGACCTGCCGCCGACCCCGGCCGGGTGGTTCTCGCTGTGCGCGGCCCGCTACTTCGAACGCTTTGGCGCCGGCCGTGAGGACTTGGCCCGCATCGCGGTAAAAAACCACGCCAACGGCTGCCTGGCGCCCAAGTCCATGCTCAAGCGCGAGATAAGCGTCGAGGATGTCCTCGCTGCCCGTATGATCTCCTGGCCCTTCGGGCTCTACGACTGCGCGGCGCAATCCGACGGCGCCGCCGCGCTGGTACTTAGCCGGGCCGGCGCGGCGCGCGGCTTCCGCGATGATCCGGTCTGGATAAAGGCCGTGGCCATCGCGCTGGCGCCCAACCCGCAGACCGACCCCGATTTCGATTTCCTGGCCTGGAAGCCGACCATCTATGCGGCGCGCCAAGCCTACGAGCAGGCCGGCATAGAAGAGCCTTTCAAGGAGATTGACATCGCCCAGGTGCACGACTGCTTCACGCTCACCGAGATGCTCACCTACGAAGATCTGGGCTTTTGCCAAAAAGGCGCGGCAAAGGAACACATCGACTCGGGGACCTTCGCACTCGCTGGCGAGCTGCCGGTTAACACGGACGGGGGACTGAAGACCTTCGGCCATCCCACCGGCGCCACCGGCGTGCGCATGCTCTACGAGAACACCCTGCAGTTGCAGGGCCGTGCCGGCCAGCGACAGGTTGAGGGCGCGACCACGGCGCTTAGCCACAACATCGGCGGCGCACCACAGACCTGCGGTATGACCGTGGTCGGCATAGACCGCTGAGCCTCTTCATGCCG
>CAYXZP010000057.1:0-15017 GCA_964469485.1 uncultured Myxococcales bacterium | reverse complement strand
TGGAGCGGACGAGGTGGAGGTCAGGGTTGCTTCGGCGGAACCCCTGCCTGGTCATCCGCCTTCCCGTTTTCTCGGTCTGGAGTAACGTCGATCTCATCGGGGGCGCGGGTGGCGCGCCTGAAGTTCTTGATGCCGCGGCCGAGGCCCTCGCCTATCTCGGGGATCTTGCCAGCGCCGAAGATAATCAGAACGATCACCAGAATAATCAGCAGTTCAGCTACGCCCAACCCGAACATCTAGCCTGCTCCCGCGGCCGCGACCCGGCCGCCAAGCTCACATGATAGTGTAAAGGTCCGGCGGCGGCCACCCGCGAGTTCGCCGGCCCTCAGTCCGGCCCGCCGCCGTCGGGGTACCAGCGCAAGACGGGCTGCCGTGCCGCGCGGGTTTCGTCCAGGCGCCCGAGCGGCGTGGCCGTCGGTGCGGCAAGCACCGCGCCGGGGTTCGAGCGGGCTTCTTCGGCGATAGCCAACATCGCCTCGACGAACGAATCGAGCGTGGCAAGGTTTTCGGTCTCGGTCGGCTCTATCATGAGCGCGCCGCTGACCACCAAGGGGAAATAAATGGTCGGCGCGTGGTGGCCATGGTCGAGAAGACGTTTGGCGATATCGAGCGTCTTCACGCCGCAACCGGCCTGTTCCTTGTCGCTGAAGACCACCTCGTGCATCGACGGTTCGGTGAAGGGAAGATGAAAATGCCCGGCCAACGAGGCCCTGAGATAATTTGCGGCAAGAACCGCCATCTCGGTCGAGGTCTCGAGCCCGTTGCCGCCGCAGGCGAGCATGTAGGAATAGGCGCGCACGAGTATTCCAAAGTTGCCGTAGAAAGACCTCACACGTCCGACCGAGGAGGGGCCGTCGTGGTCCCAGCGCAGGCCTTCTTCGCTCTCGCGTACGCGCGGCACGGGGAGATAGCGCGCGAGCTGCTCTGTCACGGCCACCGGCCCCGCACCGGGTCCGCCGCCGCCGTGGGGCGTGGAAAATGTCTTGTGAAGGTTGAACTGCAGCACGTCGGCACCCATGTCGCCCGGCTTGGCCACGCCCATGAGAGCGTTCATGTTGGCGCCGTCGAGGTAGACCAGCCCGCCGGCCTGGTGCACGGCGGCGGTTATCTCCTCTATCTCGACCTCGAAAAGACCGAGCGTGTTGGGATTGGTCACCATGAGCGCGGCGACCTCGTCGTCGAGCAGACCGCGCACGGCCGCCGCGGTCATGAGCCCGCGCCCGTCGCAGGGAACCTCCACACAGCGATACCCGCAAAGATTGGCGCTTGCCGGGTTGGTGCCGTGGGCGCTCGAGGGGATCAACACCTTCGAGCGGGCGGCCCCTCTGTCCTGCTGCCACGCGCGCACGATCTTCATGCCGGTGAGTTCGCCCTGGGCTCCGGCTGCCGGCTGAAGCGTGACCGCGTCCATCCCGCTGATCTCGGCCAACCAGCGTTCGAGCTCGAGCACCAGCTTGAGCGCGCCCTGGACCGTCTCCTCCGGCGCATAGGGATGAATGTCGGCAAACCCGGAGAGCGCCGCCGCGCGCTCGTTGGCCACCGGGTTGTACTTCATGGTGCAGGAGCCGAGAGGATAGAAGTTGGTCGCCGCCGAGAAGTTGAGTTGCGACAGTCGCAGGTAATGCCTGATCACATCGGGCTCGCTCAGCTCCGGCATCCCTTCGAGATCGTCCCGGAGAAGACCCTCGTCGAGCGGACAGTGAGCCGGAGCCACGACGTCGATACCGGAACGGCCGCGGCTGCCCTTCTCGAATATCGGCGCTTCGAGCCCCGTGTTCATGTCTGGCCCCCGCCGGCCAAACAGGCGACCAAGCGGTCGATGGCCCCGTCGCCGGCCGTTTCGGTGACGGCCACCAGCAGCCGGCCCCCGAAGTCGTCGCCGAAGCCGTCGAGCCTGACCCCGGGAACCAGGCCCGAGGACACCGCGGCCTTGAACCAAGCTTCGGCGCGAGGTGCGTCGATAACGAACTCGTTGAAGAACGCCCCGCCGAACAGCGATGCCCGGCCGGTCTCGTCCTCTATACGGTCTGCGACCGCGTGGGCCCTGGCGGTGTTGAGCAGCGCCAGCTCGCGCAGACCGCGACGGCCGGCCAGGCCCAGGTAAACGGTGACGGCCAGTGTGGCCAGACCCTGGTTGGTGCAGATGTTGGACGTGGCCTTCTCGCGGCGGATGTGTTGCTCGCGGGTGGCCAGGGTCAGCACGTAACCGGGGCGCCCGCTCCCATCGACGGTCTGGCCGACCAGCCGTCCCGGCATCTGCCGCAGGAAGCGCTCGGCGACGGCGAACATTCCCACTCCCGGGCCGCCGTAGGACACCGGCAGTCCCAGGCTCTGGCCTTCGGCCACGGCCACGTCGGCTCCCAGCGCGCCCGGCGCTCGCAGTAGCGCCAGCGACAAGGCCTCGGTGGTAACCGATACCGCGAGCGCTCCAGCCTCGTGGGCCGCCGCAGCTGTCGCCTCGAGGTCCTCGATGACGCCCAGGTAATTGGGGTAGCCGATGCAGACGGCCGCCACATCATCGTCGAGGGTTTCCGACAGAGCACCGGCGTCGGTACGGCCCTGCTCGTCGAGCGGCACCTCTTCGAGGCGGCCCTGGCCCGAACCCTCGAGATAGGTCGCTACCACCTGCCGGTACTCAGGGTGGACGGCCCTCGAGACCAGCACGCGTCGTCGTCCCTTGCCGACCCGAAGCGCCATGAGGACCGCCTCGGCCAGCGCCGAGGCGCCGTCGTAGAGGCTCGCGTTGGCCAGCGGCAGGCCCGTCAGCATGGACACATAGGTTTGGAACTCGAAACAGGCCTGCAGGGTGCCCTGGCTGACCTCGGGCTGGTACGGCGTATAGGCCGTCGCGAACTCGGAACGCGACAGCAGTTGCGAGACCGCCGCCGGCACGAAGTGGCGGTAGGCGCCCGCGCCCTGGAAGCTGTCGGCCGCGGTGTTGAGCCCGGCCAGCTCCTCGAGCGCCGCCAGGACCGCATCCTCGCCGAGCCCGGGCGGCAGGTCGAGGGACGCAGTGTCACGCAGAGAGCGGGGAACCTGGGCGAAGAGGTCGCCGGTGGAGGCCATCCCAACGGTCTTGAGCATGTGCGCAACGTCGGCCGGGGTATGGGGTAGGAAACGCATCCCGACTCAGGTCAGTTCGTCTATGTGGGATTGATACTCCTTGGCGGCGAGCAGCTCTTCAAGCTCTTCTTTGTTGGCGAGCTTCATGCGCACCATCCAGCCATCGCCGTAACAATCTTGGTTGATGACCTCGGGACTGTTGGGAAGTTCGTCATTGACCTCGATGACCTCGCCGGAGACCGGTGCATAGATGTCGGAGGCCGCCTTGACCGACTCGACCACGGCAAAGGGTTCGTCCTTGGCGACGGTGTTGTCCTCGGCGTCGGGAAGCTCGACGAAGACGATGTCCCCGAGCTGGTCCTGGGCATAGTCGCTGATACCGACCATGGCCGAGCCGTCGTCCTCGTCGAGCCTGACCCACTCGTGCTCTTTGGTGTAGTAAAGGTTGTCTGGGAATTCCATATCCTTCCTTCGCCTAGCTCACGCGCTCCGGCCGCGCTCTCACAGCGGGCCACCGGCCGCGTGCGTAACATAAAAAGGCAGGTCCGTCACGTTGGCGGCCAAGGTCTTGCCCCGCACGACCACACCGAACTCGTCGCCGCCGGCGCCGCGGTCGACCAGGGCCAGGGCTATGGCCCGCCCGAGACTGGGGCTGTGCGTCCCGCTGGTCACCGTTCCGACGACCCTCTCGCCGCTTACCACATCGCATCCCTGGCGAGCTATGCCGCCGCTTATCTCCAATCCCACGCGCCGGCGGCGCGACCCGCCCCCGGCAAGCCCTTTCAGCGCCTCGAAGCCTTTCATGTCCGGGCGGTCCAACCGCACCGTCCACGCCAGCCCCGCTTCGTAGGGGTCGATGTCATCGCCGAGTTCGTGGCCGTAAAGCGGCAGAGCGGCCTCTAGGCGCAAGGTGTCGCGAGCGCCGAGACCTGCCGGGCCGAACTCGTCGCCGCAGTTGCGCCTGCCCGCCGCGAGCAGCGCGCGCCATAGCGAGACGGCCGAGCCGCTGTCCACGAACAATTCGAAGCCGTCCTCGCCGGTGTAGCCGGTCCTGGCGATCATCAAGGGACGGCCGTCATAGGATGACTCGACGCAGGAAAAGCGGGCAAGCCCCGCGGTCTCGGGAAGAAGCGCCGATGCTATAGCGGCGGCGGCGGGCCCCTGTAGCGCGATCAGACCGAAGTCGTCGCTGCGATCGCTTATCGCCGCCCCTGCGATCGCGTGTTCGCGGATCCACTCGAGATCTTTGGCCGTGTTGGACGCGTTGACACACACGAAGAAGCGGTCACCGGCCAGCCGGTATGCGATAACATCGTCGACGACTCCGCCGCTCTCGTTGATCATCAAGTTGTACTGTGCGCGCCCGGGCTCGAGCCTCGAGGGGTCGTTGCTCATCAGGCGGGCGCAGCAGGGGGCAGCTTCGGTCCCGGATATCTCGAGTTCGCCCATGTGCCCGACGTCGAAGATCGCGGCACTGGTCCGCACGGCCCGGTGTTCGGCGACGATGGAGCGGTACTGGACCGGCATCTCCCATCCCGCGAAATCGACCATGCGTGCCTCCGCCGCCCGGTGTTCGGCGTGCAGGGTCGTGCGCTTCAATCCGAGCCCCCGTCGCGCCCGGTGCAGGCCTGGTATGTGTTGGCGAGCAGCATGGCGACGGTCATCGGCCCCACCCCGCCGGGAACCGGCGTGATCCAGGCGGCCCTGCTGCGAGCAGGTTCGGTGTCGACGTCGCCCACCAACTCGCCGTCGACCCGGTTCATGCCGACATCGATGACGACGGAGCCTTCCTTGATCCAGTCTCCCTCGATCAACCGGGGGCGGCCTATGGCCGCCACCACGATGTCGGCGGCAAAGACCTCGGCGGCAAGGTCGGCCGTGCGTGAGTGACAGACCGTTACCGTGGCGTTGCGCTCCAACAGCAAGGCCGCCATCGGCTTGCCCACGAGCACGGAGCGTCCGATCACGACAGCCCGCTTGCCCTCCAACGAGACGCCGGTGGAATCGATCAACCTCATGCAACCCGCCGGCGTGCAGGGCCTGAGCCCGGGACGTCCGCTCATGAGGGCGCCCTGGTTGAGCGGGTGGAGACCATCGACGTCCTTGGCCGGGTCTATCGCCGCCAGCACTCTCGCAGCGTCGAGATGGCCGGGAAGCGGAAGTTGGACGAGAATGCCGTCGATATCGGAACGCTCGTTCTGGATCTCTATCTCCGCGACCAACCGATCGAGCGCGGTGTCCGCACCGAGTTCCACGGATTCCGCGTTCATGCCCGCGGCCGCCGATTCCTTCTGTTTGCGACCGACGTAAACGCGCGAGGCGGGATCATCGCCGACCAACACCGTCACCAGTCCCGGCACGCGCGCGCCTTGTTTCCGGCGCCGTTCGATACGGGCGGCCAGGTCGGTGCGTATGCCCTCGGCCAGGGATCTGCCGTCTATCAGTTCGCCCACGCCCGCCCCGTCCTCAGTCAACGCGCCCGGCGAGATCATCGACCATGCGGCCGACCAGCTGCCGGGCGATGTCGACGGCTCGCGCGGGCATGGGGTCCTTGCCCTCGACGATCCCCTGCCAGCGGCCGGCAACCGCCGAACCGGCCTGTTCGTCGGTGTCGAGGAATGACGACCAGAGCGTCCGCCCGCTGTCCCTGTCGAGCAGGGCGGCATAAATGGCGGCGCCCGGCCACGGCCCGGCGCCGCCATCGCTGCCCGGCCGGCGAAGTTCGAGGAGCGCGCCGACGAGCACGGCATCGGTGCGGGACCACTCACCGAGACCCGCTAGCGTCGAGCGCATGTCCGCGCCGCGCGCAGTCTCGATCTCGGCGTACGGGATCACGGAGAACCGCGGGTGACGGGTGAAGTGCTCGTAGAAGAACGCGGTCACGAGCATGGCGTCGTCACGCGAGGTCGCCGCCAGCACCATGTCGTTCGGGCACAGGTCGCATTTTCTCGTCTCGTGGTCATCACGGTAGGCCAGGGGCAACACCGCTATCCGCCGTATCTGTTGTCCGGAAGACGGGACGGCTTTCGCGGAACAACCCGTCAGGGCCAGCGCGAGCATCGTGACCGCGGCTACGGCGCGCACGCTCATCCCCCGCTTCTGAGCCCGAGCTGCCTGAGCTGTCCGGCGTCCACCGCCGAGGGCGCGCGGGTTAGAAGGCAGGCGGCACGCTGTGTCTTTGGAAAGGCGATCACGTCGCGGATGGAGTCGCAGCCGGTCAGCATAGCGACAACGCGGTCGAGCCCGAGGGCCAGCCCCGCATGAGGTGGCGCGCCGGATGCCAGGGCCTCGAGCAAGAACCCGAACTTCTCGACGGCCTCGTCCTCTGCGATACCCAGTACCGCGAATACGCGCCGTTGCACCTCGGGCCTGTGTATACGCACCGAGCCCCCGCCAAGCTCCACTCCGTTGAGCACGATGTCGTAGGCATCGGCCATTACGGCCGCCGGATCGCTCTCGAGCATATCGACATGCCCGGCCTGTGGCGCCGTGAACGGATGGTGGAGAGCCTGGTAACGGCCGCTGTCGGCATCAAGTGCGACGAGTGGGAAATCGGTCACCCACACGAACTCGAGACGGTCACGGTCGATCAGACCGCGGTCCTCGGCGACGCGCGCGCGCAGGCCACCGAGCACGGCGTTGACGGTGGCCTCTTCGCCAGCCGCGAACAACAGGAGATCGCCGCTGGCCAGCCCCAGCCTGTCCGTCAGCGCAGCGCGCTCGCCATCCGAGAAGAACTTGACGATAGGGGACTGCCAGCCGTCGTCGCCGACCTTGATCCAGGCCATTCCCTTGGCCCCGAACCCGGCGGCGACTTCCCCGAGGTCGTCGATCTCCTTGCGCGACATGCCGGCACCACCCTCGACACGAATGGCCTTTACGGCCCCGCCGGCCGCGAGCGCCGAACTGAATACCTTGAAACCGCTGCCGGCGAAGACCTCGGAAAGATCCTCGAGCTCGAGCCCGTAACGCAGGTCGGGGGCGTCGCTACCGTAGCGGCCGACCGCCTCGGCGTAGCTCATACGCCGGAAGGGTTCCTCGAAGCTCGCGCCCTTTCTCTCCCGGAAAAGCTTCTTCAAGAGCCCCTCGACGCTGGCCATGACATCCTCGGTGTCGGCAAAGGACATTTCGATATCTATTTGCGTGAACTCCGGCTGACGGTCCGCGCGCAGGTCCTCGTCACGGAAGCATCTGGCGATCTGGTAGTAACGGTCGATGCCGCCGATCATCAGGAGTTGCTTGAAGAGCTGTGGCGACTGCGGGAGCGCGAAGAAGCTGCCCGGTACCGTGCGGCTGGGAACGAGGTAATCGCGCGCGCCCTCGGGCGTGCTGCGCGTGAGCATGGGGGTCTCGACCTCCATGAAGCCGTCGGCGTCAAAATGCTCGCGGGTGATCCGGCAGGCCTCGTGGCGGGCACGCAGGTTGGCCTGCATCGCCGGACGGCGCAGGTCTATATGACGGTTGGACAAGCGCACGTTCTCGGTGACCCGCTCGTCGTCGTCGATGGCAAAAGGGCTCGGCTCGGCGCTGTTGAGGATCTCCAACTCGGTGGCCATCAACTCCAGCCGCCCGGTCAGCATCTCCGGATTGACGGTTTCCTCGCTGCGATAGGCCAGCTCCCCGGAGACCTCGATGACGTATTCGTTGCGCAGGCTGCCGGCCAGTTCATGCGCCGTGGGGCTCAACTCGGGGTTGAAGACGACCTGGAGCAGACCGCTCCTGTCACGGAGGTCGACAAAGATGACACCGCCGTGGTCACGCCGCGTATCGACCCGACCTTGCACCAGCAATCGCTTGCCGACGTCGCTCTCGCGAGGCTCGGCACAGTAGCAGCTACGCTTCACCTTGCCGTGGGCCCTCCATGGCCAAGATCGCCTCGTCGCCGGGGGCCGCCAAAGGGAAACAGGCCGGCATATCCCGGCCCGCGACCATATCGCGCACGGTCACGCTGCCCGCGGCCAGTTCCTGCTCGCCGATGATCACGACGAAGGCCACACCACCCTTGCCGGCACCTTTCATTTGCGCCTTGAGGCGACGGTCGGCCGCACCGAGCTCGACCCTTCGACCGGCCATCCTCAGCCGCCTGGCAAGGGCCGCCGCCGGCGCCGCGGCTTCGGCGCACACCGGAGCCACCACGATCTCCGGCACGGGCCCGGTGGCCTGCGACGCGCCCGCCATCAACATGCGTTCAACCCCGAGAGCGAATCCGACCCCGGCCAGTTCGGGACCGCCGAGCGCCGAGACCAAGCCGTCGTAGCGGCCGCCGCCGCCTACGGCATCCTGCGAACCGAGACCGTCGGCGATTATCTCGAAGGCCGTGCGGCAGTAGTAGTCGAGACCGCGCACCATTGAAGGCCTCGCGACCGTTTCGATCCCGGCCACGGCCAGTATCTCGACAACCGCGTCGTGATGTTCGCGGCAGGGCGCGCACAGATGTTCCGCCATCACCGGGGCCGAGCGCATCGCCTCCCGGCAAGCTTCGACCTTGCAGTCGAGAAGGCGCAGGGGGTTGCGCTCGAGCCTGGCCCGGCAGTCCTCGCACAGTTCCCGGCTGCGTCCACGCGCGTAGTCGATCAAGGACCGGCGGTAAGCCGGCCGGCACTCGGAGTCGCCCAGCGAGTTGAGCTCGATACGGAAGCCCGTGAGACCGGCTGCGCGGCATATGTCGACGGCCAGGCACACCGATTCGGCGTCGGCCCCCGGATCGTCGCGGCCTATCAGTTCGGCGCCTATCTGTGTGAACTGGCGGAAGCGGCCTTTCTGCGGCCTTTCCCGCCTGAACATCGGCCCCTGGTAATAGAGCCGGGCCACCGGCAGCGAGCGCGGCAGACCGGCCTCGATGTAGGCGCGGACCAGGGAGGCGGTGCCCTCGGGGCGCAGCGCCAGCAGGCTGCCGTCGCGGTCCTCGAAAGCGTACATCTCCTTCTCGACGATGTCGGTGCTCTCGCCGATCGTGCGCGCGAACAATTCGCCGCGTTCCAGCATCGGCAGTTCGACTTCGCGGTAGGCGTAGCTGGCCAGCACCGCGCTGGCCGAGTCCAGCACGGCACGGCGGGTTGCGGCCTCGTCGGGCAGTATGTCGCGAAAACCTTTTACCGAACTCGTTGCCATGGGGGATCGATCGCGGAAGGGCGCACTAGTTATCGGCGAAAAGGCCCCGGAGTCAACGAGGTCCCGCACGCTCGAGGCGCAGGCCGGAGCGTTCGAGATGGAAGCGGACCGCCCCCTCGGTGGCCGTCATCATCAAGCGGATCCCGTGGGCCCGGTAGCGGTCCACCACCTCGTCGTCGGGCAGGCCGTAGAGGCGGCCGCGCGCGCTCGACACCACGCCCAGCCGGGGCGCAAGCGCCGCAACGAAGTCCTCCGAGGAAGAGCTTCGGCTGCCGTGGTGGGGCACCTTGAGCACTAGCGGACGGCCAAGCCCGCGCTCGCGCCAGCGCGAGATGACGCCCTTTTCGGCGGCGGCCTCGATGTCGCCCGCCAAGATCACGGCGTGGCCACCGTGCTCTATCCAGAGCACGACCGAGCGGTCGTTGGAGTCGCAGGGACCGCTGTCGTCGAGCGGCCACAGGGCCTCCACCCGCCAAGGGGCCGTGGAGCCGGCAAAGGTCACGGGGCTGGCCGGCGCCGAACCGACGGCCCGCAGCGCCGTGCCGCGGCCGGCCAGATCCGCGAGAAGCCCGGCGAAGCCGGCCGAGTCGCAGTCCCCGGCCGGGTACCAAAGCTCACCGACCTCGATAGCGGAGCGACCGTCGTCCGGCCCGAGAAGGTCCTGCAAACCGCCCCAGTGATCACGGTGGACATGGGTGACCACGACGAGGTCCAAGCGACCGATGTGCATGCGTCGTAGCAACGGTGCCACGGCGATACGGCCGCGTCCGGGACCGCCGCCATCGACCAGCATGGTGGACCCTCCCGGCAGACGGACCACGGTCGCATCGCCGTGTCCCACCGAAACGACGACGACGTCGAGGCGGTCATCACGGTAACGATCATGGTAGGCGGCCGCCGCGAACAGGAAGACCGAGATGGCTGCCACCGCAACGAAGACCCGGCGACGGTCAGGTCGCATCATGGCCGCCAAGACCAGTCCGATCAGCGAGACCGTAAGACCCCAACCCGGCGCGGGCAGGTCGAGGGCGGCCTGGGGCACGGAGGCGGCCCGGTCGGCCACCCAGATGACCGCGCGCGCTGCGCCCACCCCGATGGCGAGCAAAGGACCACCCAAGGGTGGGAGCAGGGGTGTGAGCAAAACACCGGCGGCGGAGGAAAGCAGCGCCAAGCCGACCAGCGGCGTGCACAAGAGATTGACCATGGGCGCAACGAGCGATACGCGGCCGAAGTGCTGCGCCAGCAACGGCATCGTCACCAACCAACAGACCACCACGGCTCCGGCCAGCTCCGCGACCCGCCTCGACCAGACACTGCGGCCCGCGGTCACTCGCGCGCACAGAGACGAATAGACGATGAGCGAGCCGACCGCGGTGAAGGAAAGTTGGAAACCGACCTCGGTTACCGAACCCGGCGCGAGTAGGGCGCAGACCAGGGCCGCCAGCGCCAGGGCCAACGCGGAGCTAGCGGCCGTCCCCCGCCAGACCGTGAACATATAAAGGAGGGACATCACCAGGGCCCGGTTCACCGAGACCGATGGCAGGGCGAGCAGGCCGTAGCAGAGCAGCCCCACCGAAGCGGCCAGGGCGGCCACGCGTTTTTTGTCATAACGGCGCAGCAAGCCCGGGCTGCGGCCCGCCAGCCAGGACACCAGGGCGAACAAGGACCCTCCGAACATGCCCATGTGCATGCCGCTGATGGCCAGAACGTGGGCCAGGCCCGCATCCCGCATGACCGGGGTGGTCTGCAGCGTGATGCGGCTGCGGTCTCCGACCAGAAAGGCCAGCACGAGAGCGGCGGCCTGGCCGTTGCGGCCCTCGTGGACCGCTAGGAGCGAAGCCACCTGCTCGCGTATCCGCGCCAAGCGGCCCAGGCGGACATGCTCGGGCCCGGCGTCATCGACGGCCTCTATCTCGGCGCCGTCCCATACGAAGGCGCTCGCGAAGCGGCCGCGCCGTGCGTTCCAGCCGGCCCAGTCGAACTCCCCCGGATTTCCAAAGTTCGTTATGGAGCGCAACCGCGTCGTCAGCCGTATATGCCGGCCCGGGCGCCAGGCCTCGGACAAGCGCCGGACATGAACGAGGACGCGGCCGCAAACCGGTCTGACCTCACCATCGCCCTCGCGCACCGAGACCGCCTCGACGGCCATGCGCCCGCCCGAGCGCGTCGGCCTCATGGCCTCCGTAACCACCGCCTCCAGCCTGAAACGGCTCGAACTCCCGTCCTCAGAGACGAGGTGGACCACATCACAGCCGGCGGGCCGCGGTGCGAACCAGGTGTCGGCTGCCAGCCACTGTAGGGCCAGCACCGTCGCCGTGATCAGATACAGAGCGGCCATCTCCCTGCTTCAAGGAGATGACTGCGAAGCGCGGGGCTGCAACAGGCGGACGCCTGAAAATTACAGCTGTGTCATGGCTCAGCCGCCGAGCCCGGCGCGGATACGCCGGGCCAGCCCGACCGACACCCCCGGAGTCTCGGCGAGTTCTTGCTCGCTAGCCGCGCGCACGCGCGTGAGGCTACCGAAACGGGCCAGCAGAGCCTTTCTCTTGGCCGGACCCACCCCGGCGATGTCGTCGAGCCCCGAGCGCAACCGCGCCTTCGATCTCAAGGACCTGTGGAAGCCGATGGCGAAGCGATGAGCCTCGTCACGGACCTGTTGTAAAAGGAACAGAGCGGGTGAGTTACGGCGGAAGGTGATGGCGTTCGAACGGCCGGGCCTGAAGACCCGGTCCTCGATCCGCTCGATCTCGGAGGAGGTCGCCGACCCCCTGACCTTTTCCTTGGCCAGGGCGCAGACCTCCACGCCCTCTATGCCCAACTCCCGCATCGCCTCGACCGCAACGGCGAGCTGCCCCTTGCCGCCATCGACCACCATGAGATCCGGAAGACCCCCCTCCTCACGGCCGCGCTCGAGCCTGCGCCCGAGCACTTCGCGCATGGCGGCAAAATCATCGTTGCGCTGCACGCCCCGCAAACGGTAGCGCCGGTAACCGTCCTTGTCGGCCAGCCCTTCGTCGAAGGTGACCATGGATGCAACCACCGCCTCACCGCCGACGTGCGATATATCGAAGCACTCAACCCGTTTCGGAGTACTGGCCAGCCCGAGCTTCTTGCTCAACTCCTCGAGCATGGCCTCGCGCCGCTTCCCTTCGTCGCCGCGTTCGGCCATCGCATGAACTGCATTGTCCCGGGCCATCTCGACGAGCGCTCGCTTCTCGCCCCTGCGCGGGACCGTGACCTTCACTTTCGGTCCGCGGTCGCGCTTGGCACTGAGATATCCGGAAATCGCCGCCATGCCCTCCACCTCGATCGGCAGCAGCAATTCGTCGGGTACGAAGCGTCCGCCTTCGTAAAAGCGCCCGAGGAAAGAGGAGAACAGCTCGTCGTCGGGAAGTTCGAAGTCCTCGAAACAGTAGGAGTTGTGCGTGACCAGTTTACCGCCGCGCACCATCAAGACCGCGACTTCCATATACCCGGCCTCTCTACAGACCCCGAAGACATCACGGTCACCGCCGCCGTGAACAACGACCTTCTGCCCCTCGACCGCCTGGCGGACAGCCGCGATACGGTCGCGGAGGCGCCCGGCATCCTCGAATCGTTCGGACCCGGAAGCCTTTTCCATGCCGGCGCCGAGATCGGCCAGCAAGGATTCCGTCCTGCCCTCGAGCAGTTTCGTGGCGCCGTCGAGGTGGCGTTGGTACTCCTCGCGGTCGACCTCGAGCACGCATGGCGCCATGCAGCGCTTTATCTGGTACTCGAGGCAGGGCCGGGAGCGGTTGCGGAACACCGGGTCCGAGCATGTACGCAGCGGAAAGACCTTACGGATGGTGTCCACGGTCCGGCGCAGACCGGAAGCGGACGGGAACGGGCCGAGGTAGGTGTTGCCGTCCCGGACGATCTTGCGTGTCACCAGGATGCGCGGCCAGGCGTCCTTGGTCGTGACCTTGACCGACAGGTAGCTCTTGTCGTCCTTTAGTTTGATGTTGTAGCGGGGTTTGTGCTGCTTGATCAGATTGTTCTCGAGCATCAAGGCTTCGGTCTCGCTGACGGTGACAAGCGTTTCGAGATCGCGGGCGCGCTCGAGAAGGAACCGCAATTGGTAGCGGCCGTCGCCGGCGCGCAGGTAGCTCCGCAGGCGCGTCCGCAGACTCTTGGCCTTGCCCACGTAGAGCACGCGCCCGCCGGCGTCCTTGAACATGTAGACGCCGGGCCGCGCCGGTGCCGCCGCCGCCTTGGCCGCGATCCTTGCGCGCGCCGCTTCGCGCGCACTCGGTCTCTTTGCCGTGCCGGCGTCAGCCATCGATCCCGAGCTCGACCTCCTCGAGACGCGTGGCCTTGTCGCGCAACTCGGCCGCCGCCTCGAAATCGAGACGGTCGGCCGCCTCTCGCATGCGCTTGCGCACGGACTCGACCTCGCGCCTGATCTCGGCGACGTCACCATAGGCCGCCGACTCTTCCTCGATCCGCGGCACCGCGTAGTAGTCCGCCTCGGCCATCCGTACGATGGGATCGTCAACGGCCTTGGTCACCGACCGCGGCACGATGCCGTGCTCGGCGTTGAAATGTTCTTGGATGCCGCGCCGGCGGTCGGTCTCGTCCATCGCGGCGCGCATCGAGCGCGTCTCGGTGTCCGCGTACAGAATGACCGTGCCGTTCAGGTTGCGCGCGGCCCGGCCCATCGTCTGTATCAAGGAACGGGCCGAACGCAGGAAGCCCTCCTTGTCGGCGTCGAGAATGGCGACCAAGGACACCTCGGGCAGGTCGAGCCCCTCGCGCAAAAGGTTGATGCCCACCAGAACGTCGAACTCGCCGCGACGCAGGCCTCGTATGATCTCGATCCGCTCCAGCGTCTCGACGTCCGAATGCAGATAGCGCACGCGTACGCCGACCTCCGCGTAGTAGTCGGTAAGATCTTCGGCCAGCTTCTTTGTCAACGTCGTGACGAGAACACGCTCGTCCTTGGCCGTTCGTTTGCGAATCTCTTCGAGCAGGTCGTCCACCTGGCTGCCCGCTTCGCGCACTTCCACGGCCGGGTCTACCAGACCGGTCGGCCTCACCAGCTGCTCGACTACCGCGCCGCCGGCCCGTTCCATCTCATGGTCGGCGGGCGTGGCCGACACGTACACCACGGACCCGATCAGGGACTCGAACTCCCCGAACTCGAGCGGCCTGTTGTCGAGGGCCGACGGCAAGCGGAAGCCGTACTCGACCAGCGTTTCCTTGCGCGAACGATCGCCGCGATACATGCCGCCCACCTGGGGAACCGTCACGTGGCTTTCGTCGATGAAGGTCAGGAACTCGCCGTCGAAGTAGTGCAGCAGCGTATGGGGCGTCTCTCCGGGCCCGCGTCCCGTAAGATGCCGCGAGTAGTTCTCCACCCCGGGACAGGTGCCCATCTCGGCCAGCAACTCGATGTCGTAGAGCGTTCGTTGTTCGAGGCGTTGCGCTTCGAGGCTCTTGCCCGCGGCGCGTAGTTCTTCGAGGTGTCCGGTCAGTTCGACACTGATCCTGTCGATGGCCCGTCTCAGGCTGTCCGGGCGGGTGACGTAGTGGCTGGCCGGGTAGATACAAAGCCGCTCGACACGGCGCAGGACCTTGCCGCGCAGGGCGTCTATCTCCTGGATCGCCTCCACCTCGTCGTCGAAGAACTCCACCCGAAGCGCCCGCGAGTCTTCGTACACGGGAAAGATCTCGACGGTGTCGCCGCGTACCCGGAAGGTCCCGCGGTGGAAGTCGTGGTCGCTGCGCAGGTATTGAATGGACACGAGCTTGCGCAACACCTCGTCACGGTCCACATGGTCGCCCTCTTCGAGGAACAGGAGCATCTTGAAATACTCCTCGGG
>CAYXZP010000056.1:0-15044 GCA_964469485.1 uncultured Myxococcales bacterium | reverse complement strand
GCCACTCGCGCGCCGCCCCGCCGCTGGCCACGCCTGCCGCGTTGACGACGATGTCGGGGGCGCCGGTCTCAGCGATCACGCGCTCGACATCGGCCTCCTTACTGACATCGCCTGTCGTGAAGCGCGCCGACGAAGCGCAAGCCTCGACCTGCCGCCACGGCCCGTCCCCCGGCTCGGCGAGATCCATGCCGGTGACCAGGGCCCCTTCGCCGGCCATGCGCAGCGCGGTCGCGGCCCCTATGCCGGAAGCAGCCCCGGTCACCAGCGCGATGCGTCCGTCAAAGCGTCCCATCCCCTCCTCCTTACTTATCCCGCGTAGCCGCCGGCCGGGGCCGGCAGGTCGAGAAGGTCGGCCACTCGCTTGGTGCAGGGATTGTTACTGGCAAAGTCCGGCACCGGCAGGTCGATCCCGCAGGCGCGCATGTTCTCGACCACACGCACCATGATCAGCGCGAAACGATAGGCGGAGAAGACCTCGTAGTAGTGGATGTTGCGCGCTCGGTGGCCGGTCAACTCCTGGTAGCGCGCCAGGGTCTCGTCGTGGCCGGGGAGACCCTCGAGGCGGGCTATTCCGTAGCCATCGCTGTGGTGCCAGTCGAGGAACAACCACCATGCAAGGTCGGCCTCGGGGTCACCGATGAAGGCCATCTCCCAATCGAGCACGGCCGCCACCCGCAGGTCCTTGTAGAGTATGTTGCCCAGCCGTGAGTCTCCCCAACACAGCCTCATTCGAGGGTCCGGGGGCCGCGAATCCTCGAGCCAGCGCGCGGCCTCTTCGATGAGAGGCTGCGGCTCCGCCGTGCGTGCCCAGCCGAAGAAGTCCCGCCAGTACGCGAGTTGGGCCTCGAGGGCGTTCTCCGGCGTGGAGGGGCTGCCGAGAAGATCGATTCCGGCCGCGCGCCAATCGACCTTGTGAACCTCGGCCATGGCCTCTATCCCGTTCCACCATATGCTCTCGCGCTCGGCCGGCGACGCTTCGAAACAGAATCCTTCGGCGTGATAGGGCGGGAACTCGGCCGGGACTTCGCCATCGACGGCCGACATCACGTAAAAGGGTGTTCCGATTACGGCCGGGTCCTCTTCCAGCCAGCGCATCTCGGGCACCGGGACCGCCGTGGCGGCAAGCGCCTCCATGGTCCGGTACTGGACGCTGATGTCGTAGCTGGGAAAGACCAACTGTTCGGTGGGCGCCAACCTCGCGACCAACGCCTCGCGGCCGCCGTTGCCACCCTCGAGCTCGAACAACACCGTGTCGTTGGACAGCCCCGCGGCCGTCGTCCTGAGATGTGCAGCTCTGGCATCCGCGCCGGCGCGCTCGCGCAACCAGGGTGTCAGACGGGCGGCGATGGCGTCGAGGTCGAGCTGCTTGATCATGGCCGGGGCGCGTTGCTTATACGATGGAACCCCATCAGGCGAACCGGTTCCTGGTTGAGTGGGCGGGGCTTCGAGGCTAGGTAGGCCATATGAGAACAGCAGCATCGGTCTTCGCGGCCGTAGTCATAGCGGCCCTCGTGTTGCCCGCCGGACAGGCCCTCTCCGATTACCATCTCGAGCGTTATGCCGTAGCCATAGAGGGCATGTCATGCTCGGCCGCCTGCCCACCGGCGGTCGAGGGCGCGCTCGGCAAGATCGAGGGCGTATCCTCGGTCAAGGTAGACTTTGAGACCAAGAAGGCGACATTGCTCCTGGAAGCAGGCAAAGAGCTTGACCTCAAGAGCTGCAACAAGGCCTTGGGCAACAGCGGTTACTTCGCCACCAGACTGGAAAAGCTCGCCCCCGCGTCCGAAGCCGCCGGCGAGTCGAGCTAAGACAACGCGGCCGGCCGCCCCTGCAGACGGCCGAGCATCCACAAAAGCACCAGACCCGGTAAGGCCGCAGCCGTGGTCAGGACAAAGAACTCCGGCCACGACATGTGGTCGGCCAACCAACCGCCCGAAGACGACAACCAGGTCCGGGCCGTCGACATGAAGGAACTGAGCAGGGCGTACTGCGTGGCCGTATAGGCAACATTGCAGAGACTGCTGAGGTAGGCCACGAACGCGGCCGTGCCCATGCCGCCGGCCAGGTTCTCCAGTCCTATAGTGACGGTGAGCATGGCCAGGTTGTGGCCCGCCCAGGCCTGCACGGCGAAAGTGAGGTTGGAGAGCATCTGCAGGACACCACAGACCCACAAGCACGGGATCAATCCCATCCGGTTCATCAAGGCGCCGCCGGCCGCCGCGCCCACGAGCGTGGCGGCCAGCCCGTAGGTCTTCACCACGGTCGCGACCTCAGCCTTGCTGAACCCCAGCTCGATGAGGAAGGGATTGGTCATGACGCCGGCCAGAGCGTCCCCGAACTTGTAGAGCATGACGAAGAGCAGGATGAGCAGCCACCCACGCCGTGTCATGAAGTCGGCAAAGGGAGCGACCACCGCGGCCTGAAATGAGGCCATCGCGCCGGCCAGCCTGCCGCCGCTATGCGGCGGCGCCTCGAACTCCGTGAAAGCGGCGGGTTCCCGGCTAACAAGGACCGTCAGCACCCCGACACCCACCAGTGCGGCCATGACCGCATAGACCTCGAACCAACCGACGTAGGTGGCCAGGAACAGGGCGCCTGCACCCGAGGCAAGCATGCCGATGCGGTAACCGAAGACGACCGCCGCCGCGCCGGCGGCGTACTGCCGCTCTTCGAGCACCTCGACACGGTAAGCGTCGATGACGATGTCCTGGCTGGCCGAACAGAAGGCCACGACGAAGGCCCAAAGCGCCGTCATCCCCGCATCGCGTGTCGGGTCCGTCGACCCGAGGCCCAACAATGAAACAATGAGCGCAAGCTGCGTGGTAAGGGCCCAGCCACGCCTCCTGCCCAGCCACGAGCAGAGCAGCGGCATGCGGACCCGGTCGATGAGCGGGGCCCACAGGAACTTCAACGCGTAGGGCGTGGCGACCGAGGCGAACAGCCCGATCGCCGTGTTGCTGAGCGCGGCCTCCTTGAGCCAGAAGCTCAAAGTGGCGAAGGTCAGCGCCAGCGGCAGCCCGCTGGAGAACCCGAGAAATACTATCGATATGAGCCGTGCGTCCCGGTATACGGAAAGGGCGCTCAGCCAGCGTCCGATCAGCGCGACGCTCCCCAGCTTTCCCAGGAACTGACCTGCTCGAGCGGCAAACGGGCGGCGGGCTTGAAGTCATCCCCGGTAAAGTAGGCCACCGGCAGGAGCACCGACTGGGTCACATCGGACGGTATGGCGAGCAGCTCGGATATCTCCTTCTCGAAGAACAGGTGAATGGTCGTCCATGCCGAGCCCAGCCCGCGCGCCCTTGCCGCCAGCATGAAGGACCAGGCCGCCGGCAGTATGGACCCGTAGGTCGAGGCCTGCGCCAGGGTGCCCGCCTCTTCCACGCGCCCCTCAATGCAAAATATGACGAAGACCGGAGCACGGTGCATGTTGGCGGCCAGATAAGAAGCCGAATCGACGACACGCGGCATCTGGCGAGCACGCAGATCGCCGGCCGGAAACGGCGGAAAGAGATCCTCCTGCATCCCGGCATAGATCTCGAAACCCTTGCGGTAATAATCGGCGATAGCCTTGCGCTTGGCCTCGTCGGTGACGACCACGACGTGCCAACCCTGGCGGTTCGACCCCGTCGGGGCTTGCAGGGCCACACGGATGCAGTCCTCGACAAGCCCGGGTTCGACCGCACGGTCGAGATCGAGCCGCTTTCGTACGCTGCGAGTGGTCGTAAGGAGGCGGTCGGCGCTTATGATGTCCATGCCCCGGCCTTGTATCAGGCAGGCCTCAACGCGCAAAGTTGAGTTCCGGCATGTACATCCCCTTGGAGCGGCGCCGCCACCACATCCCCTTGTCGCGCCGTTCCTCGGGTGAGCTGAACTCGTAATGGTAGAGCCGGGCGCGCAATCTTTCGGGGGGCCGGCCGGCGAAAGGATCCACCGCCAGCAGGGCGGTCACTGAGGGAGAACCCGCGGCCAAGCGCCGCATGAACGCCACGAACCAGCCCTGCCGGCGGTAGTCGCCGAAGGCGGCGAACCACATCTGCCAATCCAGGCGGGGCTGATGAGGCTGGACGAAGCGTGGCCGCCGCCGCGGGTCGCCGGGCTTGTAGCGGAACTCGTAAGCCTGCCAGTGCTTCCCGTCCCGGCTTCCCTCTATGACGATCTCGGGCCTGGTCTTGGTCATTATCGAAAACAACCCGTAGCTGCTCGTCAGGTGGAAGGGGGCCGTGGCCCGGACCATGGTTATGGCCGGCCGCGGGACCCAGGCCCGCAGGCCTATGCGGGAGAGGAACTGAGCCGAGCTCATCACGACGATGCAGGCCACGACCGCCGCCACGCCAAGTTTTGCCGCCATGGCCGCCCGAGGCCGCCCGCCGTCGAGCGTATCGCCGCGGGTCGAGGACGCCGCCGCGCCGACCCCGGGCAGGCGCGCCAGCCAGCGGTCGTCGACAAGCGAGAGGCAAAGCACGACCGTGAGCAGATTGAAGAAGGTGTAGTTGCCGGTGGCCATGATGAGCAACTGGAAGACGACAAAGCCCCAGAAGGCCGTCAGCCGCGGGCGTCTGGGCATGAACACAAAGAAAGGCAGCACGAGTTCGATCGCGAACATCACCAGGGTCGATAGACCGTGGAAGGCACCGGGAAGCTGGTGCACGTACCAGCTCGTCCAGGCGGGCAAGGGTTGGGTGTAGTAGTGGAAACCCAATGCCTCGAGATCGGTCCAGGCCGGGTCGCCGCTCAGCAACTTGACCAGCCCCGACAAGAGCATCAGCCGGAACAGCAGCCAGCGGAAGAGCCACATGACAGCCCGCCGCGGTTCCACATCGCGGACCCTTCTTCGCCGCCAGCCCCGGGGCGAGAGCAGGATCGCGAGGAATCCCGACTCGAGCAGCAGTATGTCCCACTGAAAACTGAGAAAGACGCGGCCGATCGAATATAGGGAAAGGTAAAGGACCCAGCAGAGCATCGCGGCCGGCCGGGGAAGAAAGCCGCCGATCATCGCAAGTGAGGCCAGCACCCCGGCGGCGCACAGCAGGTTGAGGGCCGCATCGGAGGCCCCCAGCCACGCCAGCGTCGGAACGGCACGGTAGGCCCGCGGACCCAAGCGCTCGTGGACGGCCTCTAGCCAGCCGGCGGCCGGGAGTATGCCCTCGGAACCGACCAGGCCCTCGATCTGCACCCAAAGAGAGGCGAACGCGATCGCGTAGACCAGCCCGATGCCCGAGAGCAGGACCGCGCTTACACGGACCTGTCGCGGCCGGCGCGTGTCCCGGCCCCACAAGGCCACGGTCAAGAGGGCGGCGAAGCTACGGTTGGCGGCGACGAAGCGGTAGGCCAGCTCGCTCGCGCGCGCGAACAGCGGCAGGCCACGGTAGAGCCGGGCCGGCCAGAGCCGGCCGCCGTGCTCGAGGGCGGCAAAGACCGCATCCGCGCCCTCGCGCAAGCGCCCCTCTTGACCGCCATCACCCGCTTCGACCAGCTGAACGGCGGCCTCGAAGCGGGCCGCATCGATGGCGGGAAACTCGGGCGCCGCCTCCTGCGAGGTCCTGTAGTCGACCGCCTCACCGGTGAGTTCGCGCCAACGCTCGATCCAAAGCCGGCAGAAGCGGCATTGGCCGTCGTATATTAAGGTGGGCCTGCCGGTCGCCATAGACCGCCCGGGGCTCAGTTACCCGCGGCGACTATGCTCACAACGGTGTAGTACTCGGGAAGGTTGTCGGATTCCTCGCCGGTATCGAACATCCAGTCGTGCAGCATGGGATTGACCGAGCTTTCCGGCGGCGTGATGCGCGAGCTGTGGTTGAGCTGGAAATCGATCATGGCCACGGCCGGCGTGAACAGCCGTTTGTCGGGATAAGAGCGTCCGGGACGCAAGGACTCGGCGCACCAGAAGACATTTTGCCAGACCTTCCAGAGCTCGCCGGCCTTGTCGAACATCTCCGAGGTGGTGACGTTGTAGACCTCCTTGTCTATCCAAAGGTGGCGCTTGCCGAAAGCGTACACCGGAAGCCTGACGGGGCGTCCCTCGATCAACCACACATCGCGCTTCTCCCACTTGACGCAGGGGACCCAGCTGGCCTTGCCGTCGGTGCCGCACCAAATATCGAAGTCCGCGTAGGTCCCGGCGTGCATCGGCACCAGGATCGTCTTCTCCCCGATGAGGCGAAAATCCCACCATTCGGGCTTGGAATTGAACCCCCAGATCGAATCCTGGTCGATGTCGCCGCCAAACAGCGTCCCGCTCCGGTCCGAGGTGGAATAGCGCCTCACGCGTCTCAAGAACGGCAGGTACAACCAGGAGTCGTCGGCGCGCTGTGCCTCGTCGTAGCGATAGAGCAGGAAAGAAGTGCCCTTGAGGTCGAACGGTGTGACCATAGGCCCCCACTGTTCCGTGAACCTGAGCGGCGGTGAGTGCGGAATAATCGGCTTCGGATCGAGAATGATGCGGCCCTCCCACTTGAGGCGCCGCCAGACATCCGACGAAAACATCTTTTCGACATAACCGGTGTCCGTCTGGCTCTCGACCACCCATTCGGTTCTGACGTCGTCGGTGTAGGCCGGTTTGTGTTCGTGGTTCCACATGACCTTCCACGCGGCATCCGGGTCGTTGGCGTCGATGCTCGGAAACGGCATGCCGGCCACGTAGTTCTCGAGCGCAAGCCTGTCGTCCGCCAGGCGCACCTGCGAGGCGTACTGCTCGGTCGCCTTGGAGAAAGCCTTCGTCCACGGACAGCTCTCGGTCGGGCCGACCTCGATCCGCATTCCGTACAGGAGCATGTTGACCACGGCCGGCGGCAGGTACTCGCCGGCCGCTTCGATGTTGGCCCTGGTGATGACATCACCCGGCTTTATGTCGGCGGCAGCCACCGGCGCGGTCAGCAAGAGCGCCAGAAACAAGAGCCCCGCCTGTCTCGAGGAGCCGGCCATGGCGTTCGCATATCATCGCGGGGCCCTGTTTGGCCAGAGGCGGCCGCCGGCCTCGATGCGGCGGCGCCGCCCTGCTAGCCTTTGGTGGTGAACGCGCCCGAGATAATCGCCGGCCAGGACAGCCGATTGAGCGACGGCGCCAGCCTCAAATTCGTCTTCCGTGACGGCGACCGGGACCGCGAGGGCTTTGTCGTGCGTCACAAGGGGCGTCTGTTCGCCTTCGTAAACGAATGCCGGCACATCCCCATGTCGCTCGACTGGGTCGAGAACCGGTTCTTCTCCACCGACGGTTGCTACCTACAGTGCGCCACCCACGGCGCCCTATACGAGGTGGAGACCGGCGTCTGCATCGACGGCCCTCCGGCGGGCAAACGCCTGCAACAACTCGAGGTGGCGGTCCGCGACGACGAGATCGTGGTCACACTGCCGGCGTAACCGTAACAGCGACACGGCGGCCGCGGCGCGGCCCGTCGAGTTCGACCAGCATTATGCCCTGCCAGGTTCCCAGCAGGAGATCGCCGCCGGCGACCGGGAGGGTCTCCGACGGCCCGAGTATCGACGCCTTGATGTGTGCTTGCGCGTTGTTATCGACGCTGTCGTGAAGCCAACCGGCATGGTCGGGAATGGCTGCGTCGAGGGCCGTGACCAGATCGACGCCGATGTTGGGGTCGTCGTTCTCGTTGACGATGACGGCCGCGGTGGCGTGGAGCACGGCAACATGACAGGTTCCGCTGTCTACGCCCGACGAACGTACGATTTCACGGACTCGGGAAGTTATCTCCACGCACTCCTTGAAGCTGTGGGTATCGATGCTGAACACTTCAGGCATGGCCGCGGCCCGGCCATGTTAGCAACAACACCCAGCGCCATGAAAGAGAGGGCCGGAACGGAGCATGGCCGCCGTTAGCCAGCGGAGCTTCTGGCGGGACCGCCCCTGGTGGATCCCCCACTTTCTCGGCAGCGTCCCGGAGATCGACAAGCGCCTGCTCAACCTGCTGGGCCTCGTTTCGCTCGCGCTCTTCTTCGAACAGTACGACGCGTCGCTGCTGAGTTCGGCGCTCAAGTACATCGCCGAGGATCTCGGTATGGCCGAGGCCGATCTGGGCCGTAACATGGGAATTATACGGCTCGGCGCCCTGCCCTCGCTGCTCGTCCTGCCGCTGGCCGACCGCTTGGGACGCCGGCGCATATTCCTCGCATCGGTGTTGGGCTACAGCCTGACCACCTGCGCGACGGCCTTCATGAACAGCCCGGCCGCCTTCGTGGCCATGCAGATGGCCTGCCGCTCCTTCATGGTGGCCGCGGCTGCCACATCTGTCGTCATAATCACCGAGGAGTTCCCCGCCACCCACCGCGGCTGGGCCATTGGCATGATGGGAGCCCTGGCCGCCTGCGGGCACGGTTTCGGCGCGGGGGTGTTCTCGTCCATCGAGATACTGCCCTACGGCTGGCGTGCCCTTTACTTCTTCGGACTCCTGCCCCTGGCACTCTTCCCGGTTCTGCGCCGCAGCATCCCAGAGACGCGGCGCTACCAGTTGTACCGTGCCGAGCGGGACCTGCACGGAGACACAGGCGGCGGCACGGCCGGCTGGTTGAAACCGCTGCTGAGCCTGGCCACCGGATACCCGGCCAGAACGCTGGGGGTGACGCTCATGGCCCTTCTCTCGGCGCTTGCCGCCGCCTCGGTCTTTCAGTTCTACGGCTACTATATATTGACGAACCACGGCTGGGGCCCGGGACGCCTGGCCACGATGATCATCCTGGCGGGCGCCGTCGGTGTCATCGGCAGCGTCGTGGCCGGGCGGCTTGCCGACCGCGTGGGGCGTCGCGCGGTGGCCTCCGGATTCATGTTCCTCTTTCCAGCGGCCGTGTGGTGTTTCTTCCGTGGGGAGGGCTGGATGCTGCCGGTCGGCTGGATGATGATCGTTTTCATGTGGATGGCCTGCGAGGTCATGCTCAAGGCTTTCGCCACCGAACTCTTCCCGACATCGTACCGGGGAACCGCGGCCGGGTGGGCCCACTTCGTCCAGACCATCGGCTGGACCGGCGGCCTGTGGCTGCTCGGTACCAGCCGTGAGACGCTCGGCGGCATAGCCGCGGCCACCTCGTGGCTGTCACTACTGGCGCTCGTCGGTGCGGTGGCGGTCCTGTTCCTACCCGAGACCAGGCACCGGGAGTTGGAGGATATCAGCCGGGAAGGCGGTGCCCGCGCACCGTCAGCCGTCAGTCCTTGACGGCGCCGCCGCTTATCCAGCTACGGATGGTCTCGATATCGGCGGCCGAAAGCGCAGTGAAGGGCGAGGTCGGCATCTGGTCGCCGCAGGTCGGAGCGCTCTGTTCGACCTTCTCGATGAGGTAGCTCGAGTCGGGGTCGCTCGCCACGACCAGGGTCTTGCCGCTGCAACCCGACGCCGCGGCGCCCACCAGCGCCGCGTAGCCGGCCGAACTGTCGTTGAGACCCGTGAGGCCGCCGCTCGCGCCGCTCCCGTGACAGACATTGCAGTTGTTGGAGGAAAACACCGCCAGCACCTCGGTCCAGGTGGCGGCAGGCGGTAGTGTGGTCGTGGTCGTTGCGGCCGAGCAGGTCAGCTCGACGCTGATCCCGACGGCGGTCTTGAGGACGGCCAATGCATCGCTGACCGTTACATCCCCCTCGCCGGTCACGTCGCCGCAGACAGCAGCGGTGGGGGAGCAGGTCAGCTCGACAACGATCCCGACGGCGGTCTTGAGAATGGCCAGTGCATCGCTGACCGTTATATCACCCTCGCCGGTCACGTCGCCGCAGGGGATAGCGCTGCTGAGCCGCCAACCGGTGTCGCGCAGCATGGCGCGCGTGATCGTGAGATCCTGGGTCTCGGTGCTCGTGGGCTCCATCAGTTCGTCGGGGGTGACACCCTCGGCGACATGTGAGAGCGAAGAACCGGACTCGGCCGGGGCCGGCGCGTACATGCCCACATGCCCGCTAGACGGGTCCCGGCCCGCGCTCAGCCCGGCCGCCGCCGCCGTGCCGTAGCTTCCCGCCCAGTGCAGGTCGCCGTCGTCGGTGATGGCCGCGAGCCTCTGAGTATCGCTCATGTCCGGGAAACGGAGCAACTCACTATGATCCTCCATCCAGTGCATGTAGGGATCGTCGAAATAGTAGGTGTCGTTTCCGGCCGTCGCCGAAAACTTGGCGCCCGTGGCAAGGTTGACGAAGGTCATGAAGCCCAGGCCGTGCGCAAGCTCGTGGAGCACCGTCGATAGGAAGTCGATCTGATTGGAGCCGGCGTTGCCGTCGATGCCATAGTAAAAGGTCACGCCGCCGAGACAGTCACCCGCGTCCATACTGATGTTGAATTGGGCTTCGATGTCGTAGTGCGTCGCCGCGCAGCCGGACTCGGGGCAGAGGTCCTCCCCGGTCAGACTGTTGGCCAGTGCTATCGCATACACGGTGTTGTCGAACGGCGCGTCGGAAAGGTCGGTGCCGAACTTGACGGTCGTCGGAGCGGCCGCGGCCAGCTGGGCGCTGTCGGCGGTACAGGTCAACTCCTCGAAGCTGGCGCCGATGGTGATGGCGACCTCGCTGACCAGTTCGTCGGCCCAAAGCCCGGCAGCCCTCTCGAAAACGAACACCCGCTGGGCCCCGAGGGTCGTTGCCGTGTTGCCGCCCACGGCCTCGACAACCGTGGGATCGTTGAAACCCACCGAGTCACCGTCAAGATTTTCGAGGGTTGCCGTCGCGGCCCCAGCCGGCAGGCCCTGCAGGCAAACCAGCAGCGTCACCACCTGAATGAGCCGGCCTCGCATGAGGATGTCGGTGGAGCCCGGTCCGGTCCCTCAGCGGTCGTCGCGGCCCGCGGTGGGTGGGTCGTCTTGCGAGCAACGGATCTCCAGGCTGCCGTCGGCGTTCTTCTCCGCACTAATCATGGACTTGAAGCGCCCCTGTAGATCGACGATCTTGCCGCCACCCTCGACCGGGCTGTCGACGGCGTAAAGACCCTTCGAGCATGTGTTGCCCGCCCCGTCGGGACCCGCGAGGTCTATGGCTTGACGCGGCTCAGGCCCGCCGGCCCGCTCCCGTACGGCTATCTGGGCTGCGGCGTAAGGCGGCGCGAGCAGCACCGAGATAAGCGCCGAGGCAACGAATATGCGGTACGCGATCCGGCGGTGCTTCATACGGCCGTGTAAGGGCTCAGGCCAGCTCGGAGGCGAACAACGCCCTGAGACGGTCCCAGGCGTCGGCCGCCGAACCGGCATCGTAGCTCTCGCGTGCGTCACAGAAGAACCCATGCCCCACTCCAGGATACACGACGACCTCGTGGTCAACAGCGTCCTTTTCCAGCGCCCCGCGCACGGTCTCGACCTGGTGGAGCGGTATGTAGTCGTCGTTCTCGCCAAACAGACAGAGGATCTTGCCGCTTATGCCGCCGGAACGCTCCACCGTGGGCGGGGGTTCCTCACCCGGTGCCGCCACTGCCACACCGCCGCCGTAAAAGCTCACCGTGGCCGCGACCGGCAACTCGCAAGCCGCGAGATAGGCCGCGTGGCCGCCGAAACAAAAGCCCATGGCTCCGACCCCGGACCCGCCTACGTCGGGCCTGTCCCGCAGGGCCTCGAGCGCCGCCCCGATGTCGCCGAGCAGCTCGGTCGCCGTCACGGCGGCCATCATCTCTATGCCCTTGGACAGCCCTTCCTCGTCGTAGCCGAGCTCGACCCCCGGCCCGGTGCGGTGGAAGATATCGGGGGCCAGCACGACGTAACCCTCGGCCGCCACGCGGTCGACCACCGAACGTATGTGTTGGTTGATCCCGAAGACCTCCATAAAGAGCAGTATGCCGGGGCAAGGTGTGCCGTCGTCGGGCCGCGCGAGATACGCGCCCATCGATGCATCACCCACGGTGATCTCCAAGCGTTCGCTGTGTGTGTCCATTCTTGTCTCCGTCAGCTTCGGCTAACACGTTCGCGGCCATGACGCGACTTCCGGCATGCACCCGCAGGCTTCACTCGGTCAGGCCGAAATGCCAATAAGACCCCATGGAACTCAAAGAGACAAAATACGAGGTAAGCGATGGTGTCGCGCGCATCACGCTTCACAGGCCCGAGAGACTGAACGCATTCACAACCCGCATGATGCAGGAACTCCTCGAGATCATAGCCGAACTCGACCGCGACGACGCCGTGCGCGTCGCGATCATTACGGGCTCGGGACGGGCCTTCTGCGCCGGCGCGGACCTTGCGGCGGGCGGGTCCACCTTCGACGCGGGCCGGGGCTACGGCAGCGGCGCTGTCTCACGCCACCGCGACGGCGGCGGCAAGGTCGCGCTGGCGATCTTCGGTTCGCGCAAGCCGTTCATTGCCGCCATCAACGGGCCCGCCGTCGGGGTCGGTATAACCATGACGCTGGCAACCGACATCCGCGTGGTCGCCGAGGATGCCAAGATCGGCTTTGTCTTCGCCCGCCGCGGCATCGTCCCAGAGGCCTGCTCGTCGTGGTTCCTGCCACGCATAGTCGGCATCTCCAAGGCGGCCGAACTCTGCTACACCGGCCGTGTGTTCAGAGCCGCCGAGGAAGCGGGCTCGGGTCTGTTCAACTACGTAGTGCCGGCCTCAGAAGTGCTCGAACGCGCCGAGCGGCTGGCCCGCGAGATCGCGGACAACACATCGGCCGTGTCGGTGGCCCTGTCAAAGGCCCTGCTCTGGCACGGGCTCGGTCTCGACGATCCGCAAAGTGCGCATCTCGCCGATTCGAGGGCCATTCACTGGGCCGGGCGGCAGGGCGATGTGCGGGAAGGCGTCGAGAGTTTCCTCGAAAAACGTCCGCCACGCTTCTCGATGAGCGCATGGACCGACATGCCGGACTTCTATCCCTGGTGGAGCGAACCCAAGGTCTGAACAAGGCCGGGGGCCGGACGCTCAGGGTCTGCACTCGGGATAAGCGGCCAGCTCGCGAAGGTAGGTGTAGGAGTACATTCCGGTGGAATGTCCGTCGGCCCACAGGAGCCTGAGGCCGTAGCGGCCCACGCCCTCGAAGCTGGACAGCACCGGTTCGGTCACGTCGACGAAGTTACGCCCGCCGCCGTGGCCTTGGCACATGGCGCAGGGACACCAGCCGCGCAGGCCCCTCAGCCTGTACGCGGTGCTCTCACCGTCGCTCCAGTCGATGCGCAGCAGCCCGGAGCCCTGCTCGTGCTCGATGGACTGTGGCTCGGGCAGGACCGATATACGCTCGCCGCTGCTGACCGCCTCCTCGACACGCCCGGCCAGTTCCGAGAAGGCCAGGCTTGCCGTCTGTCCGGGGTCGGAGATGACCAGGGGTGTGCCCGAATCGCCCGAGGTAACCAGAGCCGGCACTATCGGTATGCGCGCCAACAGGGGCGCTCCGAGTTCTTCCTCGGTCTCGGCGGTATCGCGACCGCCGAATACCTCGTCGGCGGTACCGCAGTCCTCGCAGACATAGCCCGCCATGTTCTCGACAACGCCGAGCAGCGGCACGTTGACCTTGGATAGCATGGCCGCGCTGCGCGTGACGTCGGCGAGCGCAACGTCTTGCGGGGTAGTGACGACGACGACACCATCGACCGGAACCTCCTGGGCCAGGGTCAACACCGCATCGCCGGTCCCCGGTGGAAGATCGACGATGAGGTAGTCGATGGGACTCCAGGCCACGCCGCGCAGGAACTGCTTGGTGGCGCTCATGACCATCGGCCCTCTCCACACGACCGGCGCGCTGTCATCGAGAAAGAAGCCCATCGAGATGACCTTGAGCCCGTGGGCCGTGACCGGCCCGATCAGCTCGCCCTCGCCCGGACCCGGACGCTCGGAGCTACCCAGCATCAGTGGAGCGCTCGGCCCGTAGATATCCATGTCGGCCAGACCGACGCTGCGGCCCGCGGCACTCAAGGCGGCGGCAAGGTTGACGGCCACGGTCGACTTGCCGACCCCGCCCTTACCGCTGGCCACGGCAACGATACGGCCGACCCCGTCTAGCGGCACCTGGCGGGAAACTTGCGGCTCAGGCATGTCCGACCTCGCCTACCGGCAATTCCACGACAAGACGCTGGGCGAGAGCTTGGAAGACGGATGCGGCCTCGTTGGTGGCTGCCCCGGCTGTGAACGGGACACCGGCGTCGCCGCCTTCACGAATGGCCCTCAACAAAGGAACGCCGCCGAGGAAGGCCACCCCGTGTTCTTCGGCGACCCGCCGCCCGCCGCCTTCCCCGAACACCGCAGTTCGTTTCCCGCAACCGGCGCACAGGTGATAGCTCATGTTCTCGATGACGCCGCTGACCGGCACCGATGCCTGTTTGAACATCTTTATGCCGCGTTCGACATCGGCAAGGGCCACTTCCTGGGGAGTGGTCACGATGATACCGGCGTCGATCTTGAGATTCTGCGTGAGAGTCATCTGTACGTCGCCGGTACCGGGGGGCAGATCGACGAGGAGATAGTCGATGCCGCGCCAGTCGACATCGTCGAGGAACTGGCCGAGCGCCTTGGTCAGCATCGGGCCGCGCCAGATGAGTGGAGCGCCCTCGGCAACGAAGAAACCCATCGAGACCAGCTTCACGCCGAGCCGCTCGTGGGGGACGAAGCGGCCTTCGTCGTCGGTCGGCGGCCGTCTGCGGCAGCTGTCGGGCGGCGGCTTCGAACTGCGGCGCCATCATGCGGCACGGGCCGCACCAGTCGGCCCAGAAGTCGACGACGACCGGCAGTCCGGTGCGGCCGATGTAGGTGTCGAAGTTCGCGTCGTCGAGCGCGAAGGGCGCAGCTTCAAGCAGCGGCGCCTTGCAGCGCGCGCATACCGGGCCATCGCCCAAGCGTTCGTCAGGAATGCGGTTGGTGGCGCTGCACTGTGGACACACGACATGCATGGTCTTGCCCCTGAGAGGATGTCGGGCAGCAGATGGGGGTGACGTCGGTGAATCCAAGCCCGAGCCGTTGCGACGGGAGACGCGCCCGATCTGACTTCGAAGCGCGGGCGGGGTTCTGTGGGAGGGGTCTTGACCCCGACAGCGGGCCTGTATCGAAGCCCGCGGACCGCAGCGGCCGCGTCGCGGCCAAGGCCGCTCCTGCAGGGGGCGCCGGACTCACGGCATGAGCCCGGGCCAGGGTTCTGTGGGAGGGGTCTTGACCCCGACTGCAGC
>CAYXZP010000055.1:15530-15848 GCA_964469485.1 uncultured Myxococcales bacterium | reverse complement strand
CTATGTCGCCGCGTATGGAAACGTCGGCGCCCGCGGAGATCATTATCTCACCCCCGCTTCCTTCGCCGCCGGAGCTGACGTCGATCGAGCCGCTCAGGTCGACCGTCCCTGAACTGGAACTCACGACCAGGTTGCCGCCGTCGGAATCGGAAGAGGTGCCGGGCATGTGAAAGTCCCCCTTGAGAAGAACATCGGAGGTGGCCGTGATGATCACCGTACCGGCATAGCTGCCCTGCGCGTTGACGCGTCCGTCCAGGTCCACGGCGCCGCCCGCCTCGAGCTTCAGGTAGCCACCCTGCCCGGAGGCCGTCGCCTTGA
>CAYXZP010000055.1:0-15520 GCA_964469485.1 uncultured Myxococcales bacterium | reverse complement strand
TGCTCACTATTATGTCGCCGGCCTTTATCGTTACCGTCCCCGCTCCCACGTCGATGCTGCCGGCGCCCTGGATGATGAGGCTTCGCGAGCCCAGGTCCACCGTGGTCCCGTCAAAGAGCAGGACCGGTTGTCCGACGATGCAGGGCCCTTCTCCATCGGGACATAGCTCCCCGGTCGGCGGTATGGTCGTGGTCGTGGTCGTCGAGGTCGAAGTGCTGCTGGTCGTGCTGGCGAACTGGGCCTCGGCCGCGCCCGCGACAGCGAGCAGCGACGGCAGGGTGAGACACAACAGTAAGGACGCGGACCTGTCCACGAGCTACCCCCCGAACGAGGGAGGGCGTCTTACGAGACTAACACCACTGTTGCGGGACTGTCCATGCCCTTCGGCCCGTTTTAGAGCCTCGCGCGGCTTGGACAAGCCCTTTGGCCCTGATAGGACCCGGCCGCGCCAGCGAAACGAGAGGATACACAGGTGAGGTTCGGACTGTTCTATGAGATACCCGTGGCCAGACCCTGGAGCCCGACGGCCGAGCACGAAGCGTACAAGAACGTCATCGAGCAGGCTGTGTTCGGCGAACGGATGGGCTGGCACGCCTTCTGGACGGTCGAGCACCATTTTCTCGAGGAGTTCTCCCACTGCTCCAACCCCGAGGTACTTTACGGGGCCGTGGCGGCGCGCACCGAGCGCATCCGCATAGGCTACGGCGTGCGGCTCGCGCCCAAGCCCTACAACCACCCGGTACGCTCGGCCGAGTCCGCGGCCGTCCTTGATCTTATCTCGGACGGACGGGTGGATTTCGGCACCGGACGCTCGGCGACCCGTCTCGAGTTGGAAGGCTTCGGCATACACCCGGACCAGACCCGCGGAATGTGGCGGGAGGCCATAGGCCACATAGTCGGCTGCTGGACCAACGACGAGCACGAGTTCAAAGGCGAGCACTGGTCGATGCCCAAGCGCCGCGTCCTGCCCAAGCCCATCCAGGACCCGCACCCGCCGCTATTCGGCGCCACGGCCAGCGACGGCGGTCACGCAATGATGGGAAAGGCGGGCATGGGGCTGTGCTCGTTCAGCGTCGGGACGCCGCCGGCGGACGTCAAGCGCCGTATCGACATCTACCGCGCCGCCATCGCCGAGTGCACCGAGCCGCTCGGCAAGACCATCAACAACCAGGCGGCCGCCTTTACCATGGTCAACTGCGCGCCGACGGCAGCCGAGTCTTATGCGACCTCGGAAGAAAGTTTCGTTTGGTACGTCAAGCGCTCCACCGAACTGATAAGCTCGGTGGCGGCCTGGCTCGAGGAGATGAAGCACGAGCTTGGAACCTACGACTACCTCGGCGAGATCGACAAGCTGGTCAAAGAGGGCATGCACGAGATGCTCGACTTCGAGTATCTGACCAACGAGAACGCGGTGATCGTCGGCGACCCGGCCGAGGTCGTCGAACGCTGCCGCGCCTACGAGGAAGCCGGCGTCGACCTGCTACTGTGCCTGCTCAATCCCTACAAGGTCCCGCACGAGAAGGTCATGCAGACCATCGAGCTGATGGGCGAACAGGTCATCCCCCACTTCCAGTAGGCTCAGCCGCCCTCGAGCACGGCGCGCATCATCTCCTGCGCGGTCGCGCACCCCGAGTTCTGGTTCTGGCCGGTTATGAGCCGGCCGTCGCGCACGACACGGGTCGCGAAGATGTCGCGAAAGGCGGTGGTCGATTCGAACAGCGCGCCGGCCGCGCGCAGTTCGCGTTCGGGGTGCTGCGGTGTGTCCTCGATGCCAAGCTCGCGCACCTGCTTGTCGGTCACGGCCGTAAGCCGGCGTCCCTCGACCAGGGCGCCGCCGCCGACCGCCTTGGCCCCGAGAAGCCCGAGCGGTCCGTGACAGACCCCGCCGATAACGCGTCCGGCCGCGTTGGCCTCGGTCATGCCGCGGGCCAGCTCTTCGGAGTTGCCAAGGTCGAAGGCCGCGCCCCAGCCGCCAGCCAGGTAGACGATGTCGTAGCCGGCCAGGTCGAGACCGCCCACGGCCGCCGAATGTTCCACCTTGGCGCCGAGGTCCGGATCGGCCAGGTAACGGTCGTCATAGTGGGAACGGACCAGCCACAACATGGTCTGCGGATCGACGGGTATCGGTCCCCCGCCGATGCTGGCCACATCGACCTCCATGCCGGCGTCGACAAATTCGTAGTAGGCCGCGGTAAGCTCCGAGGCCGCAACACCGGTCGCCTTGCCGCCGGCGCCGAGCTCGCCGTGGCTGGTCGCGACTATGAGCGCGCGCCGGCCGCCGAGGTCGCCCGCGAAGGCCGCACATTCGGGATGCAGTCCGAAGGCCGCCAGCAAGCGCGGCAGTCCCAGCCATATAAAGAGCGTGAGCAAGATCGCGAGAACGAAGACTGTCCTTGCCGCTTTCACCCCACCGCCTCCTCAGACCCGCTGCCGGGCGGCCGTGGCAACAGCGGCACGGCGCGCGATCGTGGCTTCGATGAGCCAGAGACGGTCCTGTCCCCAGGTGCAAAAGGGCTCATGGTCGCCCGGGCCGCTCAGCCGGAAGCTCGGCACGCCCCACAGTCCCATCTCGAACATGGCCCGGCGGTTGTCCTCGGCATCGGTCCGCCACTCGTCACGGCCTAACCGCCGCCTGGCCTCGGGCCAGCTCAGGCCCGCCGCCTCGACTATGCGCCGCAGCCCGCGGTCCGTGCCGGCATCTACGCCGTGGGCCCAGACCTGCTCGAAGAAACTCGTAAGGTAGCCGGCCTCGAGGCCCTGCTCGACGGCCAGCGGGTATACGGCCAGTGCGCGCTCGACGGGCCGGCCCACGGGATCGGATATTCGGCCGAAGGGGATGCCGAGACGGTCGGCCTCGCGTTTGACGTCGCGCAGAATGTACATGCGCTTGGCCTTGGGAACGGGCAGCCCGCGCATGACCATGGGCAGGACCGGACGTATGCGTAACTCGACGCCGCTGCGCTCGGCCAGCTCGAGCACACGTCCCATGGCTATGGCCGTGTAGGGGCTCCTCAGCGAGCCGAAGAACTCGAGCGTTTGGTCCCGGCCAACGCCCGGCTGGCCCTGAACCGGGGGCGGCTCTACGAGGAAACCGGGGCCGCGGCGCCTGCGCCCCAGGCACTCGAGCCGCCATTCGAGGTAATGGAGCCGGTCGGCGCCCCAATACCATCTACCGCCATGATAAAAGGTGGCTCCTAGATAATGGCCGAGCTTTCTGCGAAGCGTGTCCCCCCCGGCCATGACGGCCCCGGCCTCGGCCCCGCTGGCCTCGCCGTATTCGGTCGCCAAGCCGGCCAGACCCTCCTCGTCACCGGCCCACAGCGCCGAACCCACCTCGGCCAAGACCTCTTCGGCCCCGGGGGACCGAAGGGCTGAGGCCAGGATACGCTCGGCCCTGCCCTTTGCGGCCTCTTCCGGCTGCCGGCCCCTGTCCTCGAACTCGAGCCCATAGTAGGGAGCGACATCGGCGGCATCCTTGCGTGAATAGGCTATCAACCGGTCGCGTTCGGGTGCCGCCGCGTCGTCGGGCGCCGGAACGAGATGGATGTCCAGCTCGACATCGAAGTTCTCTCGAAATCGCGAGAGCAACTGCGCGGCCAGATGGCTGTAGGGATCGTCGGTCTGATGGAAGTAGAGAACCCGATGAGGCTGCCGGCTCGCCCGGCGGGCAAGCTCCCGGGCTGCGCCGGCGGCACGCCCCAGGGCGGAACTGGTTACTGCGGCGGACACAAAAGGTCCGACCTTGCGCGCGAGCCTCCCCACCAGCCGCTTCAATCCATGTGGACACGGGTCATGACCGCCGATCATACCAACCGGCCACGCCTTGTCATAGGATGACCGGGTGCGCTGGCCGGAGTTCAGAGTGTCGCTGCGCCTGGCCGGGATCGCGGTCTTCCTGGCCGGCCTCGTTGAACTGACCGTCTTCGACGATCTTCAGCCGGCCCCCTTCATTATCGGTGCGGCCCTGGCCGGCTTCTCGTTCGCCCCGACCTGCGACTCACCCAGGTCCCGGCGGGCCGTTTCGATCCTCTGCCTCCTGCTGCCGGCCGGCGCCCTGGTCATGTACCTGCGCGGACGCGTGATGATCGGCGTGCCGGTCTTTGACGCTATCGTGTTCGGCTGGCTTTGGACTCGAGCCCGAAGCGGCGGCGGTATTCTCGAAGCTCCTCCGGACTGATCCCGGCGGCGGCGGTCATGGTCGTATAGACCAGGCCCGGTGAGGCCTCGATGGCCTCGGCCGTGGCCCGGGCCGTTGCCACCGGCCTTTCCATGACGGCCGTCAAGCGGCCGCGAAGGAGCACGGCGAACACACGCCCCAAGGCGTGCAGGAAGGGGCTGTCGAAACGTATACGGGTCTCGACACGGTTGGCCATCAGCGGCCCTGCCCTGTCCGTCCCGTAGGGCGCGTAACAGACAACGACCAGGGCGCGCCCCGACACCCGGCCGAGCAGCCGGCCTTTGTAGCGGCCCTCGCCGAGGTAGGCGGCCAGGCCCGGACGCCTGGCGACCTCGCCAAAGACCGCATCGAGGCGGTCACGGTCGCGCAGCTCGAAACGGCCGCCGGCCAGGGGATCTATCTCATAAGCGGCCAGGCCGAGAGCGCGTGATATGGCGGCGGCCGCCGGCAGGTTGTCGAGCAGGTATGCGTACACGCCCGTGCCGGCGCGAAAGGGCTCGGGCTCGAGCGTGAGCGAGATCGAGCCCCGCCCGATCAGTCCGGTCAGTTCTTGGGCCTCGGGGGGACACTCGATGGCGGCCGCTGCCGGGGCGGCTATAAGAAGGAGGAGAGCGAGAAGGCCTGCGGCGGGCCGGCTAGCCGTCGGAAGCAAGCTCGACGGGCGCGACCGTCTCGGGGGTGAGGGCCGCACGGGCCAACTCGTCGAATGAATCCCTGATCGCATCACAGTACTTCCACAAGAAGCGGTGCTGATCGTACTCGGCGTTGAAACCCCAGCACAGCTTGCCATCGTAACTGAAGATCGCCACCCCCATCGAGGTCCCCGCTATCAACGGGACCTGGGGGTACAGGGCCAGGGTCCTGGCACCGGCCATGTAAAGCGGGAACTGCGGTCCCGGCACGTTGGTCACTATCATGTCGACCTGGCCACGCGCCGCGCGTGCGCCCATAGAGAGCAGCATGGTGGGGGTCCAGTCGGCGGCGCGCATAAGCATGTGGACCCCGAGCGCGCTGCGTGAGCGTTTCAGCTCGCGGGTCTTCTCGTGGAGCAGCTCTATCCTCTCGAGCGGGTCCTCGCAGGCGATCGGGAGATCTATGATCCAGGACGACACCCGGTTGCCGAGCGTGCCCTTCTCTTCCTCTTTGCGAACGCTGACCGGCGCCGACACACGGAAACGGCGGGTGTCCGGATCATCCCCCTGGCGGATCACCAGGTCGCGCGCCGCGCCGGTGACCGTGGCCAGCACGACGTCGTTGAGCGTGCAGCCGAGCGCGCGCCGTACCCGCTTGACCTCGTCGAGGTCCATCTCCAACCAGTCGAAACGGCGGTGGGGTCCCATCTCTTGGTCGTGGGTGGCGTCGTCGCCGGCGCCCATGCCGTCTGCGACCAGATCGAGGAGAGCCTTGCCGCGCACGGTGACCTCCTCGAGAACGTCCTCTTTTTCACGGCCGAAACGGGCCAGGCCATCGAGCATGCGGCGCGGTAGTCCCGCCACACGGGCAACCTCGTCGGCAATGAGCTGCAGGTCGGAGGGCGCCGGGCGCGCCTCGAAGGGGGCCAGCTCGGCCGGTTCCTCATAATCGGGACTGGGCGACATCAAGATGTGGCTGAGGTCCACGCCTGAGGCTCCGTCTATCATGCAGTGGTGGACCTTGGTGATGACGGCCACGCGCCCGCCATCGAGCCCCTCGACCAACCAGGATTCCCATAGTGGCTTGGTGCGGTCCAACTGCTGGGACATGATGCGGGCGGCCATGTTCTTGAGCTGTTTCTCGGTCCCCGGCTTGGGCAGTGCGCTGTGGCGAACGTGGTAGCTCAGGTTGAAGCTCGGGTCGTCGACCCATACCGGGGTGCCCACAGCTGGCGTAAAGCGGACTTTCTGCCGGTATCTCGGGACCATCGGCAGCTTGGACTCTATGCAACGCCTGAACTTCAGGAAGTCGACCTCGCCGTGGGCCCCGCGCAAAGGCTCGCCGTCTAATATCTGCACGGAGGCCACGTGCATGTGCACGGAGGATTCCTCCATGACCAGGAACATGGTGTCGGCGCCGCTTAGCCTATCGTAGAAGGTGGACATCGAGGTAACCGGCTCGTGTACCACAGCCGGGGCCGGTCTGTCGAGGCCCCGGCCGGCGCGAAGGGACTAGATGAGTCGGCTGGTCTCGAGGGCGCCCTCGACGAAACCCCGTATCGAGCCGGCCCAGCGGAAGGCCACGTGGCTGCCCTGGTACCAGTGGGTCTCGGGGCGTTCCCAGTGCCGCCACAGCGAGCGGGCCTGGGCCGGGGGGGCCATGCGGTCGGCCAGGCCGGCGAAGATGAAGCGCCGGTTCGCGGCCACGCGCGGCTTGAGCCTGAGGGGTGCGGCCACGCTCATGACGTCGTCTATGAGCTGCCAGTCCAGGCCGGCGGCATCCCGGCGTCCCCGCGTGATAAGGTTCTCGTTGTCGCGCGCCATCGACGTGAAGTCGATGACGGGAATTCCGGCGATAACGCACTCGAGGTCGTCTTCGAGCGAACACGCCAGGGCCGAGTTGTAGGCGCCGAGAGATAGGCCATAGAGCCCGACCTTGGTCGCGCCGCGTTCGCGCAGCCAGCCGATGGTACGGCGCAGGTCCGAGGTCGCCTGGGCGAAACCGTGCAGCGCGTTCATGTAGTCTATCGACATCAACTCGCCGCCGCTCATCAGTCCCGGCTTGCGCGGTCCGTGCAGAGGAAGGATCGGCGTTATGATGTTCAAACCCAGTTCATGGTGGAGCCAGTCGACGTCGAAGCCGTAGAAGTTCATCATCGGCGAGCCCATCAGAAAAGCGTGCACGCATACCAGCCAGGGCCGCCTCGTGCCCTCGTGCTCGAACACATAAGCGTGCCCCTGCCGGTTCTCTTCGTAGTCCGACCAACGCTCGCGCCCGGGTTCGCTCCGGTGGGGCCTGTAACCGCTTTCGAAGACGAGATGCTGGTAATCGGTGGGGTTGAGCCCGGCCCACAACCTGGCCGGTTCCAGCGAGTATTTGGTCAACGGTTTGGGCTGGCGATGGTAGCCGGCCGGGTCATCGAGCCAGCCCCGGCGCGCGAACAGATCGCGGGCGTCGGCCAGCTCGGCCGATATCCTTCTCAATTCGGCCGAGCGCGGTATGCCCGCCATCATCGCGACCGTACTTATGAAGCCCTGATCGATGGCGCCCTGTGCCATCGAGCTGAGAGTGAGCACGCGTGCGGGCGCCGCCTCGACCGCGCCGGGTTCCGGGTTGGCGGGCCAAACCCGCTTTAGCAGCGCTTCCTGCTCCATGCTGGTTATTGATACGGACGAATGTCCGCTCCGTTCCAGGAAACACGGCGTTTGGCCGGCTGTCAATACAGGCGTGCACAGAAAAGCGTTTTAGACAGCCCCAAACGGGTGGTATAGAGACTGCGGGATGGCAGCTTTGCGGAACTTACCGGCGGCTTTCCTGGCCGCATTCATTGTCACGACGGCCACGGGAGCGAGCATGGCATCAGAGCACAAGGCATCAGATTGGGAGCCGGCCGCCTTCAGCGAAGAGTCGACGCTCGAGTTCCTGAGCGTGCGCGACAGCGGCCGCGATCACTGGTCGCCGGTGTGGCTGGTCGTCATCGACGACGAGGTCTATCTTCGCCTCGGACGCCGCGCGGTGAAGAACCTCACCTCTTCGACCATCTATCCCGACACCAGGGTCCGGCTAGCCGGAACCGAGTTCGAGGTAAGGGTAACGGAGGCTGATGATATGGCCGGCCCCGTGGGCGCGGCCATGGCAGAGAAGTACTCGACCGACTGTCTAGTGCGGTTCTGGCCTCACCCGATGACGGCGCGTATCAGGCCTCGTCCTTAGTAAGAGCCATCTTCTCTTCGAGTTCGGCCGAAGAGATGTCGCCAAAACCGTAGCCGGAAGCGCCGCCGTCGCCGGCACGGTCGCCGAAAAGCGCCGCCATGGGGTTTCGCATGTCGTCGATGTAGCCCAGCGCGTAGGCGCCGCGCGCGTAGCCCATGATCTTGAGAAGCTCCGGGTCGAGCGTGCGCGCGGTCTCTAGCGGCACCGTCAGGTACTGGTTCTCCTCCTGGCGCAGCCAGGCGCGCGCATAGGTGATGTTGAGCCCGTAGCGGATCTCTTCGGTGCGGTTCTCGCCGCCGCCGTGATAGACCGCGCCCGTATAGAGAAGCACCGAGCCGGCCTCCATCTCGGCCGCTTCGGTGTCGGAAACCTCGAAACGCTGTTTGTCGGCCGCATGGTTGCTCCCAGGCATGAGGCGGGTGGCGCCGTTGGCCTCGGTAAAGTCCGTAATCGCCCACAGTGTGTTGCACTGCACTTCGTAGCCGCCGGGAAAGTCGAAGAAGTCGAAAGCCCACTGGTCGCGGTGAACGCCCTGGGCCTTGCCGCCGGGCCCCAGCGAGATGATCTGCGTGAGGTGCAAGTGAAAGTTGGTCGAGTCCTTCAACACCTGGCCGGTCACCTCGAGGATCTTCGGGTGCATGACGAAGTCGCGCGCGGCCGGCGAGCGCGCCACCAGCCCGCCGCTGCGCCGTGTGTTGAGACCGCTGAACTCGTCGGGGCCGTAGGGGGTGGCCTCGATATAGGGCGTCATCTCTTCGAGTACGCGCTCGAGCGTGCCGGGCACGGCCAGGCGATCGATCACACAGCAGCCGTCGCGGGCAAGGACCTCGGCGACCGACTCGGGGCTGTTCTTGGGTGAAAGGTGCTCTATGGACATGACGGGTCCCGCCGGCCGATTTCTCCCACAGGCGCCGGGCTCAGTCACGCGCACGGGCAAGGTCGGCCCCGAGGTGGCGGCTGGAAAGCCCCAAGAGGGCGGCCCCGAACACGCCCGTCAGGGACACGCTCAGAAGCGAGTAACGTATGGCCTCGGGCCCGTAGCTGGCCGAGAACAGGTCGTTGAGGAGACCCACGACGAAGGGCCCGACACCGGCGCCGACGAGGTTGACTATAAAAAGGAGGATGGCGGCGGCCGTGGCGCGCATACGAAGCTTGGAGAGGTTCTGGTTGATGGTGTGCATGGCCGGGACGTAGAAGTTGGCCAGCACGTAGAAGACGAAGAAGAAGGCCATCGCGGCAAGGCTCGAGTCGGTCATGAGAAACAGCACGGCAAAAGGCAGGCTGAGAAGCGTCACCAGGGCCGGCAGTCGCATGTACCAGGCCGGGTCGCGCCGTCCGAGCCGGTCGGCCAGAACCCCGCCGCTATAGCTCCCGATACTTCCTCCTAAACCGACGATGGCGGCCATCCACAGGCCGATAGTCATCGGCGGCATCGTGTGAACGCGGCCGAAGAACTCGTAGCCCCACATGAGAACCCCGTAACCGGTGAGCGAGAGAAAGCAGCTGCCTGCGACCAGGTAGACCCAGGAACGGCATGAAAGAAGATAGCCGAGGGTCTCGGCGAAGGTGGTGGGCTCGGCCTTGACCTCGCCCTGCTCGGAGTGACCGCGTGGCGGCTCACGCACGGTGAAGCGGACGACCAGGGCCACGAGGAGCCCCGGGATGCCGAGAACGATGAATGCCGTTCGCCAGTCGAAATGGGCTCTCAGGTAACCGCCGCCGAGGTAAGCCACGGCAGAGCCGACGTATATGCCCCAGGAGTAGATGCCCATGGCCGTGGCGCGCCGCTCCACCGGAAAGTAGTCGGAGATCAGGGAGTGGGCCGGCGGGCTGCCGGCGGCCTCGCCCACTCCGACGCCAACCCGCATGAGCGCCAGTTGCACGAAACTGCGCGCCAGGCCGCAGGCCACCGTCATCGCGCTCCACACCGTGAGCCCGAGGGCAATTATCGAACGGCGGTTCCCGCGGTCGGCCCAGCGCGCGATCGGGATGCCCGCGATCGTGTAAAAGAGCGCGAAGGCGAAACCGACAAGCAGCCCCATGGCGGTATCGGAAACGCCGAACTCTTCCTTGATGGGTCCGATGAAGACCGCGAGGACCTGGCGGTCCACGAAGTTGATCACATAGACGAGGAAGAGAACGCCGAGGGTGTAGTTGGCCCGGCCCCGCGAGATATCTTCCTGCACGGGGCCGCCTAGCCCTTGCTAAGCTCTATGAGTTCGAGAACGTTGCCGAATGGATCCTTGATCGCGGCCCAACGCCCGTCGTAGAAATCGTAGGGCACCGGATATACGAACTCCACGCCCTTTGCGCCAAGCTCTTCCATGGTCCGATCGAGGTCGTCGGTTCGTATGCCCAGCGTGATGGTGGCCTGGGCCCAGTAGTCCACCTCGGCCGGGCGCTTGGTGCTGCCCGGGCCGGCCGACCGGTACCAGGGGGTCTCGATCCCGGTCTCATGCAGACCCAGCGTGAGGCCGCCGCCGTCGGCGAGTTCCACGCAGTGCGGGTAGTAGTCCCGCCGCGAGACCTCGAACCCCAACACGTCGCAGTACCACTCGAGGGCGCGGTCCATGTCGTTAACGTAGATCCATGCCTGACAGAGTTGTGCCATCTATCCCTACCTCGCCTACCCTGCCGCCTTGCTAGCCATGCGGCCGTGAAAGCTCAAGCCTGGGCCTGGGCGCAGCCGGCCGCTCGTAAGCAGCCGGGCCAAGGACTACAATATCAGGGCGTAAACGAGGTGCGCGCTGCAGGGAGGGTAAGGATATGCTCGCAACCATAAAGAACTGGCTGGGCGGAATCTTCGGCGCGGGCCAGGGCGGTGCCGAACAGAAGATCGGCGAGGTGTCACACTATTTCGGCAACATCGGCGTGGTCGCCATCGATCTCGACGGCGCGCTCGCCGTCGGCGACACCATTCACCTCAAAGGCCACACGACCGACTTCACCGCGAAGGTGGATTCGATCGAGATAGAACACGCCGCCGTCGAGCAGGCCAAACGCGGCGACTCGATCGGCATCAAGGTGGGCCGGCGCGCCCGCGAGCACGACGAGGTGTTCAAGGTCACGGCCTGAAGGCCGGCCGGCGGCGCCTACTGGCAGCTGCCGTTCAAGAGGCCGTCGTCGAAAGCGTCGCAGTCCTGGCCGAGCGCATCCATGGCGTTGAGCGTCCGGCACACGCGGCACTCGACCAGGGTGTCAATGCACTGGGTCATTTGGGGCTGCCCCTGACAGGCACCCGGGAAGACATCGTCAAGGACAGGGCCGCACTTGCCGCCGATGGCTCTTTCGAGCTTCGCGATGCTCCTGGCGATCCTACCGCGGGAATCGTTGATGACCTCGTCGAAGCAGCCCTCGAGCCGTGCCGTCGAGTCTATAAGCCCCGCCTTGAGGCCGAGCTTCACGCACTTCGAGAACACGGAGATCTTCGCCGCGGCAATCTTTTCGTAGGCCTTGGCCACCGATGCCTGGCAGTAGGCCCCGGGCTTGTCCACAGCGGCCGAGAGCAGCGCCGAGTTAAGATCGCCTCCGTAAACGTCGTAGAGCAGGCTCAACTCCTGGCCGGAAGCGGCGTCGTTCACGGCCGTGGCGCCGCCGTAGCCGAAGTCGGGGCCTGCCGAACACTTCTGGGCCGTGGCGACGGTCTTGGCCTTGGCCTTGGCCAGACGGCCCGAGGCATCGCCGACGGTGCAGGCCGCAGCATCGTCCTCGCGGCCCTTGCCGGCCTGGACTATGCAGCGCACGTTTATCTTGCCCTGGATGCGCGCGACCTTGGCGCCTGCCTTGTTGAGCTTAGTGATGCACTTCTGCTGGGCCCTGCTCTGGACCCGCTCGAGTCGGCACCCCGAGGAACAGCCGTCGCCGTCCGTGCTGTTGCCGTCGTCACAGTCCTCGCCGGCCTCGAGCACACCGTTACCGCACACGGCCGACCCCAGCTCGGTCATACAGGTCGACGAACAGCCGTCGCCGTCGGCGAGATTACCGTCGTCACACTGTTCGGCGGCCACTCTCGCGTACGCAATGGCCCAGGCTCCCAGGTCGCTCTGGCCCGCGTAGTGCTGCTCGCCCGCGCTGCCGGTCTCATCCTCTATACCGGCCGTGGCATCCGGATTGGCCAGCACCGACAGGTAATGCAGCTCGATGCGGGAGCCGTTCTGGTAGAGCTGATACTGGAAGCTGTTGATCTGTTCGGGCTCGCCGTAGAGCGGGACCTCGTCGGCCTCGACCACGAACAGGCCGGCCAACTGCGCGTGGGAGTAAGTCCCCCCGAGCGAGGGGTCGAGGTCGGCCCAGTAGGCCGCGATAAGGTTGTCAGGCTCGGTGCTGTCCGGGAGAACCGCCCCTTCGCAGCACCCGTCCTCGGCCGTGGCATCGAAGGTGATGAACCCGTTCGAACTGACGTATGTCTCCGAGTACTCGGTGTCGTAAAAGTCGAAAATGAAGCCAAGCGGCAGCGCCGCGCTGACCTCGTCGTCGTCGAGCACGAGCTCGGTGGCCACACCCGAGACGTCGCGCCAGTTGAACGCGATATCGCTGCTCGCGTACTCCGCGCGCGGGGCGATGTTGACGAAACCGTCGCCGCAGACGGCCAGCGTGCAATCGCTGATGCAGGCGTCCTGATCGGCCTCGTTGCCGTCATCGCATTCCTCACCGGAGGTCACCACGGCGTTGCCGCAAGCGGTGGGTGTGCAGTTTGAGTCACAACCGTCGCCGTCGTTCGTGTTGCCGTCCTCGCACTGTTCTCCGGTAGTGATCACACCGTTACCACAGGCGGTCGCCGTGCAGTTGGAATCACAACCGTCATCGTCGACGGTGTTGCCGTCATCACACTGTTCGGCCGGCATGACCGCATAAGCGATCGCCCACGAAACCAGCGCCCCCGAACCGTCGTAGTGCTGCTCGCCCAAGCTGCCCGAACCGTCCTCTATGCCGCCGGTGGCCTCGGAGTCCGCCACGACGGACAGATAGTGAATTTCTATGCGGTTGCCGCTCTCGTAGAGTTGGTACTGGAAGCTGGCCGGCACCCCCAGGTCGTCATAGTGGGGCACATCCTTAGCCTCGATCACGAAGAGGCCGGGCAGTTGGGCGTAGGAGTAAACGCCCCCGCTCGAGGGATCGAGGTCGGTCCAGTAAGCCGCGACCAGGTTGTTGGGCTCGTACGTGGTCGGCAGAGTCTGCCCGCTGCAGCACCCCGCGTCGGCGGATTCATCGAAGGTGATAAAACCGTTCGAGCTTACGTACAGCTCGGAATATTTCTCTCCATAAAAGGTGAGGTCGAATCCCAAGGGAAGAGCCGAACTCACCTCGTCGTCACCGAGAACGAGCCCGGTGGCCACAGATGAGATGTCACGCCAGTCAAAACCGGTGCCGAGGCCCGTGTAACCCGGGACTTGCTCGAGGTTGATCAAGCCGTCGCCGCAGCGCGCCACCGTGCAATCGCTGAGACAGCTGTCAACATCGGACTGGTTACCGTCATCGCACTCCTCACCGGAGGTCACCACGCCGTTGCCGCAAGCGGTGAGTGTGCAGTTCGAATCGCACCCGTCGCCGTCGGTGTTGTTGCCGTCGTCGCACCCCTCGCCCTCGTCCAGGTCGCCGTTGCCACAAAGCGGCGGGCAGTACCCACACACCGAACACGCGTCGGAGCAACAGTCGCCAGCCTCGACGCAGCCGTCGTCACACCAGCACCCACCGGGCGCTTCGTCGCCGCAGGCGCCCGCCGCCACACAGCCACAGTCAGCGGCGCAGTTCGCGCCGGTCTCGCCCTGGCCGCAGACACCGTCGCCGCAACAGGTGCACTCGGTGGCGCTTCCCGACGCACCGCAAAGCCCCGGGCAGACCGAGTCCTCGCTGCCGTCGCAGGTCTCGCCCTCTTCGATGACGTTGTTGCCGCAGACCGGCGCCGGACAATCACAGTCCACAGTGCACAGGCCAGAACACCGGGACGAGTCCGCGCCATCGCACTGCTCGCCGAACTCGGCAACATCATTGCCACAAACCGGGGGGTCGCCACCAAAGACGGTGGCCGTCGCCTGGTACTGGCCCGAACCGCTGCTGCTCGCCACGGTGAAATGCCAGGCCCCGGCGGCCGGCGCCGCTATCTCGCAGCCGCCGAACACGCTCGAACCGTCGGCCTTGCAGTCATGGTCGGCGGCCGAGGCCGGACCTCCGTGCTTTACGTACAGGTCGCTGTCCAAGGACCAGTTGTCCTCGCCGTTCATCACGACCCGCAAAAGGGTGATGCCGGCAGTAAGGGTCACGGTGTAGGAATCACTCCCGCCCGAACCCAGCGACCCGCTCTCGCCCTGCACGACGACCTCGCCGCCGCCGACGGCCGGGAGACCCCCGCAGCTGGCGGTGTCATCGGTGCCGAGGTGGGTCAGGATGAAGCTCGAGTAGTTGTATGCGTTCGAATCGTAACTGTGGTCACCGGTGTCGCAGTCGCCGGCGCTACCGCCCGAGGTGATGCCGGCCAGCACGTCACCGGCGCCGAAGTCCATAAAGATGGGCCCGCCCGAGTCCCCGTTGCAGGTGTTCGAGTCCTCGCCGGCCGGACCCACCGGCTCGTCGTAGTCCCAACAGATAAGCTCGGTGTTGCTGCCGCCCGAACTAGAACTGCAGTCCGCCGTCACGACCGTGCCCATCCGCTTGATCCCGTAGTCACCGACGCCGCCCAGGCTCTGGCCGAAACCGACTATGGTTCCCGCATGCGGAATCAGCGGTGCGGGGTCGGTCAGGTTCACGGGGGTGGGGTCTATGCCCATCACCTGTTTTGAGAGCTTTAGAACGGCCACGTCGGCGATCGGGAAGGAGTAGCTCGGGTGAGCGTTGACCGCGCTTACCGCGTATACGCCGCCGTGCTGTAGGTAGACATAATAGTTCTCGGGCTTGGGGTCGTCCTCGACACAGTGGGCCGCTGTAATGAAGGTCTCGCAACCGATGAGCGTGCCCGAGCACTGAATCCCGGCGGCCCGCTCATCGCCGGTCCCTGTGTAAAGAAGCGCGCCGGTGGTCGGGTAGCCGTGGGTGGGAAGCCCGTTGACGATTCGGGCCTCGAGGCTTGCGGCCTGGGTGGGCAAGCAGGCCAGACCGGTGGCGACAAGGACGGCTATCAGTACTGAGCGGCTCATGGCCGGGGCCTGGCTTCGACCGTAACAGCTTTCGAACGGGCCTGTCTAGCCCGTGTGGCGCCTGGACTCGGGGACCCGCACCATGATGGCCGCCGTCGTGCCGTCCGCCGAGATAAGCCCGTTGGCCAGTAGCGGGTCGGACCTCAGGCGCAGTTCAAGAGCCCTTAACTCCGCCTCGCCCTCGGGGATCTCCTCCACAAACTTGGCGACCTCCAGCGTGCCCCGGTCGCCGAGGATATCATGGGCGTTGGTAAGGCTGGTCACGCTGTCGGTGAGCGGGTCCTCTTCGAGGAAGCGCGTGATGCGCTCGATCATGGAGAGACTTTCCGCGGTGACGCGCGGCTCGGCCTTGAGCCCGATGAGCCGA
>CAYXZP010000054.1:13436-15941 GCA_964469485.1 uncultured Myxococcales bacterium | reverse complement strand
CCATTGTGCGGCCTTGGGCTTCGATAGCAAGATCCCGCAAAGTGTCGGCAACGATCAGCACCACATTCGTCCGCCGCTCGCCGGCCGCCACGAGCGAGCCCGCTCCGCTGCTCTGATCCGGGGTGCCGCCGAAGATCAGGGCCACGGCCAGCGACAGGACCGCCATTGCCGACAAGGAGACAAGCGTGGTGGCCGCGCCGCCCCGGCCGGCGGCCGCACGGGCCGCCGCTCTCCACAGGACCAGGCCCAGGAAGACGCCGCCGAGGAGGATGGCCCCATGGACCGCAAGCCCCGTCGGGCTGCCAAGTGGAAGGTTCTCGGCGAAAACATCGCGCACGATCCTGAAACGGGCCACCACGATGAGCAGCCCCGCGGCCGCCAAGGCCACGGCCGATGCGAAGGGCTCGGCCCCTCCGTTGCCGCGCATCACGGGCAGCAACGAAACAGCGAATCCCCATCCAGCGCCGGCCGCGGCGCCCAACAGGCCGTAGCAGACCAGCGCAAAGGGGAACACCCAGTATTCCGCCAACGAAGCCCCGGCGGCAACCGCTGACGCTTCGCCCAGCCCGGCCAGCGCACCACCGACGGCACCGCCCATGGCGCCCGCAAGCGTGGGCCGTAGCAGCCTCACGGCGTTGCTGCGTCGGCGAAGCCGAGCACCTTGCCGTTATAGTGCGCGGGAATATCCACACCGAGAAGATCGAGGATCGTGGGCGCGAGATCGGTTATCGAGATCTCCTGGTCGCGTACCGGCCGGTTGCTCAGAAAGATCCCTTCGGTGACCGAGGTGTCGCTGGTGGCGTGGTCCCCGCTCCATTTCTTCATGTTGTCCTCGAACAGGCCTTCGGGGATGCCGCCAAGCGGCGTTGCCGAAGAGACCCGATAGCCGGGGGCCAGACCGACCTGCAGGTCCTGGGCGTCCCCCAGGCGCGGGCCGCTCCATGTATCCTCTGCGATATACACCTCGGACACGACGGTCTTGCCGGTGCCCGGGTCTTTCACCTGACGGAGCTTGGCCGCGATCTCGTCGGCCAGACCGCGCGCCGCGGCCCCGGACGGCACGATCCCCCTGCCCTCGCGCCCCTTCATGTTCAGATAGATAGCGCCGACCCCCAGAGCGTAGGCCCGTGTCTTCGACCAGTCCACGTCGAGTAAGAACTTGCGTTCGCTGGAGTCCGCCCCGTTCTTGAGCCTCATGTAGCCCTCGCGCACGAGCCAGCTGTTGACGTTGAAGCCGCGTCGCCAGCTGTGGAAGCCGTGGTCGCTGAGGATGAGTAGGGTATCGTCCGGCCCGAGCCTGCCCATCAGCTTGCCGGTTATCTCGTCCATGCGGCGGTAGGTCTGGAGAATGGCATCCCCGTGCTTGGCCGCCAGGTCGGCGTCGTAGCGCGGGTGTGCCTCGTCGATAAGCCGGTACATCATATGGGAGGTCCGGTCGGTCTCCACGAACACCGATATGAACAATTCGGCCGGGCGCGCGGCCAGTTCGCGGAAGGTGACCTCCTCGGTTTGGCGCATGGTGTCGAAGACGTCCTCCATGAAGGCGTCCTCGTCGATGCGTTCTTCGTTGAGGCCCCAGGTCTCATGGTTCCACCCCACCGTCTTGTAATCACCCACGGCCGCGTGCAGCTCGGCCGCGTACCCGTGAGGTTCGGTGACCCGAATGGCCGGATCGGCGGGGTCGTGATTGACAGGCGATACGTAGATAGCCAGCTCGGGCTCGACCGACAAGAGCCTCATACGGGCCATGCCGGCAATGCTCGAGAAAGGCGTCACCTTGAACGACATCCGCATCCAGTCGCTCCAATGCCCGAGCTTGAGGACCGTACGCCGGCCGCCGATCTCTATCTCGACCGTCCCGCGGTCGACCACACGCACCTTCATCGCTACCGTGAGACGCTCGAAGTCGTCCGACAGCGGATCGGCCGGACCCTCGATCAAGGTCTCGAACTCTGCGCTTGCGGGTATGGACACCACCTTGCCTCCGAGGCCGGGGTCGGAGGCCTCGCGCGGGCTGAGCGCGGAACTGTAATAGTGGAAGGTCCCCTCGGTGCCTCTAAGATCGGGAGCGCCAAGACCGGCCTGGTAGCGTCCGCGTTCGGCCTCGGCCAGCGGAAACAGGCAGGGAACACGCAGTACGGTCGTCCGCACGCCGTTGCCGTCAAGCAGTTTCCAGAACGGCTCGCCGCTCATGGTCGTGGTAAAGGTCTCGGGCTTGGTTCGGAACAGGCCCCATAGGTACTCGGCCTTGTGGCTCACCGCCCCGGTGCGGTCCGGAAGATAGGTCTTCGGATCGCGGTATATAAAGTCGAAGATGCCGTGGTGGCCCGGGTTGACCCCGGTGGCGAAGGAGGTCCACGCGGTGCAGGAGGCCGGCGGTGTCGTCGTGCGCAGGCGCCTGAAGCTACCCGTCTCCATCAGCCCGCGGATGTGCGGCAACTCATCGGCCCAACGCAGGAGAAAGTCGGGGTCGACACCGTCGAAGCCCAGCACCACCACCCGCTT
>CAYXZP010000054.1:0-13426 GCA_964469485.1 uncultured Myxococcales bacterium | reverse complement strand
CGCCAGCGCGACCGCAATCGTCACCAGGCAGGCCAGGCCGGCGGCCCGTGCAAGCTCAGATATAGCCGAGGTCTTCGAGGCGTTTCTGTATCTCGGCCTCTTCATCGGCGCTGTAGTCATCGTCGCGGACCTTTTCGCTGCTTTCCTCGTTCTCCTCACCTACCTGTTCGTCCTTCTTCTCTTGTTCCTTCTCACCGTTCTTCTCATCGTTCATATGGTTATCCTCCCGGCAGGATGGACCTACCTATCATGTGCGCCGGCACATCGATCCCCATCAGATCCAGGACCGTCGGAGCGACATCGTAGATGGAAACCTCGCCGAGGTCCCCTGTGAGCGGCGCCGGCGAACCGTCGTTCGTGCCTATCATGACGACGCCGAGCCAATCGTGGTTTGCTTCGTCGGGACCGGTGTCATTCTCGAAGGTATGCAACGCCCCCATCCCCACCGAGCCGACCGAGCGCCACGCCAGGTCGCCAAAATACACTATGAGGTCGGGAGCCACCCCGTTGGTCTCGCGAAACAGATCCTCGGGCCGGTGCGCCGTTGAACCGATACAACGGCCCTCGGGGTCCTCGATACCGGCGATCCGCGCTATGAGCTCGTCGCGCACCTTTTCGTAATCCTCGGGCTCGACGGTCCCCGAAGGCTCCCTGCCCTTGACGTTCATGAACAGCCGCCCGTAGTAGCCGCCGTCGCCCCAGGCTCGCGTACGCGTCCAGTCTATCTCCGCACGCCCTATCGGGGTCGGCTGGTCGGGGCTGCGCTTTAGCGTCAGGTAGCCCTCCGCGATGAGCCATTCGTTGAAACAGATACCGCCCTCCATCCGGCGCGCCCCGTGGTCCGACACCACCACCACGACGGTCCCGGCCGGCATGAGGCCGAGCATCTCCCCGAGCTCGGCATCGACGCGGCGGTAGTATTCGAGGATGGCGTCCTCGAAGGGGTTGCCGGCCTCGTATTTGTGGTGCTCGGGGTCCATGTAGCTCCAGAAGCCGTGGTGCATCCTGTCCACACCCATCTCGACCATCATGAAGAAATCCCACTCCCTGGTCGCCAACATGTGCTTGACCAGGCGCAGGTGGATCTCGGTCTTGTGGTAACAGCGTTCGAGCAGGGCCGCCTTGTCCGGTGTCCTGAAGTCCGCAACGTCGAAAACGTAACCGCCCGTGACGTTTTCGACCTCATCCCTGAGCGACTCGGGGTGTGTGTATCGAGACTCATTGCCGGGGGTGAGAAAGCAAGTGACCATCTCGCCCTCGAACGGTTTGGGCGGATAGGTCTGGGGCACCCCCAGGACGACGCTCCTCTTGCCCGCCGCACCCACAAGGTCCCACAACCGCGGCACCTTGACCAAGCCGGAAGTGGCGAACTGATAGCCGTCGTACGAATGGTCCTTGCGGTTACGGAAACCGTAGAAGCCGAGCTGGCCCGGGTCCCTACTGGCCGTCATCGCGGTCCAGGCCGGCACCGTGATGGGCGGGTGTGTGCTCCGTAACTGCCCGCTGGCGCCCGAAGACATCAAGCGCCGCAGGTTGGGGAGCTGCCCCTCCCATCTTTGTAAAAGGGCCGGTGCGGCGGAATCCAGGCCTAGTATGGCGACTTTGCTCATGGGGCCGGGCGTCCTGCCTAGTCGATGTAGCCCAAGCCCTCGAGCTGCCGTCGCGTGGCTTCGTCGAACTCGGCATCTTCGCTGTCGTCGCCATCCTTGCGTTCGACAACCGCGAGCCAATCGTAGAGCACCCGCTCCAAACGTGCGGCGTTCTCGGCCTGCTCGCCAAGGACATTGCGAGTCTCGCCCGCATCGGCGGCGAGATCGTAGAACTCATGCCGGCCGTCGGAGTGCCAGATGAACTTGGAACGGCCGTCGCTCACGGACCGTTTACGAACGTCGACAAGGCTCGCGTCGAAATCCGGAAATTGCTTGCGGAAGGAACCGAGATTCGGCCGGTACCTTTCCGAGAACACATAGTCGTGGCCGGATCCTAGCTTGCCGTCCACGACAAGCGGCTTGCCGGCCACCTGGCCGTTATCGGGCAGGCGGGCCCCGGCCAGCGCCGCTAGTGTGGGCATTATATCGACGTTCTGAACCTGGGCCTCGGACACTTCGCCAGCCGGCACCCCCGGTCCGGCCATCACCAAGGGGACGCGCAGCAGCGTGTCGTACACGCAGAACTTGTGGCTCATCATGCCGTGGTCTCCGAGATTCTCCCCGTGGTCGGCCGAGATGACGAAGACCGTGTCGTCGAGGCGGCCGAGCCTGTCGAGTTCGGCGGCCATGCGCTCGACCCGTGAGTCCGCATAGCGAAGCTCGGCATCGTAGAGCGCCGTAAGAAGCCGGAAATCATCGTCGGTCATCTCGACGGCCCCGGCTATATAAGCGTTACAGTCCTGGTTGAGCGCGCGTATCCGCGCGGGCGTGTCGAGCTCCTCGGTGAACATCTTGCGGTAACGCGCCGGCGGGTGGAAGTGCAGGTGGGTCTCATTGTAGTGCACGAAGGCAAAGAAGGGCGTGTCGGCAGGCCTGCTCTCGACCCATGACCCAAAGGCCCGGTTGGTGCGAAACGACCCCGAATCGCGCCTGCCCGTCAGGACATCGATGATCTTCCTGGCGATCATCACCGGGCGCGCGGCAGCGTGATTGGGCCGGCCCGTGTAGAAGTGATCCACCCCCCGGTCGAAGCCCGTTTCGGGGCTGACCCACGGATTGCAACAGAAGGCTCCGGTGGCATAGCCGGCCTCCTTCAAGATCTCCGGCAATGTGACCAGGTCGGGTGAGAGATAGCGGTGTTCGTCGGTAGCACCGTGGGCCGCCGAGTAGGTGCCCGTGAAGAGCGCCCCATGGGACGGCAGGGTCCATGGTGCCGCCGAGACCATGTTCGCGAACCGGGTTCCGCGCGCGGCTAGCGAGTCCAGGAACGGGCTGGTCTCCCGCTCGTAACCGTAGCAGGACAGGTGATCGGCCCTGGTGCAGTCGAGGATGAGGACGACGAAGTTCGGTTTCACCTGGCAGCGCCCTCCAGGAGCCCGCCGTAGAGCTCCTCCATCTGGCCGGCCATGCTGGCGGCCGAGTAGACGTCGACCACCCGCCGCCGGCCAGCCTCCCCCAAGCGCGCGGCTAGGGGGGCGTCTTGCAATATAGCGACGACGCCGTCGGCCATCGCGCGTGAATCTCCTCTTTCCACCAACACTCCCGACACTCCGTCCTCGATAACCGTCGTATTGCCGCCAACGGCGGTCGCGACCGACGGTAGCTCCATGGCCATGGCCTCCAGCAACGCGTTCGACATCCCCTCGCTCTCGGAGGGCAAGATGAACACATCGAACGTGGAGAGTACCTTCGGCATATCCCTCCTTCTGCCAAGGAGGGTAATAGAGTCAATTATACCAAGACTGCTTGCCAGACGAGCGGCCTCGCCGTCCATACGCTCTTCACCCGCCACGGCCAGCCTCACCCGCGGGAACGTCTCGCGCACCTTGGCGACCGTCTCGAGCAACATGGCAAGCCCCTTCTTCGGTTTGAAGGTCGTAACGGCGCCTATGACCGGACCCTCCCCGAGACCGGCCGCGTCCTTGGCCGGGCGGAAACGGTCGGTGTCGACGCCGCTCGGTATCATCACCATGCGGCGCCGGTCGACGCCCTCGACCGCCTCCGTAAAGTCCAGGACCGCGGGCGAGTTGCCGAGAATACGGTCCGAAAGACGGTTGGAGACCCGGACAGCGAGGCGCTCCGAAATTCCGACCGGCTCGTGCAGCCCCCTCTTGCTGGTCACCACGGCCCCCGCCCCGGACAGTCGCGCCGCTATGGAAGCGTAGAAGTTGCCGCGCAGCAGGTAACTGTGGACCACGGCCGGGCCGATAGCGCGCATCGCCGACACCATGCGCGCCAGACCCCGGGTGTCGCGAACGTCGCGCAGGGTGCCGCGCATGGCAAAACTGCGCACCGGAACATCGAGCTCGCGGGCAACTCCGGCGAGATCACCGCCGTCGCGCAGACAGAACAGATGCGGCCGGTAGCGGCTGCGGTCCAGAAAACGGAACAGCTGCAAGAGATGGGTCTGCGTGCCGCCCGTGATCATCGAAGCGATGACGTAGACGATCTCGCGCGGCACCCCGGTCGAAGTCACCTCTGCTTGCGACCTTTCCTCTTTGCACTCGAGGTCGTTGCGCGTGCCCCCGCCCCGCGCTGGAAGAACCGGCTCGTAGCCGCCAAGCTCACACCGTAGCCGGCCCCGGGCCCGAAAGGTCGTAACGCCGTCCACGATTCGACGCACGTACCGTCGGTCTCGTAGGCAAGGATGCGGGTTTCGTCGCTGCCCCCTGAAGGAGCGGCAAGTATCTCGTTCTTGCCGTCGGCGTCCACGTCGGCCACTGCGACCTCGACACCAGCGTCGTAATCGTCGTCGCCCAGACAGGAGCCGCCGCCGGAGCAATCCGCGTCCGCGGTGCAGCAGGCGCCCTCCGCAGAACCACCGACGCAACTGTAGAAGGCCATGAAATCGAGTTGCTGCACCCCATCCGTTTCCGAGTCGATGTCAAAACCTTGAAACCCGTTACTTGCGGTGTACTGATAGGCACGGACCCGCGCAGGCCCCGATACCGGCCCGGTGACCAACACCCAGTGTTTGGCATCGTCGGTAAGGTCCCCCACGGCAACGTTCACGCCGCTGTACTGGTCCCCTGTGTACGGCGCCAACAGGCCGTCTTCGAGCGGTATGCCGTCGCTGTCGAAGGCCCGCACCAACGCCGGCCCCTGAAGCGAGCCCACTACGATTTCCATGAAGTCACCGGATTTGACACGACCGACGGCTACGTTGCCCCCGCCCGGGTCGCCGGTTCCGGTGAAGAACGGCGGGACCTCGTCGGCATCGAAGGCAACGAAAGTGTTGGCCAACGACCAGCTTGTCACCAGGGTGGAGGGGTCCACGTCCTGTTTATACACGACCCCGCCAACGCTGCCCTCGGCCGAATTAGCGTCGACCACCACTATTTCCATGCCGGTCGCTGCATCAAGGTTGCCGGCGGCCACGTTCACGCCTGCCGTGAAGTTGGCCGTGGTCGTGATGCTATAGCTCTTTACACGGCGGTTGCGACGGCCGGCGTAGCGGAACTCCACGGTCGGGTCGGTCGACCCCGGTCCCTTGCCGACCACCAGGATGGTGCTGCCAGGGGTCGGGTCATATTTCAGGACGTTGCCCAGCAGACCTATCGACAGCCGCCCATCCCGCGAGGTCCGGTCCGGCCTGTAACGTAAGGCCTTGCGGCGGCCGCCGTAACCGAAGGTGCGTATGGCGGCGCGGCCACCCCTGTCCCGACCGGCCGTGAAGATGCGGGTTTCGACGCCCCGCCGGCCGGCGAAGCGCCGGATGAGGGAACCGTCCGCCGCCGAGAGGATACGAACCGAGCCGGCACCCAGGCGGCCACGCGGATTGTCGCCGGGAGCCCCGGCTGCAATGTCCCGGAGGCCGTCGCCGTCCCAATCCCTGGTCAGCGCCAAGGCGGCCCCGAGGTTCATATTGGGAATGCTCCCTTCGGCCGTCCACAGCACGCTGCCATCGGCCGTCGAAATGAGCGTCACCCTGCCGGCGTCGGTGGTATCGTCCACCTTCGCATTGGGCGCGCTAGCCACGAAGTCGGTGATGCCATCGCCGTCGACATCGCCGACGGCCGCCAACGCCTTTCCGAACTTGGCGTTCTTGGTGGGCGTCGTCTCGGTGATCTCCCGTATGAAGGCCGTGTGGTTGCCGCCCCAGTAGGGATAGATACGCACGGCACCGGCCTTGGTCAGCGGGTCCACGCCGGCTGCCGGGATGCCGGCGATGAAACCCGGCGTCCCGTTGCTATAGACCGCGGCCAAGGGTGCCACGGCCTTGCCAAGCTTGTCGTCCATAGCGCCGCCGTTCACCGTTCCGAAGACCCAGCCCATGTCGGTGCCCGAGACGACCTTCACGACGCCGGCATCCTCACAGGGCCACACGGAATCCGTGAGGATCTCGGTCGAGGTATCGAGACACGACACCGGACTACTCGCCGGCCCTGAAGCAAGGAGGATCTCCCCGAAACCATCATTGTTCACGTCCGGCATGGCGGCCAGCACACTGCCCCAATAGTCTGTGGTGAAAACGCCGTAGCTTTGGTCGATGATGCTGCCGTCTGCGCCCGAAAGCAGATAGGTGGCGCCCACGGCCTTGCCAGTCGAATCGTCGTCCCCTCCCGCCCCCGCCAGGAAGTCCGGCACCGAGTCGGCGTTGAGATCGGCAAGACCGACAACGGTCTCTCCCAGATGACCTGTCTTGTCCTGCCCGAGGCGGCTGACGACCACATCGCCCGACCTGTCGAAGACCTCGACCTTGCCGGCCCTTGAGACCTGGCATATGCCGCTCTCGCACCCGCCCTGCGAACAGTTGCTGTCCTTGGCACAGCTGATGGTTGCCCCGCTGCTCGTGGTGTCGTTCACGTTCCAACCGTAGGAACCGACGATGAGGTCGGGAAGGCCGTCGCCGCTCACGTCATCTATAAAGGAAACGGAGGAGCCGAGCCGCTGACTCTCCACGCTCCCCTTGACCTTGAGAAGCTTCGACCCATCGGCCCCCGAATAGACCAGCACGCGTCCGGCCAGCCGCACGCCCCTGAGGTAGGCGCAGGGACCCGAGGCGGCCAGGTCCTCTATGCCGTCGCCATCGAAATCGTAGCCGGTCGCAATCGACCAGCCCATGCCGTCACCCACCACCGAACAGGTCAGCTGTACGGCAGCCGCCCGCATGGGCAAGGCCAAAGGCCCGATAAGCAGAGCCACAGCGGCGGCCCTTATGACAAATGAACGCGAGACCATGGATATTACCGTCTGTGGAGGGGGCCCGAGCAGGCCCTTCCCAGCCTTCTAGTGTGGATTATAGAGCCACCACCATCAACAGGGCCGCCGTTAACGACCGTTTGGCAAATCCTGGGAGCCTGGTTCCGCGGCGGGTGGCGGCGCCTTGGCCAACCGGCGCTCGCCGATGAACTCGGCCAGAGCGCGGCGCCACATGGCCAGGTCGCTCAGCCTCAGAATGAGCGGTTCGTGCCAGGGCAATCGCGATTCGCGCAGGAAGAACGCCAGCAGGATGAGCGCCGAAACGGTGTATGAGATCGCCGTGGCCATGGCCGCACCGATGATGCCGTGGCGCGGGATCAAGACGACGTTGAGCACCAGATTGCCGGCCAGGGCCACGTAGCCGGCCAGTATGTTGACCTGCTGCTTGTTCCGGCTCGTGAAGTTGCGCGAGAGCAGAACGTAGAGAGACATCATCACGATGCCCCATGCGACATAGGGCAGCGGGTCCGCCGCCGGCTCGTAATCGGCGCCGTACCAGGTGGTAATGAGCCATCTGCCTAGCACGGCCAGCGAGAACGCGATCGTGCCCGTTACAACGAGGTTCTGCCGGCAAGCGCGCGCGGTCATGGCGTGGGCGCGCTCCACGTTGGTGCCGGTCAGGCGTGGAAACAGCGCGACCCCGAGCGCTTGGGGCACATACATGATGTGCTCGGCGAGCCGTTCGGCGATGGCAAAGAAGGCGACGTGCGCCGGGGTCATGAAATAAGCGACGAGATAGACGCCGGCCTTGAAATGGAAGTGGGACGCGATGATCTGTATGTGGGACTTGAGGCCGTAGCGGATCATCCGGCGAAAGAGCGCCGTGTCGAAGCGAAGCCGCAGCGGCGAGCCCCGGTTGACGGTCCACAGCACCCAACTCGTCATCACCGTGCGCACCCCCACGGCCACGCCGAGCGCACCGGCAAGGCCGAACTTGAACCACAGCAGGGCAATGGCCATGCAGGTCAGCGTCCCCACGGCCTCGAGGAAGAGGCGGGTGTTGTAGACCCGGAACCGGTCGGTGGCCTGCAAGAGACCGTACAGGTAGCTCTCGAGAAGCAGGATCGGGATCAGCGGCAGGACAACGGTCAGACACCAAACAGGCACGCCGCGCAGAGCCGTCGCCAGAATGGTCTCGCGTAGCAGCAACGCGCCCATGATGAGGAGAACACCGACGGCCAGGGCGATGTAAACGACGTTGGAGACGACCTGGGAGACGTCGGCCTTCTCCTTGCGTATGAAGTAGATCGTGGCCTGCGACTGCCCGAGCTTCGACAGCGTCACCAGGCTGGCCGGGAACAGGGCGGCAAGGGCGAAGACGCCCCTGTTCTCCGGTCCAAGCGCACGCGCGGTGATGATGCCGGTGATCAGGCCGAAGCCCATCGTGAGCACCCTGGTGGCCAGGGTGCCCGTCACGTCCTCGGCAAAACGCAGTAAGGAGGAACGCTGGCGCGGCGGCCCGGCCGCGGTCATGGGCCAGGTCCGGCACCGAAGGGCTCGGGCAGACAGGCGGCCAACTCGGCGCCTGCGTCCTCGCCGGGCCCGATTGAGAGCCTGTAGCAGCGCGCACCCGACACGAAACGCCCGATATCGGCGATCTCGTCGGGCGCCGAGCTGCCGGCGATCTCGTCGAGGACCTCGCCCATGATCGCGATCCGGCGAACCTCCTTGGCCATGGTGTTGCCGGCTCTCAAGTGGGCGGCGCAGGCCTCGGGCGAAAGCTCCTCGATCAAACTGTGGCGGGCCCGCTGCACAACCAGGATGGTCGCGGGTTCGACCGGATCGAGCTCCATGTCGGCCGGCCGGTAGGCGTCGCGCCCGAAGACCCGCCGCTCTCCCGTCGGGGTGAGCCGGTCGGCACCACGGCCCGCGCGGGCGATGCTCCCGGGGTCGAGCAAGAGCAGCTCGGGACAAGCCATCACCGAGCCTGAATTGAACAGCAGGAGATTGTCGGAAAGCATTTTCGAACCCGGCCGGCCCGAAAGCGCCACGGCCAGCGTGGACTTGCCGCAGCCGGGCATACCCGCCAGCACCACCGCGCGGCCGCCCTCACTCAAGGCTCCGCCATGCAGGACATGCCAGCCGCCGAAGCGGCTCAAGCGCCACAGAATGGGATGATATACGAGGTAATAGAGCAGCGTGCTGAAACGGTGCGCCCTGAGCAGATCGAGCCGGCGCCAGTGACGCAGCCGCCGCAGCCATTCGCTCCGTTGCGAGCTTCCGAGGCTGAAATAGTAACGACCGACAAGCCGCAACACACCGCCTTCCCAGGAGGCCTTTATATGGAGGTCGAGAAAATCGTCTATGCGCAGCCAGTAGGCGGTGTTGCCGTCTATATAGAGATCGCGGTCCGGGCGCCGCCCCCAATCAGCGGCGCCGGCGAGCGAAGCGGCGCGCGGGCCCTCGACCCACTCGAGATGGCTCTCGATCGCGGGTTGCCCGTCGGCCTGACACAGGAAGGGCCGCATCGCCGTTTCCACATAATCGACGAACTGCGGGATCTCCGAGCTGAGAGCCAGCTTGTGTCCGTGTAGTTCGAGGTGAGTTGCTCCGCGGTCCGCGGCCTTCACGCGCGGCCCCCGGCACCGGCGGCCCGGCCGGGTTCGCCCTCGTCCATGGCTATACCGAAGCGTCGGGCCACACGTTCGTAGATACGTTCCATCTGAGAGACGTGGTGCTCCACGCTGAAGGTCTTGACCTTCTCCAGCGCGCCCCGCGAGAGTCGTTCGCGCAACTCTTCGTCATCGAACAGGCGGATCAGCACTTGCGCCAACGCCCCCGGATCTCCGGCCGCGACCAGAAGGCCGTCGACGCCGTCGTCGATAAGCTCCGGCACACCGCCGGCGCGGGTGGCAACCACCGGCCGTCCGACCGACATCCCTTCGATGATCACACGCCCGAACGGTTCCCGCCGTACCGAGGTGTGCGCGATCACGTCCATGCTGCGCATGAGATCGCTGACATCATCCCGGGCGCCCGTCATTACGACGTTGTTCTCGAGTCCCCTCTCGGACACGAAGGCCTGCAACCGTTTCGAGTAGTTGAGACCGCTGCGGTGCACACCCCCGATTATCATCACCACGGCGTCGGGGTGCCGTTCGCGCACCTCGACCATCGCCTGCAGGAGGACAAGTTGTCCTTTCCATTCCTGGATGTTGCCCACCACGCCGACGACGGGGGCGTCGCTGTCGATGCCGAGTTCCTCACGCACGTCGTCCTCGCTCCTTGTCGGGCGGAAGGCGGCGAGGTCGAGCCCGTCGTAGACGACATTGTATTCGGGCGGTCTGATGCCCTGGCGGCGGCAATGGTCCTCGATGGCCTTTGTCATACAAACCGAGGCGGCCACACCGGGGGCGAAGAAGCGCTCGATGAACCCGTGTTTGTCGAAGCCCTTGGAGTGCACGACGCAGGGTATCCCGCGCATGCGCGCGGCCACTATCGCGTCCATGTTGCCGCGGAAGCCATTGCATACGTGGACGATGTCGGGGGCTTCTTCTCGCAAAAAACGCGACAGGCGTAGCGCCGCCGGAAAGGTCTCGAAAACGAACGCCAACACCGCACGCAAGTTCTTGAGAACGCGTGTGACGCCCGGGACGCGCTTGGCCCTCACATATGAGGGTTTGTCCTGTAGCGCGTGTTCCTTGGGAAGGCGGCGCTTGCTGAACACGCGGACGGCAACCCCCTGCGACACCATGTCCTTGATAACCGGCTTGTCCTCGTAGAGCAGTACCGCCGGCTCGTAGGCCGAACGGTCGAGCCCGCCGACGAGCTCGAGCATGCCGGTGAGCGAACCGCCCACCACCTGGCCCGATGACGCCTCGACGTAGAGGATCCTCACCGGGCACCCTCGAGGCTGTTCTCGATCGCCTCATCCACTCCCACGGCAGGAGACCAGGACAAGCGCTTTGTCGCGGCATCGGTCACGTAGAACGCGTTGCGGTCGGCGCGCCGCAGTTGATAGGCCGGCGCCCAGCGCCTTCTGCGGAACAACTTAAAGGCGGTGTCGGCCAGCGCCAACAGAGGCGCGAACATCGCCACGGGTATGAACATCACTCTCGACACCGTGGCCGACTTGGAAGCCAGGAGCCTGAAGTACGTCTCGTGCGTAAGCTCGGGATCGTCGACCACGTTGAACATGCCGCCGGACGCCCCGGGGTGCTCGCCCGCCTGCACGACGGCATCGGCGGCGTTGTCAACATAGCACAAGGGCGGCCGGTACCCGGCACTGCCCACGACCAGCAACAGGCTCGAACCGACCGACCGGCTCAGCCGGCCGCGGTACAGCGGCCTGCCCGCTCCGTACAGTATGCCGGGCCGCACGATAACGGCCGGTGCCCCGGCACGGATCGCCGCGGCAACGACACGGTCCGCATGGATCTTCGAACGTGTGTAGTGGCCGCGCAAGCGCGGCTCGTGGTCGTAATCGGCGCCTTCGTCTATGCGAACCCCGGAGGCCGGAATGTCGAATATGCCGAGCGAGCTGACGTGTACGAACCTGCGAACACCTGCCGCGCGTGCCGCCTCCAATAGATCGTGAGTGCCGCCGACATTGGCATTGTGAAACAACCCCCAGTCACCGCTGGTCTCGACACGCGCGCCCGCGTGGATGACGAGATCGCAACCATCGAGGGCCCTTGCCAGGGGGCCATCGATGCCGGTCCCGGAAGTGCCGAGTTCGCCCTCGACCAACTCTACGCCGCGCCCGGACAGCGCGCTCCGGTCGCTGCTCGGGCGGACCAGCGCGCGGACCTCGTAGCCGCGGGCAAGCAGCCGTTCGAGGACCCGCGAGCCCAGGAAGCCGGTGGCGCCGGTGAGCAGGACGCGCATGTCAGCCGGCCTCGTCGAGCATGACCGGCCGGTTGGCGGCGTTCCACAGGCGCGAGGTCACGTGTACGACATCGGCCCCTTCGGCGCCGCTTACCGGAGCCTTTTCCCCTGTTCGGACCGCATCGTAGAAGGCCGCGATCAGGTTTCCCATGCCGGGGTAGTAGCGGATACGCCCGCTCAGGAAATTGGCCGTGTTCTTCACCGTCTGCACGAGCAGTTGGGCGGCATCGTCAAGGCTGGGCAGCGACTTGCTGATGGCCTTGGGGGCCCTGTACTCTCGCCGTCTCAATACCGTCATGGTGTTGAGGTTGACCTCGACCGTCATCTTTGACCCACACAGACGCAACAGGTTGAAATGTGGCCTGACCCGCGTGGTTACCACTAGGGCCCCGTTGGCACGCTCGCCCTTGACGAGCGCGCGAAGTTCCTCCGGTTCGCCCGCGCGACTCGACGCCTGCGCCGTGACCTCGAGGGCGGGTCCGGTAAAGGCGAGCATGAGGTAGAGGGGGTGCGGGACCAGATCGCCGAGGCCGGCACCGGCGAGATTGTCGAGCCAGTCGCGATCGCTGGCCGCCCCCGACTGGTAACTCTCAACGGCGACTAGGTCTCCCATGTCGCCGGCCTCGAGAATGCGGCGTGCCTCGAGCATCACCGGGTCGAACAGCCGGTTGTGGTCCACCGTCAGCATGGCACCGCCGCGGGCGGCCGCCTTCACCATCGAATCGGCCTCACCCGGATCGGTGGCCATCGGTTTCTCGACAAGCACGTGCACGCCGCGCTCGAGCGCTTCTATGGCAACGGCCGCGTGGGTATGCGGTGGCGTGAGCACGTGGACGAGGTCCGGGCCTTCCCCGGCGAGCAGGGAGGACATGCCGTCGTAGACACGTTGGACGCGGTGACGGTCGGCAAGTTCGTTGGCGGCAGCCAAAGAGCGGTCCGCAACCCCCACGACCTGGCCGCCGGAAGCCCGCGCGTAGGGCAAATGGGCATCGGCGATCACCCCGCAACCGACAATTCCGATCTTGAGCGGCGTATTAGAGGCCATTTCGACAAGGCCACCCGCCCTCTGGCAGGCACCCGGCGGGTTTTTAGGCTCCGCGTTCTCCCGTGAAACCGAAGTTGCGCAAGTACTCCAAGTTCGAGAAGCGAGGGTCGTTCCCGTCGATGCGGCCCGTTCGGAACAGCTCCTCCATCTCTCCGATCCCGTCTTCGAGCCGGTGGCGTGGCGAGAACCCGAGCACGTGCCGGATCTTCGCAAAATTGACCCGGTAACTTCTCGCGTCATTGTTGTCGGCGACATACTCGATCTCTGTGCCCTCGACCTGGCTCGCGACCACCACCGCCGTTTCCGAGATCGTAAGGTTGTTCTGATCCGAACCGACGTTGAAGGTCTCCCCCCCCACCTGTTCGTGGGGTGACTCGGCCGCGGTCGCAAAAGCATCGGCAACGTCGCGAACGTGCACGTGAGGCCGCCAGCTGTCGCCGCCCATTACGCGGATCTTGCCCGTGGTGACGGCTCGCCAGGTCATCGTGTTCACCATCAGGTCCAGTCGCATCCGCTCGGAGGCCCCGAAGACGGTGCCCAAACGCAGAGTCACCACCGAACGTCCTTCGAGCTCACGGTTCAGGATGCCCTCGGACACGATGCGGCTGCGGGCATAGAACGACACCGGGTTGAGCTGCGACCCTTCGTTGAGCACGAGGTCCTCGGTGGCGCCATAAACGCTGCACGAACTCGCGAACACCAC
>CAYXZP010000053.1:7365-16011 GCA_964469485.1 uncultured Myxococcales bacterium | reverse complement strand
GTCTACCTGGAGCTGGCCGGTCCGTCGGCCACCGATGTGCATCACAACTTCGTCCAGCGCTGGAACGAGGCCAGTGAGCGGGCACTGGCGCACGGTGTCTATCCGGACCCCGCCGCTGCCGCCGACCTCGAGTTTCCGGCCACGGTTTCCACCGTGACCGGGGCGAGCCGTGTCCAGGTCTCGCGAAGCGTTCTCCCCGACCTGTACTCCGTTTGTACGGCCAGTCCGGGTGGCCGGCCTTTCGAGATCGCGGGCGGCGAAGGCTCCGTGCGCGAGCAATACAGCCTGGCCGTGACCGCGGCCCGCTCCTTCATATATCTCGAGAACCAGATGCTGATGTGCCCCAAGCTCATCAGCCAGCTCCGGGCCGCCCTCGAGCGTGGCGTGGAGGTCATATGCCTGGTGCCACGCAAGGCCATGCCCGAGATCCGCGAGCAGCGTGATCATCCAAAGCTCAGACCGACGCTGGACATGTTGGCGGGGCTTTCCCGCTTCGACCGCTTTACCATGGCCGCTCCCGCGGTCAGGCGCGGGCCGGGACTGTGGGACGAGATCTATGTGCACGCCAAGACGGCCATCATCGACGAGGTCTGGGCCACGGTGGGGTCCACCAACACGATGTCGCGTTCCTTCCGCGGTGACACGGAGCTCAACGCCACCGTCTGGGATGACGGCTTCGCACGAGGGCTCAGGACGCGGCTCTTCAGCGAACAGCTAGGCCGCGACTGTTCGGCAATGGACGCGGCCGGGGCATTCGCGTTCTATCACAGGACGGCCCGCGACAACGCCGGGCGCCGCAACAGGGACGAAGCGCTGGAAGGTCTGGCGGTGGCCATTGATCCGGCGAGCTGGGCCGATTGAGGAAAGACGATGGCGAGGACCAAGAAGTGGACGAGCGCGGACATTCCGGACCTTTCCGGGAGGACGGCGGTGGTGACCGGGGCGAACAGCGGACTGGGTTTCGAAACGGCCCGCCGTCTGGCCCGGGCCGGCGCCACTGTGGTCATGGCCTGCCGCGACAAGGACAAGGGCCAGGCTGCGCTGGCTCGCCTGACCGGGCTGGAACCGCCGGCCAGGGCGGGTCTCATGGGACTGGACCTTGCCGACCTGTCGTCCGTGGCGCGGTTCGCCGAGTCGCTGGCCGGGCAATACGAGAAGGTCGATATCCTCTGCAACAATGCGGGCGTAATGGCGCTTCCCTACGGCGAGACCGCCGATGGCTTCGAGATGCAGTTCGGAACCAACCACCTCGGTCATTTCGCGCTGACCGGCCGCCTGCTGCCGCTCCTGCTTGCCGCACCGGCGGCGCGGGTGGTGACGATGGCGAGCAACGCCCACCGTTTCGCCGGCGCCGACCCGGATATCATCAAGGATGGTTCGAAGTACCGCCGCTGGCGGGTGTACGGAACGACAAAATTGGCCAACCTGTTGTTTGCCTACGAGCTGCAACGGCGCTTCGCCTCGGCGGCCAGACCCGCCACAAGCATGGCCTCGCATCCCGGTTACAGCAGCACCGAGCTGCAGACCAAGGGGGCCGTCATGTCCGGTTCGCGTCTGAAGGTCCGTTTGTGGCGGGTCATCAACCGGGTGGCGGCACAGGGACCGGAGAAGGGTGCCTTGCCCGCGCTGTACGCCGCCTGCGCCGACGGTGTGCGCGGCGGGAGCTATTTCGGCCCCGACGGACCCGGTGAGTCCTACGGCCATCCTACCGAGGTCCGTTCGAGCGAGCGTTCCTATGACACCGAGTTGGCCGCCCGCTTGTGGGCGCTGTCCGAGGAACTTACGGACGTCAGCTACGCGCCCCTTGTTTCAGGGCCGTAGGTAGATGGGCGAGGACCAGGCTCGTTCCTCGTTCATCACGAGGCAGTCGTCGCCGGCCGCCGTGCGGTAGTCGCCGTAGCAGGGGTCTATGGCCGTACAGTTGCCGTCATCGTCGTAGCTGCAGCGTAGGCCCGCGGTGTTGACGGCCGGCGAGGGTTCTTCGATAGCTCGTACGTAGTAGCTCGTCTCGCGGCCGCCGCCCGTGTAGCCGGGATCCTCGAAGTCGACGACACAGCCGTCGTTCCCTTCCGGACACTCGATCACTTTCCACGGGTCGTCGATGAGGGCGCCTATATCCTCACCGGCACTGTCCTGCGGCCGCACACGCACGATCTCGACGCGGGCTATACGGCGGCGTTCGGTGCCCGGGTTATAGCACTCGCCCTGGCAGAGATGTTCGAGCCGTTCTCTGGAGAGCGCCGCCACCGAGACATCTGGACAGCCCGGCTTCTGTTCGAAGCTGCCGATGGCCCGGACGCGGAAACGTGGCGCTTCTCGCATGCGCACGACGCTGCCCATGCTCTGCGTGCCGGCGGGGCCGTTGAGGAGGTCGAACCAGAGCAGTATGCGCGGGCCGCTGGTGCCGTAGGTGTCGTGGCGCGTCATCGCATCCCAGATCGCTTTCCGCGAGCGGTCCTCGCTGTGAACGGCGACCAGCCCGCCGGTGAGGAAGAAGGACGCTCCGCGTTCGAAGTCCATTACCTGGTAGGCCGGCCTGGTATCGCTGGCCCGGTCGTAGCGCAGCGACTCGGGCGCGGGGCCGGCGAAGTTCACGGGGCTGGCAAAGCGGCGGTACCACTGTTCGTCGCGCGCTCCGCCGGCCTCGGTGTTGGCCAGCCGTCCATACTCCTTGTAGCCGGTGCCGGGTCTTGCCGTGTGGTTGTCGCTCGAGGCGATGAAACCGAAACGGAAGCGGGCCGGTTCGGAGCCGCTGAGATCGCTCAGCGCCATGGCCGCCTGCACCGAAGTGCCGGGTTTGTAGTTGAAGGCCGGCGCATAGCAGTCGTCGCAGTTGCCGCAGTTCATCCAGTCGGCCAGGCGCGCCCCCGGAACGACGCTCGTGCGCGCCTGCACGTCGGCGTCGACGTAGTTCTGCCGTGCCTCACGGACCCGGCGCCGGCATTCCTCGGGGGCGGCGTCCCCGCAGCGACTGCGGATGATCTCGCCCGCACGCCAACAGCAAGGTTCATAGCCGGGGCTCGGGGCCGGGCAGGAGCGGTTCCCGTCATCGTCGAAGTCTATGGCCCGCCAATCGCGGTACTCCTCGGAGTTCCCGTGCCCGGAGAACACTTCGATGATGTGCTGAAGAGCGGGGTCATGCTGGGCGGGGCTCAGCTGCTTGTGCCAGGTCGACCCGCTCGGCGTGTAGATACCCCAGGCGTTGCCGTGGGGGATGACCATGGTCTCGAAACCCCACTGCGAGAGCTTTTCGAACAGCACGGCCGGTGTGTCCGCCCCCTCGACGCAATCTTCGGGCAGCTGGCGTGTGTCCACACCCTCGGTACAGTCTGCCGTGTTCGCGATCTCGAGCTGGTAACGGTGGAGGTCGAAATAGTGTTGGCGGTTGGCCCAATCGAGCGCCGGCAGCGCCATCCGTTGCACGAGCGGCGGGCGCTGGCGCATGGCCGTGAGCGCCATACCCCCCGAGTGTATGGCTCGCTTGGGGACGCGGTCGTCCTCGGTGTCGAGCAATATGACGTTCTTGTGGCCGTAATGATCCTCGCGCGTCTGGCCGATCTGTGTCCACTCCCAACCGAGGAAACTCACCATGTCGGGGTCGGCCGGGTCGCCGGCGATCTCGTTACAACGCCGTATCGTTTCCTTGGTCTCTTGCCAGCGCTGCGGCGTAAGCGCCTCGGCATGGTCGTTGATGGACCAGAAATCGAGTGCCGAGCAGTAACGGGCGTAGTCGCAGGCATCGGCCACCGGGTGGGCGCCTTCTCCCTGCAGTACGGGCAGGCTCATCATGAAAGCGTCGGCCGAGTAGGTCGTGTGCACGTGGAGGTCACCGAACAGGATCTGCTTGGCCGGGGTTCCCCGGGCGGCGACTGTCGTGGCCGCGCTCGCCTGCGCCCGTTCCGCCTGCCGTACGACCGTAGCCGGGCGGCGGGCGCCCTCGATCGTTCCCGGACCCCGGTGTTTGCCGCAACCGCCGGCCAGGGAGGCGGCTAAAAGACAGAGTCCGGCCAGGGCCGCCGCTCTCATATGGTCGTCGGTTCCGTTTCCTCGATGCCGAGCACGCTCAAGAGGCGCCCGAGCCCGAGGAACATCGAACAGCAGGTGGTCAGGTCGAGGATCTGCTCCTCGGTGAACTCCGCCCGCAGGCGGTCGAAGAACCCATCGTCGAGCGAGTCGTGGCTCAGACAGAACTGTTCGGCGAACTCGATGGCCAGTTTCTCTTGCGCGCTATAGCCCTCGGTGTTCCGCCACTGCCCGACCGCCGCGTAGAGTCTCTCGGCCTCGTCCTGCCCCGCCAACTGCGAGGCGCGGGCCTGGAGTCAAACGGGGCACTGGTTGATCTCGGCCACGCGCATGCGCGCGAACTCGCGAACGCGCACAGAAAGCTTGCTGTGCGCGTATACCGCGCCGCTGAAGTCGGCGATCCCCTTGGCCATCTCCGGCGCGGTTGCCATCAGGCGTGCGCTCTCCGAGCCTTTCCCCTCCGGTACTCTTATCTTTGCCATCGTTGTTCCTCCGTACCCTCGGATATCAGCCGGTCCGGGTCTAGCAAAGCAGCGCGTGCCCGGTGTCTTCACGGCCGGCCGGCATAGCCCGCCTCAGGATCGCCGTCTTGGCAACTTCGCCACGCTGAGGCTAATGAGACAGCGTGGCCCCGCGTGGCAAGCAGAGGCTGATGGTGCGGGCCTTCAACGCCGCCAAGGGACTGGGCGCAGCCTTTGGTGCCGGAACGACCGGTCTCGTCGGATCGACCGACAGCCTTCATGAAGCGGCCGCCAAGGCCGTCGGCTACGACGACTTCGGCGACCCCTCCTACCGCCAGGGCTTCGACGTCCTGGTGCGGGCCTACGACGAGGAGGCCAAGCTCACGCCCTTCGGTCGCATGATGGTTGACCAACAGTTGCTCGGCATTCTCAAGAATCGCCTTGTGGCCGAGCGTGCCTGGGCGGCCGACCCAGCCATACGAGCGATTGCCCTGGTGCGGCCGATCTTCGTGCTGGGCCTGCCCAGGACCGGAACCACCGCTCTTCACCACCTGCTCGGCCAGGACCCGGACATACAGATCCTCCAATATTGGTTGGCGGCCGCGCCACAGGCCCGCCCGCCGGTTGCCGAATGGGCGGCCCATGCCGACTTCAAGCGTTCGGCGCGCGACCTCAAGACGACCTACTACCTGGACCCCTCGCTCAAGGCCATACATCTGATGACGGCCGAAGGTCCCGAGGAATGTCGCCACCTGTTCCAGCAGACCTTCAGCGACGACACCTTCGACTGCAACGCGACCATTCCCTCTTATTCCGAGTGGTACTTTGCTCACCACATGAGGGATTGCTACTGGCGCCACCGCGACCTTCTCAAGCTCATCGGTTCGACCAGTCCCGGCAGGCGCTGGGTCCTCAAGTACCCCGTCCACATGCGCAACCTGCGCATGCTGCTCGAGGTCTATCCGGACGCATGTTTCGTCCAGACCCACCGCGACCCGGCCAAGATCATGCCGTCGGTGTGCAGTCTGGTTGCCGGCTGGCGCTCCCTCTACGAGCACGATGTCGATGTGAGGGCGATCGGCCAGTGGCAACTCGAGCTGTGGGCCAAGAGCCTCGAACACACGATGGAGGTCCGCAGCGAGTTGGATCCCTCGCGTTTCTTTGATCTCCCGTTCAGGGAGATAGTCGGGGACCCGCTGTCGGCCATTGGTCGGATCTACGCGCACTTCGGGATGGATCTGAGCGGCGAAGCCGCCGGGGCCATCGGCGGCTGGCATTCCTCGAACCCCCGCGGCAAGTTCGGCGAGCACATCTATCGGGCCGAGGATTTCGGGTTCACCAGGGAATCTATAAATAGGCGCTTTGCCCCCTACATCGAACATTTCGATGTCGAGTTGGAGGCCGCCTGAGACCAAGGAGCCTGCGATGACGACAAAGGAGCGACTGACAGCGGCCATCCTGGTATCCGTCTGTGCCGTGGCCGCCACGGCCACGGCCGACAGCAGGGCCGTTCTCGGAACGGTACGGGCCAGCGGTGCGACCTGGGTCTCGGCGACGGGGTCCGACTGGGACCGCTTGGAGCGGACCCGGCCGCTCGTGGCAGGCGACCGCCTGCGGACGGCCGCCGGGGGTTTCGCTCTTGCCGGTCTCGGGCAGGCCGGCAGCCTCGCGCTCGCCCCCGAGAGCCGTATCGTCGTTGAGCGCGGTGAGGGCGGAGCGATCGCAAACCTCGAACAGGGCCTCGTCGCGTTCAGTGCGATGCGGGTAGGCGGTCTGACCATATCGGTGGCCGAGTCTCATCTCTCGACGGCGGCGCCGGTCAGTCGCGGAACGCTGGTGACCGATGGACGCCTGGCCCTGCTACGTGTCGATGAAGGGGCCATGGCGGTGAGCACCAGTGGGGGCACCGCCCGTGTCGAGGCCGGCGGCCAGTTGCTGCTTGCCGCATCGGTTTCGGCCGCCACCGCTGCCGCTGCGGAGGCCAGTGGTGACGGGGCCACCGATAGGCTGGCATCCTGGGCGCGCAGCCGCTTGGGCGGGCTGAACTGGTCAAGCGTCGCGCTCCTCGCTGCGGTCGCGGGTGGGGTGGTCGCCACAAGCGACGACGATGCGGCCAGCCCCTCGCAATAGGTAGGAGAGATGCTGCTGGCTCGCATAGTTCTTGTCATTACCGGGGCCACCTTCGCCGGCTACGCGGTGGCCTGCTTGCTCAACCCGGCCATGCCGGCCGGCTATGCCGGGATGGAACTGCCGGGCGCATCGGCCAGGGTCGAGGTCGTCGCCATGTACGGTGGCCTGCAGGGCGCCTTCGGCCTCCTCTGTCTCTACTTGGCCGGCGCACCCGAGCGCCTGCGCCCGGGCTTGGTCCTGGTGATCGTGCTCTGTGGGGGCTTGGTCGCCGGACGCTCGTTCGGCCTGCTCGTCCACGGACCCTCGAGCTACAATATCGGGGCCCTGGCCTACGAAGTATCGACCACGGTGCTGGCCGCCATCGCGATGCTACGAATGTCCCGGCTCAGCTCGCCGGTCTGAACCACACGCCGCCCGCATGCACTGCGCCCCGGCCGTCGGTCGTGAGTCCGAGGCCTTCGGCGTTGGCCGCATAGCGGTCCGGGTCGGCGATGTGAAGGTCGACACCGGTCAGTCCCACAGCGCCGGTGTCGCGGCTGTCGGCGAAACGGATCGTTCCACCACCGCCAAGTTCTAGCGAGCGGTCGTTCAATGCCGAGCAGTTCGGTTCACCAATCATCCGCTGCCACAGCGCACAGGTCGCATCCGGGTCGGGTGAGGAAAGCTCGGTGCCGGCGATGAGCGAGGCCACCTCCTGCCGCACCTCTTCCTGCCAGCCGGTACCTGCCCATAGCCAGGTCCCGGCCTCGGTCATGTGGTCGAAGGACACGATGGCGCCGCCCGTGTCCTTAGGGTGCAGGTGTATGGTGCTGGCGCCCCCGGTCTCGGCCTGCCAGACGATGCGTATGCCGAGAGCCTCGACGCGGTTGCGGTCGCTTGCGACATCGTCCGTTTCGAAGATGACCATATAGCCGGCCTCGTCGGTGCCGCGGCCGTCGAGGAAACGCCGGGCCGGGGCCTGCTTGCCGGCCGGCGAGACCAATTCGAGAAAGGTGTCGCCCACGGGAAACACCGCGTTCTCGAGACCGAACACCCCCACTTGAGGGTCACCGAAGGGCCGGCCGAGCTCTAGAAGCCCGGCAATACGGGCCCTGGCGCTGTCCAGGTTCCGGGCCGCCAATGCCAGCTGTCTCAACCTCATTCGGGGGTGCCCTCGATTCCGTTTGACACATCTTCAACAGACTTACTAACGTCGATATTAGCGCCCTTGCGGCGCCTGGGAGGGACTGCTCTATGCGCCTGAATAACCTGTTCATTGGCTCTGCTCTGTTACTGTCGCTTGCCCTCATGGTCGGTGCCGGGCCGGCCTTGGCCGACAACGGTCCCTACGACTGGGCCGACGACGCCTTCACCTGTTACAAGAGCAAGCAGAACAAGGTCATGCCCAAGTTCCCGAAGGGCACCCAGGCAGTGGTCGGGGACCGCTTCGGCAGCTCCGACCAGGACGTCAAGAAGCGTCGGACGCTGTGCCTGCCGGCCGCCAAGGACGGCGAGGCGGCCACCGACGCGGCTACGGTTCTTATGGGTCTCAAGATCAAGACCGGCAAGGGACAGACAAAACATGTTCCCCAGAGCAGCCTGCGTGTGTTCAACGGGTTCGGCGATATCCGCCTCGACACCAAGAAGGAGGCGGTCCTGCTGACACCCGCCGCCTTTAGCGCCGAAACGCCCGTTTTTGGCGACCACGCGGTCGACAACTTCAAGTGCTACAAGGGCAAGGTCACCAAGGGCACCCCAAAGTTCCCCAAGGGCATACAGGTCACCCTCGGAGATTCTCTCGAAAACACGCGCAACTTCGACGTCAAGGGACCCAAGCTCCTGTGCGCCGCCGCTTCGCAGAACGGCGATGCGATAAAGAACAACGATGCGGCGCTGCTTTGCTACAAGATCAAGGCCGCCAAGGGCCAACCGAAGGCCACTCCGCGAAGCATGCTGCAAACCTCCGATGTTTTCGGCCTGACGCGCATGGACACCAAGAAGGAGAGTCTCGTCTGCGTTCCCTCGCTTATCAGTCCGCCCGACGAGTTCTGCG
>CAYXZP010000053.1:1472-7355 GCA_964469485.1 uncultured Myxococcales bacterium | reverse complement strand
CTTGGCCGACCAGCGGCGACAGCGTGAACAACCAAGATTCGGAGGAATGCGACGGCAGCGGGGAGACCTGTTTCGGAGGCAGCGGCGCTTGCTCGGACGATTGCACCTGCACGACCTGCGGTAACGGGCAGCTCGACACGGGCGAGGTCTGCGATGTCGGTGTGGGATGCGACTTCGAGGCCGAGACCTGTAACGCTTGCGCCTCTTGTGACGCGATTCCGTCCCTCGGGGCGCGCGCCCTGTCCCTGGCGGGCGGCACAGGCTTCTTTACCTCTTTCATACCCGGCAACGCGATAGCAACACCGTCGGGGACCTTGACGCTGGAAGGCGGGATCGTAAGTCCCACCACCGGCGTAGCTCCTGTCAGCCTGGCCGGTGATGCTCCCCAGATGGTCAGCATCAACATACCGCTCGGCGGCGTCATGCTCTGCTACGAGTACCAGAGTTGTAGCGGTAGTCTCTATTGCGGCGGAGGGCAGAATGTCGACATGCTCGTCGAGCTCGACAGCCTGGCCGCGGGAGAACAGTGTGTGCGTGACGGGACCGGGTATTGCCCCGACGAGACGGGCAACTCCTGTTGCAGCAACTCGTGCGAGGGGGTCAGTGTGGGCAGTGGCAACAGCGAGGAGATCACGATTCCCACCGGCGCCTCTGACAGCGGCGCTGGTGCTCTTGTGATGACCTGTAACATCAGGGTCTCACAGGAGGCCGCAGGCACCGATTGTGCGCAGGCCGACTTCGACGGCGACCTGGTCCAGCAGCAGGTCCTTACTACGGGGACGACCACGGTCCGGATCAACAACCACTGTGCCGGCTTGCCCGCCGCAGCCAATAATGCCGCCTCTGTGCCCGAGTTCACGAAACCCGGTGAGAACTTCAGCTGCGTCGACTGGGCCGCGGAAGATTCGGCGGGCCGTTTGACCTGGGGGATAGCCACCGAACAGCCGTCAGAGCTCCTGGTCGGCGACGGTTCGCAGGTGGCCATCTACGACGACTGACGGCCGGGTCAGGCGCCCTGTTGGTTCCGAAGAAGGCCGCCGGTACTCCAGCCGGCGGCCTTCTTTTACATGAGCGCCCGGCTAGCTTACTAGACCGCCGATGATTCCGGATCTCATCGCAGGGCGCCCCGGGGCCGAAGGCATCGCCGCGGCCTCTCTCGACGAGGCGGTGTCCGTCAACGACTTCATCCACATGTCGACCGGGACATCCAACAGCTACCTCGTCAACACCGTGGACGGCGATATCATGATCAACACGGGGATGGGCTTCGAGGCGGGACGCCACAAGCGTCTGTTCGAGCCGCTACGAAGCGGGCCGCTGCGCTACATAATCATCACCCAGGGGCACGTCGACCACGTCGGCGGTGTCGATGCGTTCAAGGAACCGGATACGGTCGTGGTTGCGCAGGAGGCCAACCCTGTCTGCCAGGCCGACGACGAGCGTATCGAGTCCTTCCGGCAGCGGCGCAGTTTCGTGTTCTTCCCCGATCTCATAAGCGAGGCGATCCGTGTTCTTTCCGAGGAACCCGGGATCGTACAGTCCAAGCCGGTACCGGACCTTCTCGTCGGCGAACATCACGAACTCGAACTCGGCGGGCGGCGTTTCACACTTATCTCGGTACCCGGCGGTGAGACCATAGATTCGCTCCTTGTCTGGATGCCCGACGAGTCGATATTGTTCTGCGGTAACACGCTCGGACCGCTCTTTCCCCATTTCCCGAATCTCTACACCATCCGCGGCGACAGGTATCGTTTCATGACGCCCTACCTGGAGTCGCTCGAGCGACTCATATCCCTCGAGCCCGAAATCCTGATTACCGGCCACTTCGAGCCCATCCATGGAAAGGATCTGATCAACACGGCTCTGGCCAGGATCCGGGATGCCGCGGTCTGGGTGCACGAACGAACGCTCGAGGCCATGAACGAGGGCACGGACCTCTACCAGGCCATGCGTGAGATTAGGCTGCCGCCCGAGCTCGAGGTCGGCCAAGGTTACGGTAAGGTCGAGTGGGCCGTGCGCGCTATCTATGAAGCTTCGGGCGGCTGGTTCCGCATGCGAGCGACCTCCGAGCTATACGCGGTCGCCCCTGAGCGGACCGCCGCCGAGTTGGTCGAGCTTGCCGGTGGGACCGGGGTCGTTGTCGCTCGGGCCGAGTCCAAGCTGGCGGCTGGCGATGCGCTCGCGGCCCTCGCGCTGGTCGAGGCGGTCCTTTCCCACGACGCCTCGGACCGGGCCGCGCTGAGATTGAGCCTGGCCGTCCATGAGCGTTTGCTTGCCGACGGTGGCGCTGGGAACTTTTGGGAGCGGCGCTGGCTCGAGCACGTCATAGGCGAGACCAAGAAACTACTGGACGGGGATAATGGCGGGTAAGTTGGACATGGCCTTGGTGGGCTGCGGAGCGATCTCGGCCATGCACCTTATGGGGATAAGTGAGCGTGCGCCCGAGATAAACGTCACCGCGGCGGTCGACCCGGTCCGGGAGCGCGCCGAGGCCGTTGCCGAACAGACCGGCGCGCGGCCGTTCACTTCGCTGGCCGAGGCCTTGTCGGAAGCGGAGTTCAGGGCCGTCGACCTGATGCTTCCCCACGACCTTCACGAAGAGGTCGCCTGCGAGTGTCTTGCCGCCGGCAAACACGTTCTCCTAGAGAAACCCATGGCCACCGACCTCGATGCTTGTGACCGTATCCTGGCGGCCGCCCGCAGTGCGGGAACCGTGTTCATGGTGGCCGAGAACGCCCAGTACTGGCCCGAGGTCGTCAGGGCCAAACAGCTCTTGGAGTCCGGGGCCATAGGAGAACTCGTGACGGTACGCGCCAGCGTCAACTCGGCCTTTACCCGCGACGACCCTTTCTACGGCGGTGATCGCCCATGGCGCTTCAATAGGTCCGTGGCCGGTGGCGGGGTAGGCCTCGACATCGGTTCCCACTGGATACGGCCGCTGAGAATGTGGCTGGGCGAGGTCGACGAAGTCGTCGCCCATCTTGGTTACCCGGCCCAGCAGATGGAGGGTGAGTCCTTCGTACGGGCGCTCCTGCGGTTCGATGAAGGCAAGGTCGCCACCTTTGAGGCCGCTATGTACCCCGACGCTGTTCTCGGACCCGATACGCTGTTCCGGCTCACCGGCACGGAAGGTGAGATAGTCATCGAATCGACTCTTGGTGGCCGCCTTGTGCTCTACGACAAGGACAATCCCAAGGGTCTCAAGGAAGACCCGCGTGGATACTTGGCCTCTTATGGCCCCGAGTTCGCCGACTTCGTCAGTGCGGTCCTCCATGGCAGCGAGCTTGCCGCTGGACCCGAACAGGCCCTTGGCGAGCTTCGTACGGCTCTTGCGATGTACCGCTCGGCCGAGAGCGGGTACTGGGAGAAAGTATGGGACTGAGCTTCGACTTCGGTGGCCGCCGTGTTCTCGTCACCGGCGGAACCAGCGGTATCGGATTGGCGGTGGCGAGCGATTTCGCCAACAGCGGCGCCGAGGTCATCATCACCGGTACCAGAGATGCGTCGGAGAACTATGATGCCGACCTGTCCGCCTTGGACTACCGCCGCCTCGAGATCACCGACAGCGAAGGCATCGAGGCCTTGGCAGCTTCCTTCGACCGGCTCGACGTGCTCGTCAACAACGCCGGGCGCTCGCTTCCCGGCGGCAGGAGCGAGTACGAACCCGAGGTCTTCGAGCAAGCTATCGCCATCAACCTGACCGGCGCCTTCCGTCTGTCGATGGCCCTGCACGGCGCGCTCAAGGCAAGCAGCGCCCCGGGCGGCGCCGCGGTCGTCAATCTTGCCTCGATGGCCTCCTATTTCGGGATCACCATCGTTCCCGGCTACGGCGCGGCCAAGGCAGGCATAGTACAGATGACCAAGACCCTAGCCGCTGCCTGGGCCGCCGATGGTGTTCGGGTGAACGCGGTGGCGCCCGGACATGTGGTGACCAACATGACCCGGCCCATGGCAGAGAGCGAGGAGATGTCTCGCCCCGCGCTAGAGCGCACTCCGATGGGGCGCTGGGGTGAGGCCCGCGAGGTTTCCCCGGCCCTGCTCTTTCTGGCCTCTCCGGCCGCTTCCTTCATAACCGGGCAGACGCTGGCCGTCGATGGCGGCTATTCGATCGCATAATGAAGTTCGGCGTCATGCTCGGTGTCTTGAACCCGGCCTTTCATCTCGAGGTGACGCTCGAGGCTGAACGGCTCGGTTTCGAGTCGGTCTGGCTGCCCGAGCACCTGGTATTTCCCGTCGATATGTCGGGCTCTCCGCACCCGGGCCGGGACATGCCTCCGGTGCCGGCCGAGACACCGCTGTTCGATTGCTTCGCCTACCTGTCCTTCCTGGCCGGCAAGACCTCCAGGATACGGCTCGGTTCTAATGTGTACCTTCTGGGGCTGCGGCATCCATTCGTTGCCGCCCGCGCCGTTCAGACCTTCGATGTGGTCTCCGGCGGCAGGGCCGAGATCGGCATAGGCGCCGGCTGGCTAAGACAAGAGTGGACGGCCGTGGGACTGGACCCGCGTACGCGAGGGCGGCGCCTGGACGAGGCTTTGGCCGTGTGCAAGCGGCTGTGGACCGAGCCCTCTGTCGAGCACAGCGGCGAGTTCTACGAATTTGAAGCGGTAAAGTTCGAGCCCAAGCCCGTGCAGAGACCGTACCCGCCCGTGCATGTCGGCGGCGAGGCCGATGCGGCGCTTGGTCGCGCGGCACGCTCGGGCAACGGCTGGATGGGGATGATGCACGACCTCGACTCGGCGGCCCGGAGCATCACCAAGCTTCGCAGTCTGACCGAAGAAGCCGGTCGCGACTTCAGCGAACTCGAGGTCAGCCTCGGCGGCCGTGTCACGAGCAGCGAGGACGTCGCGCGCTGGGCCGAGCTCGGGGTCGACCGTCTGATGGTCGCACCCTGGAAACGTTCCCCCGACGCGGTCGAAGGCATGGGCCGCTTCGCCGATAATTTCCTCGCCGGCTGATCACTTCTCGACGTATTCGTCGACCGGGTAGCAGACCACATGTGAGGCCAGCTCTGCGAGCGCCGCCCCGGCCTTCTCGGCCGGCAGTCTCCCGTGTAGCTCGACGAAGGCGTCCCAGTGCTCGCCGCCTTCGGAAAGGCGCTGTCGCACGGGGTTGAGCACCAGACGGGTCCCGGGAGCGGCCAGCGCGGCCAGCCGCTCGGCCAACAGAGCCCCGGGCGCATCCGCGCGGTGGCGGAGCAGCACAAGGGTCTTCTCGCCGCCGGTCCGCGTTCCGAGCGGACCCCGCGCCCCGCCCTCGGCCAGGACCAGTTCCTCGGTCAGGTAGGCGTCGGCGCCACCCATGAAGCGGGCCGCATCGGCCTCGACCGCGGCGCGGCCCTCCTCCGAGTCGTAGAGACGTTCCCGGTAGTCGGCCAGGGTGTCGAAGCAGAGCGCGGGGATGCTGACGGCCTCGGGGGCTGCGGCGGGGACCTCGGTCACGAGGTTTATCTCGTAACGCCGCATGCTGCGGTGGTGTTCGAGGGCCAGGGGCACGTGGTCTTCCAGTACCATGCGCCGGTAGTCCTCGATGGCGAGTCCCTCGCGCCTGCGGCAAACGAAGAATATCTTTACCATGTTGACACTACTCGACAGCCCCTCAAGTGTGCCGCCATGGCTAATGGAACGCCCGCGAAAAGTCACCCCTTGCTCGCCGAGGGCCGCATGCTGGTGATGCCCGGCGTATTCGACCCGCTGTCGGCCAAGTTGGCCGAGCGTGCCGGCTTTCCGGCGGTCTTCGTCAGCGGCTACGCCGTGGCCGCCAGCCACCTGGGAGTGCCCGACTTCGGCCTCCTCACGCAGACCGAGCTGGTGGCGGCGGTGCGCAGGATAGTCGCGGCCGTCGATGTCGGTGTGATCGTCGATGGAGATACCGGCTATGGCG
>CAYXZP010000053.1:0-1462 GCA_964469485.1 uncultured Myxococcales bacterium | reverse complement strand
TCCGCTCAACGTGCGTAAACTGGTGGGCGAACTGCGTTCGGCGGGCGCGATGGGGGTCGTTCTCGAGGACCAGACCTGGCCCAAGCGTTGCGGCCACATGCGCGGCAAGAGCGTGATAGAGGCCGGCGAACACGCCGCCAAGATCCGTGCGGCCGCTGATGCGCGTGACGGAGAGAGGTTCATCATAACGGCACGCACCGACGCGCTGGAGACCGACGGTATGGAAGAGGCTCTGCGGCGAGCCCGCCTGTACAAAGAGGCCGGCGCCGATGTGCTTTTCGTCGAAGGTCCGCGCTCGCGCGAAGAGTTGGAGCTTATCGGCAAGGAGTTGCCCCCCCCGCTTGCCGTCAATCTCGTGGACGGCGGCAACACTCCGCACTTCAGGTTGGAGGAGCTGGAAGAAATGGGGTTTTTCAGCGTCGGGTTCGTCGTTTCCGGCCTCTATGCGGCGGCTTCCGCCCTCGAGCGCACATACCGGCATCTGCTCGAGCACGGCTCGACCGAGGCTCTGCGCGGCAGCATGATGAGTTTTGACGAGTTCAACGATATGATCGGTGTCGAGAAGTTCTACGCCGAAGACGAGAGGTACAAGGCATGAAAGAGACCGTACTGAGCAGGGACTGTGACGTTATTCGGATTCCGGCCGGCGACCACGTCACGCTTCCCAAGGGAACCGAGGTGACCATCACCCAGTCGCTGGGCGGCTCGTTCACGGTGCAGGTTCCGGCCCAGGGCCTGTTCCGCGTCCCGGGCAAGGATGCCGGGGCCATAGGCGAGGAGGTGCCGGCCGAGACGCGGATGCTGGCCGATATCGGGGGTTCGGTCGAGGAGAGGGTGGAGGCGGCCCTGGCCACCTGTTACGATCCGGAGATCCCGGTCAACATCATCGATCTCGGTCTCGTCTATGATACCCGCGTCAACGAGCGCGAGGACGGCAGCTATGACGTCGGGGTAAAGATGACACTGACGGCCCCGGGGTGCGGGATGGGCACCTCGATCGCGGCCGATGCCGAACAAAAGCTCAGCGAGCTCGACGGCGTCACGAGCGCCTCGGTCGAGGTCGTGTGGGACCCGCCGTGGAACCCACAAATGATCTCCGAGGAGGGTCGCAAGAAGCTCGGCATCGGCTAGCGCGAGCTAGCGCCCAACGCCGGCGAAGGCCTTCCCGTGCGCCGCCTCACCGACCTCGTGCTCCTGCGCCCCCGGCTGGTGCTGGCGGCCTTCCTTGTCGTCTGTGCGGCCGCGGCCTGGGTTCATATAGAACGTGGACGCTGGGACTTCAGCTACGAGAGCATGGCGCCCAAGGGCACTCCCGAGGTGGCCTTGTTCGACCGGTACCGGGATGCCTTCGAGGACGACTCGGCCCCGGCCTTCATCATAGGCTTCAGCGCCGACCCGCTCATCACCAACGACAATCTGGCGATGATCGAGCGCATCACGAGCCGTCTCGATGCGCTCGGCG
>CAYXZP010000052.1:7629-16290 GCA_964469485.1 uncultured Myxococcales bacterium | reverse complement strand
TGGGGCACCCCCGACCGCATAGTGAACAAGCTCAACGAGCGGCGCGGGATTATTGGCGAGTACAACTACAGCGCCTGCTTCCGCTTCGCGGGCATTCCTTACCAGGACGCGGAGCGAAGCATGCGGCTTTTCGCCGAAGCCGTGGTTCCCGCTTTCAGGAACTGAGCCGACTGCGATGATCTCCGATTTCGACGATTATTCGATCCATCAGAACGCCAACCCCATCAATGAGCCGGGGACCAGCGACCGCAACTTCTACGACCGATACTGGATGAACGGTTTCGATCGTGACGGCGGCTTCAACTTCGAGGGCGCGATGGGGCTCTACCCCAATCGCCACGTCATGGACGCTCATTTCAGCGTGAGCATCGACGGCACCCAGTACTGCTTTCATTCCTCCAGGCGGGCTCCCAAGGAACGGGCCGAGTCGGGCGTCGGGCCGCTCTCGCTCGAGATCGTCCGGCCGATGCGCAACATGCGTCTGGCCGTAGCCGACAACGACACCGGTATCGCCTGCGATCTCGTCTTCAGCGCCCGCACCGCGCCCACCCAGGAACCGCGAAGCCACATGGAAGAGGGCGGGCGGGTCATAATGGACACCGTTCGTTTCACCCAGTTCGGCCGCTGGCAGGGTTGGTTCAGCATCGACGGCCGCCGCACCGAGGTCTCGGCCGAGACGACGCTCGGCACACGCGACAAGTCCTGGGGCGTGCGTCCGGTCGGAGAGCCCGAGGCGGGCGCCCCGGGCCTGCTCACGAGCGACCCGGGCGTGTACTGGGCCTGGTGTCCGGCCCACTTCGACGACCTGTGCACGCAGTTCGGCACATTCGAGGACCGCGACGGACGGCCGACGCAATTGAGCGCCTGCATGGTCCCGGCCTATGCCGACACGGAGACCATTCCCAAGGCACCCGATCCCGGCCACGTCGAGATGGTATCGGCCACACACAGCATCGACTGGATCCGGGGAACGCGCTGTCCGGCCGGCGCCTCCGTGGAGATGGTCTCTCGGGACGGCCAGATCCACACGATCGAGTTGGAGCCCATTATCCGCTTTCACCTGCTCGGCCTCGGTTACACGCACCCCGAGTGGGGGCACGGGTTCTGGAAAGGGGAGGAGCTTGTCGAGCGCGAGTCCTGGCGGCTCGAGGACATCGACCTGCTCGACTACAAGCACGTGCACGTCCACAACATCTGCCGGGCCCGCATGGGAGAGCGTCAGGGCGTTGCCACGCTCGAGACCCTTGTTTTCGGACGCCACGACCCCTCGGGTTTCAAGGAACTCCTCGACGGGGCGGCCTGAGCGCCGACCGGCCAGTCAGCCATGGCGATGTCCACCCGCGAACTCTCCGACCGCATCGAGATCAACGATCTGCTGATCCGTTACGCCCGGGCCATAGACGCGCGCGAATGGGACCTGCTCGACCGCGTCTTCACCGGGGATGCCAGCATCGACTACACGAGTTCGGGCGGGGTGGCCGGGAGCTATCCCGAGATAAAGGTCTGGCTGGCCAAGGCGCTCGGCCAGTTCACGAGCTACGTCCATCTGCTCGGCAACTCGGCGGTCACGCTCGACGGTGACCGGGCCAGCGCCGAGACCCTGGTGACCAACCCCATGCAGGTTGCGGCCGATGGCCAGACACACACATTTACCGTGTGGGCCGCCTACCACGACAGGCTCGTGCGGGGCGCGGACGGTTGGCGCATAGCCGAGCGTATCGAGAAGCAGCTACTGCTCGAGGGCAGTCTGCCGCCCTCGCTTTCGATCCCGCCGAAGTGACCAGCCGGGATACGCAGGCAAAGGCCTGGCAGAACCCTCAGGCGCGCGCCGCCTCCCGGCCGGCACGGCGCCCGAAGAAGGTCGCGTCGCCTATGGAAAGGCCGCTGCTGTAGCCCGGCGCGCTCAGGGCGGCAGAGGACCGTCCGGCCGCCCACAGGCCGGCCACACGCTGGCCGTCGGCATCGAGCACCCCGCCCTCGGCGTCGGTCCACAGTCCGCCCAGCGTAAAGACCGCATATAGCGAGTTGTCCGTCGTGCAATCGAGCGCCGCGTAGGGAGCTTCGAGCGGAACCAGGTAATCGGCCGACTTGTGAAAGAGCGGGTCCTGGCCGTCGCGGGCGTAGCGGTTATACAGCTCCAATGTCGCCGCGAGCGACCCGGCCGCAAGGCCGAGCTTGGCCTCTAGCTCGGCGGCGTCCTCGCCGACACCGGCCAGCTCGCGCTCAACCTCGGGCGGTTCGTAAGTGTCGCCGTCGAGTATGAGGTAGGCCCGGCCGCCAGCCTTGTACAGGGCCGCCTCGCCGAGCAGTCCGTAGTAGACGTCCTCGTTGATGAAGCGCTGTCCCTGTTCGTTGACCATGATGCCCTTGAGCAGCTTCTTGGGCGGGATGATGGGAAGCGAGACCGAACCGTAGCTCATGTTGCGCGTCGCGCCACCGGCCGAAATGCCCAAGTGTATCCCCGAGCCGTCGTCGCCGCCGGCGCCCACCCTGTACTTGCACTTCTGAAGCAAAGGGGCGTGGCTACGAACCATCTCCTTGTTCTCGATGAAGCCGCCGGTGGCCAGCACCACGCCCTTGCGCGCGCGTACCGCAAAGGGTTCGCCGTCGCGTCGCGTGACGGCGCCCACGACGCGACCGTCGTCGACAACGAGGCTGTCGCAACGGGTGTCGGTGAACACCCGCGCCGCCGTCTTGGCCACGCTCGCTTCGAGCTTTTGCATAAGAAGGGGGCCGGCCTGGTGGGGCGCCTTTGGGACATGCCCGCGCGGGGCCGGCCTTGCGATGGTGTTGTAGGGCCATGCCTGCTCGCTGCCCGAAAAGACCAGTCCGTCGTCCGTGGGCGGCTCGCCGCTGTAGTGGGGGTAGAAGACCGCCTTGAAGGGCACCCCCTGCGCTTCGAACCAGTAGTAGTGTTCGACGCTTCCCTCCGAGTAGGCCCGGATCCTTTCCTCGTCGGGCGCCGGCCCGCAAGAGGCCATCAGGTATTTGAACATATCCTCGGGCGAGTCTTCGAAGCCGCAGTCCGTCTGTAGCGGCGTGCCGCCACCGAGGTAGATCACACCGCCCGAGCTGGCCGTTGTCCCGCCCGCGCCGCTAGCCTTTTCGAGGATGGCGACCTCGGCACCGGCTGCCGCGGCTTCGATGGCGGCAGCCGCACCGGCACAACCGAAACCGACCACGAGCAGGTCGGTCTCGTGGTGCCAGCGTTCGATGTCTTTTAGTTGTTCGATCGCCATCGGAGAGCGCGTGGCGACGATATTTCGCGCGCACCGTACATGCCAGACTGCGCGGGGTGAGCGACGGGCCCATAACCGATCTCGACCGTCCGCGCATGCCCCGTGGCATACGTCTGTTCAACTTTGCGATGGCACCCCTGGTGAGCCGATTCGTCTCGCTCGAACCGCGCCGCCTGATGGTCGCGGCCAGGAAGCATACGGGGCTTTCCGACTTTGGCGGGGACGACTTCGTCGAGCCCCTGTCCGTTCTGGTCGACTCGCTCGAGCGGGAGGCCGGCCTCAGCGCGCTCGGGCGCGCGAGCACGCGGGCGTTGCTCGTGCAGCTGCTTTCGAGCCGGCTCCTCATCGAGCGCCTTGTGGCCGGGCATCCGGAGATCCTCGATGAACCCCTAGAGCGGCCGCTGGTGATCGCGGGACTTCCCCGCACGGGAACGACCCATCTTCACAACCTCTTGGCCGCCGATAGCGGCTTCCGGCGGCTGCCCTACTGGGAGAGCCTCGAGCCGGTGGCGCCACCGTCGGAGGCGCGCGCGGCGGACCCTGCGGCGGGCCGGCGCCGGCGGGCAGCGCGCTCCATTGCCTTTCTCGACTACGCAATGCCGCTGTTCACGCGCATGCACGAGTTCGAGCTCGAGGCTCCGCACGAGGAGATACAGCTGCTGGCACTGAGCTTCTCGACCATGCTGTTTGAAGCCAGCTACCGGGTTCCCTCCTACCGCGACTGGTACATGTCCAAGGACCAGGTTTTCGCCTACCGCTATCTGGCCAAGACCCTTCGCGTGCTTCAGTGGTTGCGCGGCCCGCGGCGCTGGCTGCTCAAGTCGCCTCAGCACCTCGAACAGTTCGCTGCGCTCGCCGCCGTTTTTCCCGACGCCGCCGTGGTGCAGACCCACCGTGACCCGGCCGCCGTGGCCCTATCGCTGAGCACGATGATCGCCTACGGGCGTCGCATGCAGCACAGCCGGACCAGCGCCCGGGAGACGGCCCGCTACTGGGTGCCGCGGGTCGACGGCATGCTCCGCGCCTCGATAGCGGGCAGGGGGTCGCTGTCGGCCGCGCAAGTGTATGACCTGCACTTTGAAGAGTTCATGGCCGACCGCAGGAGCGTCGTCCTGGGTGTCTTCGAGTTCGCGGGACGTGAGATCACCCCGGAGCTGTCGGCGGCCGTCGACCGTCACCTCGGGGACAACCCGCGGGGCAAGCACGGGCGTGTCGATTACAGCCTGTCCCAGCTCGGACTCGAGGAGAACGAACTCAGGCGGAGCTTTGCTTTTTACGAGGACCGCTTCGGGGTCAGCCGCGAGCGGCTTCCCGTCTGAGATCGTCGAGTTTGGCGACGGTGGTCTCGGGCCTGTCCGGCACCGACTCAGGCAGGAACCAGCGAAACCATATGCGCCCGCGCCGGTGACCGGCCGTGGCCACCCAGTTGTCCAGGCCGGGGTCGGTCTCGCTGACGATAATGCGCCAGGAACCGTCGTCGCCGTAAACGACCTGAGTGCCGTTGATGGTCACGCGTTCGTATCTGTAGTCGTAGGTCTGCAGATAGGGGTTCCACAGGCACAGGTTCCAGAAGACGCAGTGAGGTGAGCGGCCCCGGATGACCAGAGCCTCGCCGTCGGCCAGGTCGAAGGCTCCCATGGCGTAGGCGGCGTCCCCGGCCGCCCAACCGTAGGTGTGCTCGGGCACGGGGTAGGGCTCTTCTATTTCGTTGAACTTGGTTTCGTCGTAGGCCAGCGGGAACAGCGCCGTCAGTTCGCGCAGGAAGTTGGTGGCGGCGCGTATGCGGCGGGCCAGGTCCTCGTCGGTCGGCCGCGGCGGCGGCGCCTGCTCGGTGGCCTCGATGTTCCAGCTTGCCTGGCGCTGGCTTTCCGGTTCGGCCAGATAGTCGCGGCTTACCGCGCAAACGGCGTCCTCTTCGAGCTTCATCCAGTTGCCCGCCTGGGGTTCGGCGCTGAGGGTGATCTCGAAGCTGCCGTCCTCGGCGAACTCCATGTCGCGGTCGTTGAGGGTGGCCACGATACGGTCGGACCAGCGCCCGTCGTCGGGGCCGCCGTAGACGGTGATGGACATGTAGGCCGCGTCCCCCTTGCGGCCGCTTATGCGGTAGCTGCGGCGCGGGTCGATGGCCGCGTAGTTGTAGTAGGCATCCGAGTTGTCGCCGCCGAACTTGCGGGTCGGCCCGACCAGTTGCACCATCGTCGGGCGTTCGGTGTCGGCCCAGAGGTAGCAATCCATGGCCACCGAAAGGATCTCGGTGAGCCAGCGGTAGCCCTCGACCACCGAAGTCTCGTCGCCCACGGCGCGCTCGCCCTCGAGAAAGGACCGCTCGGCGTCCTTTAGCAGTGCCAGGAGTTCCGCGAAGGCCTCGCTGCTTTTGTACTTGGCGCCGGCTATTTCAGTCCTCACGACGTGCGGAGAAATCGACCTCGGTGCCCGAGCCGCACAGAACGTCGTTCGCGTGAAGCGTATCGAGCCATTCCTTGAGCTGTGTGATGAGGCCGTCCTTTATTTCGAACCAGTAGGTATAGTGGTTGGCGTAGTCGCGCCCGCTCACGTGCCGGCCCTCCGAGCGCATCTCGAGGCATACCCAGTCGCCTTCGGCCACCAAACGTTCGGCCGTGAAGCTGAGGCCGTCGGGAAACACGGTGAAGATGTCGCTGCAGTTGTTTTCCATGTGATCGCGGCCGAAGTGTCCGCCGAGCGGCCAATGGCCGACGACATAGTAGTCGAGACCGGCGGCGTACATCGAGCAGATCCTCTCGCCGTCGCCGGCCGCAAGAGCTTCAACCCAGTCGAGCACCAGCTGCTTGTTCTCGATCATGCCCATGCGGTGTGTCGCGGAAGCGGAATCTAATACGGTACCGTTGTCGCACGCAACGCGGTTCTGGGTTACAACCGCGCTCGCCATGGACCCTGCCGCCCGCGAACTTGCCAGGAACTGCCGGGGCTTTCTCGACGAGGCCGAAGGGTTGCGCCTCTACGAACTGGCGCGCCAGCACGCCGCTCTCGGGGCGGTGGTGGAGATAGGCAGCTATTGCGGCAAGTCCTCGATCTATCTCGGGACCGCCCTGCGCCAGAGCGGCGGAACCCTGGTCTGTGTTGACCATCACCGCGGCAACGAGGAACAGCAGCCGGGAGAGCAGTTCCACGACCCCGAACTGTACGACGCGGCCGCCGGGCGCCTGGATAGCCTGGGGGAATTGCGCCGCACACTTCGCATGGCCGGGCTCGAGGACACGGCCGTGGTCATGGTGACCACCAGCCGCCTGGCTTCCGAGCTGTGCCCGGGGCCCTTCGCAATGGTCTTCATAGACGGCGGCCACAGCTTCGAGGCCGCCCGCACGGATTACCAGTGCTGGGCCCACCGCGTCGTGTCGGGCGGCATACTGGCCATACACGACCTGTTTCCCGACCCCGCCGAGGGCGGTCAGGCGCCGGTCACCATCTATCGCGAGGCGCTGGCAACGGGGGATTTCGAAGAGTTGGAGACCACGCTCACGCTCGGCGTTCTGCGCCGGCGCTAGCGAAGTCTAGGCCGAGACGGCCAGCGAATCGTCGGTGCCGGTCGAAAGGCCGCTCTCCTCGAGAACGTCCTCGCCGCCGAGCGAACGGAAGAAGTCCGAGGTGGCCGACTCGCCGCGCAGGACATCGTCGGCGATCAGCACGGCCGCGACGTTCCAGGGCGAAAGCTCGCCGGGCGGGAAGGGCACGTCCTCGGGCATGACCACTCCCATGTGGTAGGCGCCCGCGTCGGTACGGTGGCGCGCCACCCAGCCGAAGATCTCTTCGGCCCGATCGACCAAACCCACCGCGTCCATGGCGATGGCAAGCTCGCAGGTTTCGGCGATGGTGTACCAGGGGCTCTCGATCACACAACGGCAGCCCTGGCCTTCGTCGAGGAAGGCCGAGCTTTGTCCGGTGTCGAGAAGCCGGCGCCGTCCGTGCGCGCCGCGAATAGGACCGCCGAGCACCGGGTAGTACCAGTCCATCGAGAAGCGCCCCGGCGGATCGGGCATGCGGTGGTCGTTGAAGCGCTCGATGTTGTTGCGGATGATGTCGCCCAGATCGATGGCCGTTGCCCGCCACAGGGGCCGGTCGTGGCCGAGGTGTTCGGCGATCCTCAGCGCCGAGACGAGACTGCCGTAGGTCGACGAGTTGCCCGTGAGCAGCGGGTAGTCCTCGGGGATACCCTCGGGGTCGCGCGCCCACGAGATCGCACCGTCGGGCATGACCAGGTCGGTGACGAAATCGATGGCCCGGTCGAGCACCGGCCACATCTCGGCCAGGAACTCAGTGTCCTCCTCGGCCAGATAGAGGTGCCACAGTCCGGAGGCCAGATATGCGGCCTGGTTGGTCTCGTGTCCGTTGTCGGTCACCCGGCCCTTTACCGACCAGCGCGCCCAGCCACCGCCCGGTTGCTGGCTCTTCACCAGATGCCGGTATGCCCGGCGTGCTTGATCGGTATAGCCGGCCGTTACCAGGCCCATGGCCGCGTGCACGTGGTTCCACGGGTCGAGCTTGCCGCCGGGCAGCCAGGGGAACTCGCCGCGGGATTCCTGGCGGGCGGCCAACCAAGCGCCGGTCTCACGCAGTTCGCTGCTTGTCACGGCGCGGCCTTGGTCGCGTAAAAGACCACGCTCTTGCCGAGGAAGGGGTTGAGGACGGTTTCGGCAAGACGGGTAATCCACGGTCTCTTCATCAGGTCCCAGACCAACAGGCGGTGGTAGAGTTTGACCGGTAGCAGGTCCTCTTTAGAGGGACCGACCAGGCACTTGAGCCACCAGAAGGGAGTGTGGAGGGCGTGGGCGAAATGGCGCGCGAACGGTTCGTAACCGCTTTCGCGGATCATGCGCTCGAGCGCCCGGCGCCGGTAGATGCGTACGTGGCCGCCGGGGCTGTTGCGATACTCGTGCGAGAGCGCCCAACAGACGGCCTCGGGTCCTTCGCGCGGGACGGATATCGCGAGCGTGCCGCCGGGTTTGAGAACGCGGCTGATCTCGGCAAGCGCCACGCGGTCATCGTGCAGGTGCTCGAGGACCTCCGACATGATGACGCAATCGAAACTGGCATCGGCGAAGGGCAGCCGGTAGGCGCTCGAGCGAAGCACCATCCAGGGACCGGACCTTTCGGTTCCCGCCGACATCTCGGACAGGGAGCGCGCCGTGCTGGCGACCTCCTTCTCGCCTATATCGACGGCTACCAGGCTCACGCCGTCGAGCATTCGCACGGGGCGGGAGTGGCGGCCGTCGCCGCAACCGAGGTCGAGAACGCGGTTGCCGGGGGCCAGCGGTAGTTTGTCGAAATCGACGGTCAGCACGCCGCGCTCCAAGAGGACATGGCCTCGCGGTAGGCCTCGACGGTGCGCGAGGCCACGGCGCGCCCCGCAAAGCGCGACTCGACCCGGCGCCGGCCCCAGCCACCC
>CAYXZP010000052.1:0-7619 GCA_964469485.1 uncultured Myxococcales bacterium | reverse complement strand
CCCATCTCGGCCCTTCGTTCGGGGGCCGCGAGCAGTTCGTCGATGGCGCGGGCCAATTCCGCCGCCGAGCCCGGCTCCACCAACACGCCGCATTTGCCGTCGGTTCCGACAACCTCGGGAAGGCCGCCCGCGCGTGTGGAGACCACCGGGACCTCGCAGGCCATGGCCTCGCCGGCCGGAAAACCGAAGCCCTCGTACAAGGAGGGAACGATGGCGAGCGAGGAGTGCGCGTAGAGTTCGACGATGCGGGCGCCCGGCACCCGCCCGGTGAAGTGAACGGCCTCTTCGAGGCCGAGCTGTCTCACATGGTCGGCCGTGTTGGTCTTTGGCAGCGGGGCGCCGATGACCGTAAGTTCCAGCTTGGGACGCTTGCGCCGCAGCTCGGCCAGAGCGTCGAGAAGAAAACGGAACCCCTTGAGCGGCGCGTCGGCCGAAAGCGTGGTCATGATCATGTCGGGGTCGCGCTCGACGCCGGGGACGGCCTGGAACAGCTCCAGGTCGATGCCGTTGCCGACGTTGCGGATCCGGTCGCGTTCGATGCCGAACTCTTCGGCAATGTCGGTGGCCGCCGCTTCCGAGATGGAGATGATGTTGTCGAGGCGGCGCGCGACGTCCACCTGCGTGGGGATGAAACCGTACCAACGCCTGAGCCCGAACCTCTTGAACGGATTGCGCGTCGCGCCCAGCGCGATGCGCCGGTCGCGGGTGATCGGGTGGTGGATGGTGGCGACCAAGGGCACGTAGTCGGCGACCTCCAGGAGCCCCGGTCCCAGACACTGGTTGTCGTGGACGACGTCGTAGGCCTCACGCGCACCGTTGGTCCTGAACTCGCGCGCGACCCGGTCGCAGAAGGTGATCGGCTCGGGGAAGCCGCCGAACAGGGTGTCCTTGTACTCGGCCCGGTTGATCGGGTCGCTCAACTCGGCCAGCCGTGGAAGCCGCATGCGCGAGCCGTGCCGGTCCTTCCACAGGTCCATGCTCGGGACCTCTTTGAGGTCGATACCGTCGGTGAGTTCGGGGTAGGGCTGGCCGCTCCAGACATCGACCCGGTGGCCCATCGCCCGCAGCTCGCGGGCCAGCAGGCGCACGTAGACGCCCTGGCCACCGCAGCGCGGGTTCCCCCGGTAGGTCAGCAGACCCACCCGTAGCGGTTGCTCGGACATCCCTGGCTCTTCGGTCCCTGTTGAGAGAAGCGGCGGGTCGTGGTGCCGGAACCATTCCGGCTGGCGCACCGCGTTAACAGCCGTCTAAGTATTGCTTGGACGGGGGTTTTGCAAGTTTTTTGGGTCCGCCGGGCCGGCTGTCACGATAGCCAGTGGCCGAGCCGGGTCTTGCCCCATAGGAAGTTCATGAATCCCTGCATGCCGGCGGTCTTTTTGGTCGTGTAGGGGTAACCTTGGGGGAGTTCCTTGCCGCCGAAGCGCTCGATGAGGATGGGCATGGCGTGGGTGTAGCCACGAACGCCGGTCTCGCCGTTGACCTGGCCCAGGCCGCTCTGCTTGCGTCCGCCGAAGGGCGCGGCCGGTACGCCGTAGCTCATGGCCATGTCGTTGACGGAGCAGGCCCCCGTTTCGATGCGACCGGCAAGCTCGGCGCCCCTGCGCTTGTCGCGGGTCCACACGTTGCCGTTGAGTCCGTAAGGCGACTCGTTGGCCAGGCGTAGTGCCTCCTCTTCGTCGGGCACCCGCATGATGGAGATCACCGGGCCGAAGGTCTCGCGCCGCATGACGTCCATCGAGTGGTTGACATCGACCAGAACGGTCGGTTCGTAGTAAAGGCCTTTTAGCGCCGGGTTGCGCCGGCCGCCCACCAGCGCACGTCGCGCTGGCCGAGCCGATCGGCGAGCCGGCCGCCCACCAGCGCACGCGCGCCTTTGGCCTTGGCGTCTTCGACGTGGGCTTCGATGATGTCGAGCTGGCGGTCCCAAAAGATCGCGCCGACGTCGAACTCGCCGTGGTCGGACTGTTTGAGCCGTTCTGTCCTGTCGACGACCTTTGCCACGAACTCGTCGTACACTGGCTCGACCACGTAGATGCGTTCGGTGCCGCAGCAGTACTGTCCCGTGTTCATGCACGAGCCGATGACGGCGCCCGAAGCGGCACGGTCGAGGTCCGCATCGGCGCAAACGATCATCGCGTCCTTGCCGCCCAGTTCCAGTGTGTAGGGAATTAGCTGGCGCCCGCAGGCCTCGGCCACCTTACGGCCGGTCTCGACGCTGCCGGTGAACGATATCTTGTCGCACCCGGCCTCCACCAGGGCCGCGCCCGTGCGCCCGTCGCCCATGAGGACCTGCACCGTGGCCTCGGGTAGACCGGCCTCGGTGAAGATCTCTTCGACCAATTTGGTCGAATAGGGCGTGACCTCGGAGCCTTTTATGACAACGGTGTTGCCGGCCATCAGCGCCTGTACGGTCGGGTTGAGCCCGAGAATGAAGGGCCCGTTCCAGGGGGTGATCACGCCGACGACCCCGAGCGGCTTGTGGATGATGACCAATTTTTTGGTGAAACGTAGAACGCCGTGGACGCGTCCCTTGCGCGGCCTGAGGAACTTGGCCGCGTTCTTGGCGTAGTAACAGAGCGAGTCGACCGAGGCGAAGATTTCCATGGCGAGCGCTTCGTTGCGCGGTTTGCCGGTTTCCTTGATGACCTGGGCAATTATGTCTTCCTGGCGCTCGAGCACGACAGCGCGCACCCGGTCCATGTAACGGGCGCGCTGCTTCATGGTGAGCGCCGCCCAAGCGGGCTGTGCCCGCCGGGCCCTGTCGACGGCCCGGCGCACATCTTGTTCGGATGCGCATTCGAACTCGCCGATGTCTTCGAGCGTGACCGGGCTCTTGAGACGGATACGTCTGGGGGCGCCGTTGGATGTCTCTAGGGCTTCATAGATGGCCATGCGGAATCTCCCTCCCGGTTCATCTAGCCCAGCGGCCGTGCATAGGGTAGCGCACCGCCCTTGCGGCCGGGCGCTATCCCTATTTCGACCGCCAGGTCGAGGCGGAGTTCTTCGTTGCTGATGTCGCGCACCGAACAGACCAAGCGCGGACCCTCGTCCATCTCCACGACGACGACCGCATAGGGCACGACCGCGGCGAAACTCGGGTCGGGCGCGCGGTGGCTCACCGTCCAGCTAAACAACCGGCCGTGGCCGCCGGATCGCGTCCAGTCCCACTCGTCGCTGCCGCACTCGGCACACAGAAGACGCGGCGGGTGACGCCAGACCGAACAGGCCACGCAGCGCTGAAAGCGCAGCTCTCCCTTGCCGAGCCACCCGTACCACTGTCCGTTTAGGCCGGGCGGCGAGGGGGCGGGAACCGGATAGGAGATCTCGCCTGCCATCACATTCCCGCCAGTACGGCCAGGGAGCCGTCGCCGAACTCGCCCCAACCGGTGACAAGTGCCAGCTCGGCCCCTGTCACCTGCGCCTTGCCGCGTTCGTGGCGGAGCTGGCGCACGGCCTCGACCGTGTGGTTGAGGCCCCAGGTATGGCCTTGGGACAGAAGCCCGCCGTGGGTGTTGGTGGGGCACTGGCCGCCGAGTTCGAGCCGGCCATCACGCACGAAGGCCCCCGACTCGCCGCGGCCGCAAAGCCCCAAGGCCTCGAGCTGTAAGAGAACGACGTAAGTGAAGCAGTCGTATATCCCGAACACGTCGATGTCGGTCACACGGAGACCCGCCTCGGCCAGCGCACGTGGGGCCGCGTCGCTGAGACCGATGTGGAAGGGGTCGCGCCGGTTGGCGATATCGTCGGCCGGGTATGGGCGCCCCTGGGCCGCGCCGATGATGGCGGCCGGCCGCTGTTTCAGATCGCGGGCCCTTTCCATGCTGGTGACGATGACGGCCGCGGCGCTGTCGCTTTCCTGGCAGCAATCAAGACGCCGGAACGGCTCGCTGATGTAGGGGCTGTCGAGATACTCTTCCATTGTAAGCTCGCGGCCCTTCATCATGGCCTTGTCGTGGAGTTGGGCGTGCCGGCGCATCGCCAGGGCCACATGGCCGGTGTCGGTGTCCTCGATGCCGTAGAGTTGTTTGTGGCGCATGGCGATCAGCGCGTAGAACTGGGCCGGGACTATGGCGCCGTGGGGGATGAGGAAATCGGCCGCGCTGTCGAGCGCCGAGGTTACGATGATGCTGTGGCGCGGCGCTTCGATGCCCTCGCGCGGCCGCAGGAAGGAGTAACCGTTCCAGCCGATGACGATGAGAACGGTCGAGGCCGCGCCCGAAGAGACCGCCATGGCGGCGGTCTGAAGCGAGGCGGTCGGGCTGGCCCCGCCCATCGACGTGGTCACCGAATAGCTCAGGTCCTCGATCCCGAGGGTGGCGGCCAATTCCTCGGCGCTGGTGTACCAGGGTGGCGGCAGCAGGCCGTCGATGTCGCCGGCTTCGAGACCGGCGTCGTCCAAGGCCCCGCGCGCGGCCTCTATCATGAGGCCGAAGGGGCCGAGTTCGGAGCCCTTGTAAAAATCGGTCTCGGCCACGCCGACGATGGCCGCTTGTGCGCGGTTCCCGGTCATTGCGGCTTGCGGGGCGGGTCTCAGGCCGCCGGTGAGAAGCTTACCGGCATCTCCTTGACCCCGTTGATGAAGTTCGAGCGCAGGCGCCGCGGTGCACCGTCTAGTTCCATGTAGGGTATGCGCCCGAGCGTTTCTTCGAAGATGCACTTGAGCTGCAGCCGGGCCAGCGACGCGCCCAGACAGAAGTGCTGGCCGGTGCCGAAGGCGATTTGCTCGCTGGCGTTCCCGCGTTTGATGTCGAAGGTGTGGGGATTCTCGAACACCTCTTCATCGCGGTTGGCCGAGGGGTACCAGAGCACCACTTTTTCCCCCTCGCGAACCCTCACGCCGCGGATCTCGGTGTCGCGGGTCGCACGGCGGCGAAAATGGTGAACGGCCGGCTCGAAGCGCAGCATCTCGTCGATCGCGGCCGGTATGAGGGAGGGGTCGTCGAGCAGGAGTTGGCGTTGGTCGGGGTGCTCGATGAGCGCGCGCATTCCGTTGGTGGTGACCGTGCGGGTGGTCTCGTTGCCGGCCACGACCATCATCAGAACAAAGGTTCCGAAGGTCATCTCGTCGACCGGTTTGCCCTCGAGTTCGGTCCTGAGAACGGCCGTGGCCAGGTCGTCCCCCGGCTCGCGCAGTTTCAGCTCGCGCAGCTCTATCGCGTAAGCGAAGACCTCGGCGAAGGCCGCATCCGCGCCCCCCTCGGCGTCCTCGATCTCGGGGTCGTCAGAGGAGATCAGCCGGTTGGCCAGTTCGTAGACGTGACGGCGTTTGTCTTTCGGGATGCCGAACAGTTCGCAGATGACGGTCATAGGGAGCAAGGCGGCGACGTCCTCGACGAACTCGCAATGGCCGCGTTCGGCGATGTCGTCGATTATCTTCCTGGCGATGCCGCGTACGAAGTCTTCCAGACCGGCCACACGCCGGGGCGTGAAGCCCTTGTTGATGTGATTGCGGAAGGCCATGTGCCGGGGAGGGTCCATGTTGATCATGATCTCTTTGATCAGTTCGACGCGGTCCGCGGGCGGCTCGAACAGCTGGCAGGTCGGAGCGGAGCTGAAAAGTGCCGGGTTGCGCGATATGCCGACGACGTCGGCGTGTTTGGTGATGGCCCAGAAACCCGGCCCGCCGTCGGGTTCGCTCTGGCGGTGGACGGGCGCCTCGCGCCGCAACACCTTGAACATCTCGTGGTGGTGGCCCTCGACGAAGTTGTCGAGGTTCATCAGGTCGATGTCGGCTAATTGCACTGTTGCTGTCCAGGTGCGCGGGGCAGCGGCTCGAGTGGTGGCCGCACGGGGATTGTCACGCCGGGTGGCCGCTTAGTCCAACGCGATTTATAGTCCGACAGCATTAGACCGGCCGGCCCCGTCTGTTGCCTCTGCGGCAACCCTCGCCAACAATCCGGCGCCGGAGGAGATATAGATGTCACGGTTTGAGGGAAGAGTGGCTCTGGTTACCGGGGCCGCCTCGGGGATAGGGCGCGCTAGCGCCGTTCGCTTGGCCGGCGAGGGAGCCTCGGTCTACGGCACCGACCTCGACGAGGCCGGGCTTGCCGAGACCGCGGGCCTGGCCGGCACGACGGGCGGCGAGATCGAAACCGGTCTTTGCGACGTCAGCGACCCGGCCTCTTGCAGCGCGGCCGTGGAGGCGGCAGTAGCCCGCTTCGGGCGCCTCGACGTGTTGTGCAACATCGCCGGTATCTGCGTGTTCGAGCACGCCGAGGTGCTGCCGACCGAGACCTGGGACAAGGTGCTGGCCGTCAACCTTTCCGGACCCTTCTACATGAGCCGCGCCGCGCTCCCGCATCTCATGGAGTCGAAGGGCAACATCGTCAACATGGCCTCCTCGGCCGGTCTTCAGGGCATGGCCTACGGCTCGGCATACTGCGCATCCAAGGGGGGGCTGGTGCTGTTGACCAAGTCGATGGCCGTCGAGGTCGACCATCTCGGTGTGCGCGTCAACTGCATCTGTCCGGGGGGCGTGAGCACGCCGCTCGTGGCCGGGCTCGGCTTTCCCAAGGACGCCGAGCAGTTCCTCATGGACCGCATGAGCCTCAACTCGGCCAAACCGAAGTTCTGCGGGCCCGAGGACATAGCCGGCCTGGTCGCCTACATGGCATCCGACGAGGCCCACCACATGAACGGTTCGGCCGTCTCCATGGACGCCGGCCAGGTGGCCTGAGCCCGGCGCGATGGCTGCGGTCTGCCGCGTCTTCGGTTCCGAGAACTCGCCCTATTCGGTCAAGGTCCGCTCCTATGTCCGCTACAAGGGCATCGCACACGAGTGGATAGTGCGCGACCAGTCGCAGATGGAAGAGTTCTCGAAGTACGCCAAGTTGCCGCTGATCCCGCTCGTGGTCACGCCCGAGGACCAGGCCATGCAGGACTCGACGCCCATCATGGAGCGGCTCGAGGCCGCCAACCCCGAGCCGCCATTCCAGCCGGACGACGAGGATCTGGCCTTCATCTCGGCCCTGCTCGAAGAGTACGGCGACGAGTGGGGCAACAAGCACATGTTCCACTACCGTTGGACCTACGAAGCGGACCAATGGGCCTGTGCGAATCGCATAGTGCGCGAGATGGCCCCGGGCATGAGCGATGCCGATTACGAAGGTATGGCCGCGGCCATAAGGGACCGCATGATCCCGAGGCTCAGCTTCGTCGGCTCCAACGAGGCCACGCGCGACCAGATCGAGAGTTCCTTTTTGCGGGAATGCGCACTGCTCGAGGCCCATCTCGAGCCGCGTCCATTCATTTTTGGGACCAGGCCGGCAATGGCCGACTTCGGGCTTTACGCCCAGATCTACGAGGCCATGCTCGACCCCACGCCGGGAGCCCTGGTCCGGGAGCGCTGCCCTCGGGTCGTGGCCTGGGTGGAGCGCATGCTCGACCCGCCCGATGAAGGCGGCTACGAGGACTGGCCCGCGCTCGAGGCCACGCTCATGCCCTTGCTCGAGTCCGAGGTCGGCGGCCTTTTCCTTCCCTGGACCACGGCCAATGCCGGGGCACTGGCCGAGGGGCAGCCGGAGTTCTCTGTCGAGCTCGAAGGCAGCAGTTTCAGCCAGCAGACCCAGAAGTATCACGCCAAATCGCTCGGCGTGTTGAAGGCGCGCTACGCGGGCCTG
>CAYXZP010000051.1:4795-16739 GCA_964469485.1 uncultured Myxococcales bacterium | reverse complement strand
GTTCTATGTCCGCGTTGAGCCCCACGACCTGGGAGAGCAATTTTGTGGACTCGATGTTGATGGCCACCGTCTCGTCGTGGTCGAGATCGCATGCCGCATCGCCCACGAGCGCGGCCAACGCGATCACCGCCTTGATCCCCTTGGTGGCCCGGATCATGTCGCGAATGTTGCAGATATCCCCGTGCATAAGTTCGAGCCGTGGGTCGGCGGTGCAACCGTTGAGTCCGCTGGCGCCGTAAAGAAGGGTGTCGAGAACGCGCACCCGGTAGCCGCGCGACAGAAGCACGCGCACAAGATGCGAGCCGACGTAGCCGGCTCCGCCTGTGACCAGTACCGTGTCGCCCTCGGACAGGACCGAAGTGCTCACGGTCTTCCGTCCTCCGACGACAGCACCGTCGTGCCGGCCACCGGCGGGCGTTCCTGGGCGAGCGCGTCGGAAAGCGCGGGTATCAGCCGGTATTTGAGGCTGAGCGTCTCGCAGGCCTCCGTAATGTCACGAACCACGGCAGGGTCGAGGTCCGCCAGAGAGATGAGGACCATGGCCACGCCGTGAGTAGAGGCCGCCATCGCGATGTCTGTGGCGCCGCCCATGACACGCACCCCATGAATGAGCGCGCCCCAGCGCCGTGGTTCGTGATCTATTATGCCCACCGGCAAGAAGCGGGACTTGGGGTCCTCCAGCAACGAGCGCAAGATGACCTCGCCGCCATGGCCCGAGCCGGCGACCAGGACCTTGGTCATCTGCCCGTCATCCACCACCCGGCTGGCACCGCTGACAACGTGCCGGACGACGAAACGGGCGCCGACCATCAAGAAGATAAGTAGTGCCCAGTCCTCGATGAACACCGCGCGGGAGTGGGCTCTCAAGTTAGTGAAGTAGGTGGCGCCGACAACCAGCGCCGTGCTCACGCTCGCCGCCTTGACTATGGCGGCCAGGTCGTGGCGCCCCACCCAGCGGGTGGTACGCTGGTAAAGGCCGTAGTAGATGAACACGGGCGGCTTTATAAGGACGATCCAAAACACTGTCTTGTAGATGTACGTCCATGTCCGGGCCGATATCTGCCAGTCGAAATGCACGAAGTTCGCCATGACGTACGAGATTACGATAAGGCCGAGGTCGAGGCTCAACATCGCCAGCCGCGTGCGTGAACGTGCGATGAAGCCGCCCTTGAACTGGCTCAGCAGGACCCGGAACACACCGCTTATGAGGAACCACAGGTCCCTCCACACCGTGGCCTTGTCGACATACTCGAGATCGCGGTCGAGCTTGTCGGGCAGGATGTGCTCGATGTAGTACTTCTCCGTGTCCTCGATCCCCTCTGGGTACTTTTCAAGCTCGTCACGGCCGTCAATCTGGCTCGGCCCTATCACCCCGGGCCTGACCGACAACACCCTACGGTGCCGCTCGCTATAGAAGCCGACGAAATAGGGGTCCTCCGGACGCGGGCCGACCAGGGACATGTCACCGGCCAAAACGTTGAGCAACTGCGGCAGTTCGTCGAGCTTGGTCCAACGAAGCACCTGCCCGACGGTCGTTATACGCGGGTCGCGCTTGACGGTGAGCCTGGCGCCCCCGCGGTATGCGCCCACGATCATCGTTCGGAACTTGAAGATCCGGAACCGGCCCCCGCCGCTGCCGGTCCGGTCCTGGCGGTATAAGACCGGCCCCCTCGAATCGAACTTGATGATCGCCGCGATCGCCAGGAACAGCGGTGCAAACAACACGACGGCGGAAAGCGAGATAAGCAGGTCGAGAAAGCGCTTCATCTCCCGGGCCGCCCGGTCAGCGGGCCTGCTCCTCCATTATACGTCTGAGGCTCGCGCACACGGCCCCGGCGTCCGCCTCCGTCATGCCGGGGAACAAGGGCAGCGAGATGGCTCCGGCGTAAGCCCGGGTGGCGTTTGGAAAATCGTCGGCCGAGCAGCCGAGCTTGTCACGGTAGAACGGATGGAGATGGACCGGGATGAAGTGCACGCTAGTGCCGATATTATCGGCCTTGAGCATCTCGATCACCTCGGACCTCGTACAAGCCAGTTTCTCTTCGTCGACGTGGACGACGTATAAATGCCATGCACATCCGTCGCGGTAGGGTGGATCGGGAAGGTCCAGCCCCGGCACACCGCCCAGGAGTTTGTCGTATATAGATACGATTCTCCGCCGCCTCTCGTCAAACTCGTCGATACGGTCGAGCTGGTGTATCCCGATGGCCGCCTGGATGTCCGTCATGTTGTACTTGAACCCACGCGTCTCGACCTCGTAGTACCAACTACCCTCGGCCGCGTAGCGCTTCCAGGCATCCCGGCTGATCCCGTGCAGCCGCTTGCTGCGCACCGCCTGGGCCAGTTCCGTATCGTCGGTGGTCAACATCCCCCCCTCGCCGGTGGTCATGTTCTTGCCTGCATAGAAGCTGAAGGCCGTGGCGCGCCCGATCGAGCCGATGGGACGGCCACCATAGCTGGCCGGCAGTGCGTGAGCCGCGTCCTCGAGAAGAACCGCGCCGCAAGTGTCGGCAAGTCCCTGCAGGCACTCGAGGTCGCAGGGCGCGCCGGCAAAATGGATGGGCACAATGACCTTGGTGCTGCTCGACAGCACCCTCTCGACGGCCGCCGGGTCGATGTTGGGATAGCCGGGCTGGGTGTCCACGAGCACCGGTGTTGCGCCAGTATAAAGGATAGAGGCCACGGTCGAGGTGAAGGTATAGGGACTGGTCACCACCTCGTCGCCCGGCCCCACCCCCAGGGCATCGAGACCGAGGTGGAGGGCGGCGGTGCACGAGGACACCGCAACCGCGTGGGTGGCCCCGACCCTGGCGGCGAACTTCTCCTCGAAACGGGCCGTCTTGGGCCCCATGGTCAACCACCCCGAACGCAGAGTGTCGACGACCTCGGCTACCTCCTCCTCACCTAGATAGGGCCGGTGAAAAGGGAGGAACTCGTCAAGCCGAGTTTCCGGGCCCACCTCAGGCCCCTCCCCCGGCCACGGCCGGAACGTGCGCGTCGATGATCCTGGCCAGGTCGTCGAGATTGCTGTCCCTATCCCAGATCTCCTCGACCTTGGCCCGCCCGGCCCTGGCCAAGCGGGCGGCCTCCTCGGGCGCGCGCCAGAGCCTCTCGAGCGCGTCGGCCAGAGCTTCGGCGTCGCGCTCGGGGACGAGCAGCCCGCTGGTGCCGTCCTCTATGAGTTCGGGGATACCCGCGATATTGCTTGCGACCACCGGAACGCCCGCGGCCATGGCCTCGGCCAGCACGTTGGGAATGACATCCTGGCGTCCGTATCTGCCCATGATCACGCTCGGAAGGGCCACCGCGTCGGCCCGCTGGTACAATTCTATCAAACGTCCGTGGTCGACGTAGCCGTGAATGACGACCCGGTCCGATATTCCGAGCCTCCCGGCCTGCCGCTCCAAGTAGCGCCTCTGCGGTCCGTCACCGGCCAGTTCAACGACGGCGTCCACACCCCGGCCCGCGAGCAAGGCCAGCGCGTCGAGGAGATAGTGAAAACCTTTGTACTCCTTGAGCCATCCGCAGCTCATTATGTGAAAACGTGCCCCGCGGCTGCGCTCGACCGGCACGAAGCGGCCAAGGTCGGCTCCATGATAGTTGACATGTACACGCGCGGCATGCCCGTCGCCACAGTACGCCGCCAGATGCCGGCGGTTGGCGCCCGCGCAGGTGACCACGAAGGTGGCATTGGCGATCTTGGCCGGCAGCATCCTCCCTATCATGTAGATATCGTACGCATGAGCGCTGAAGCTGTAAGGCATCCCGCACCACCGGTTCATGATCATTGCCACCGTGGTGGGATAGGTCGCCCAGTGGGAATGGACATGGCCTATGCCCTCGCGCTCGAGATGTTCGGCGAGATAAAGCGCGGTCGGGACCAGCAGGACCGACTTGAACAGGTACATGAGCGGGCTGCTGCTGTAGAAGATGTCGAACCGCTCGGCCACGCTGAAGGTGGCAGCCGAAGGCATGGAGCGGCGCGCCCCCTCGGCGCGCCCGCCGCGCCACGCCGAAACAACGAAGGCGAACAAGCGCACCACGTCACGCGGGCGGCGGACGAGCGCCCTGGCCAGGGCGCCCCAAACGGCCGGCCGCCACAGCCGTGGACAATAGTGTGTTTTCTCGATGAGCCCGAGTGCCTCGGGCTGCTGCAGTTCACGGTGCGCGGGCTTGAGAGAGATCAGGCGCAGATCATAGCCCTTGCGCCTGAGGCCGAGCACCTCACCGAGGGTGAAGGTCTGGTGCAACACCGGGAAAGCCGGAAAGAGATACGCGAGGCGGCGCACGGATAGGTGCGGCCTCAGACGGGTGCCGGCTGCATGGGCGGATTCGGGAGCCGGCCCGTCTCGGCGTAGACCCGGTGCATCCGTACGACCGATATGCACATGCCGACTATGATGAAGAAGAGAATGTGGACCCACATATCGGCAAAAAAGGAAAACACCAAGAACCCGATCAAGGTCGTACGCATCGCATTGACCATCCAGCCCATTCCGACCGGCCCGAAACGGGCCTCGTAATCACGCTCTAGGTTCCTCAGAGCACGTAACAGCCCGACGAAGATCGCGAGATAGAGACCCAAGGATATTATGCCACCCTCCACCCAGGCCATGAGATAGGAATTGTGCGGGGGCGACGTCATTCCACTAGGGTCGACCAATGCCCGCTCGGCGGAGAAGTTGCCGAGCCCGACACCGAGGATGGGGTGCCTGAAGGCCATCGTGATCGCCACCTTGATGTTGTCGAAGCGCCGGCCCAGAGAACCGCCGGCGACCTGCCCGGACGCAAGCGCTTCGGTCCGAACATCGACCTTTTGCAGACGTTCGGCGACCACGTCGGGCAAGGCCACCTGCAGAACGTTGGTCTGGAAACCGAACTGAACCGTAACGAAGAGCAGGAGCAGAAAACCGCCCACGACCTTGCGCAGCCCGAATCGTCCCTCGAACGTGATGATGGACAGGAAGATCACGAGGTTTATCAGCCCGCTGCGTGACGCCGTAAGGGGGATCACGCTGGCGACCATCACCGTGGCGATAGCCCAGAAGGGATAGAGGAGCTTCCAGCGTATCGCCTTGCGGGAATACCAAAGCAGGGTAAGACAGAGCAGTGCGAAGTAGGCCAGTTTGTTGGGGTTCCTGCCCGAGTAGAGCCCGGTCCCGGCCGCGCCCTGCACGCGCAACCGCCCGGTCCCCCAACCAAAGACCCCTTCGGAAGCACTCACCTGCAGATATGTCAGCAGCATACAGGCGACAACGGTCCCGGCAACGAGCTTGAGGTCGCGGGGACTGCGCACGAAGAAGACGAAGAACACCAGGAAGGCCAGGCGGGTGATGAACTTCGTGCGCGCATCGCGCATCTCGATCATGGTGGCGCCCTGGGAGGCGCGGATCTTCTGTATATGTTCGGTGGCGACACCACCCGAAAGATCTATGGGCTGGTACATCCACGAGGAGGTCACCGAGATCACCACAACCAGGGCGAGAAGGACCAAGGGCCTGACCTTGGCCAGCCAGAACTCGCCCTCGCGCAACATGCCGATGAGCACCAAGGGAAGGTACATGAGGCCGAGCATGTTGTTGATGGTGAAGTTGCCCGAGCCCCTGAGCACGGCCGGATAACTGAACAAGAAGGTGACCAGGTATATCAGGATGCCGATGACCGGCATCCGCAGGATCATGACGGCGGCCAGGGCCGCGAAGGCGGCCAGCAGAACGAAGGGGCCGGCGCCTGATAATGAGAGCCAGAGGGCCCCCAGTCCGAAGGCCACCACCGATATCAGGACCCCACTCCGCCTCCCGCGGCCCTGCAGTGACAACGCTGTGCCGGCGGTCTCCATGGCTATCCTTTAGCGGGGTGCCGCTATCCGATCAGACGGGAGACTCTCTCGGGAATGTAGTCTCGCCTCTTGTTGAGGACCACGCCGATGAGGTTGGCTCCTGTTTCGCGGACCATCTGGGAGGCGCGCGCCGCGACACTCACGGGCGTGGTGTCGGCCTCGATCACCAGCACGACACCGTCCATCAGCGGAGCCAGCGCACGGGCGTCGGGGTAAAGCGTTACCGGCGGAGCATCGACAAAGGTTATGTCGGCATGCCCGGCCATGCTGCTCACCACGCCGAGAGTCCGTTCGTTGTCGATAACGTCGATCGCGTTGAGGCGTCCGCTCCCGGCCGTAACGACGCTCACGCCCGGAACACCGCTCTCTTGGATAACCTCGCCGACACCCTTGCCTTCGGCAACCATATTGACGAAGCCCTCGCGGCCCTTGACCTGCATCTGGCGCCACAGGGACGGCGTTCTCAGGTTGAGGTCGACGAGCATGACATGCGAGCGCCCCCGGTCGGCCATCGCCTTGGCCAGCAAGCATGCCACCCCCGAGGTGCCCTCGCCGTGTAACGCGCTGACGACGAGGATGCTCTTGATGGTGTCGCCGACGGCCGAACCGAACAGGCGCCGCCTCAGTTCGTAGTAATCGTCGGTGCCGTTGACGGGAAGCGGCGGATTGGGGATGCCGACGGCCTCGCCCACGTCACGGGCCCGCAACGACTCCGCCCTCTTAAGCGCTTCGTAGGTCTTGCTCATCAGGCCTCCGCCTTGGGCACGCGTATCCCGTAGTGTCCATTGCCGTTGCCATTGCCGTTCCCGTAGCCGTTGCCATTACCGTTGCCGTTGCCATTGCCGTTTCCATTGCCGTTGCCGTTTCCGTTGACGGGGATCTCGGCCAGGGTCGGCAGCCCGAGGTGGTGACGTACGTCCAGTTCGCTGTTCATGACCGGGTTGAGCATCTCGGTCACAACGGCCGATCCGACGCTTATGAGCAGCGCCGCGAAGAAGGACAGCACCAGGGTCACGCCCTTGAAATCGGGCTGCCTCTTGAGCGGACCGGCAGCGGCCTCGACCACGCTAACGCTCGAAATGCCGGCGGCGTCCATGGCATCGGACACCTTGATCTGGTGGAGCTTCTCGTTGAGCAGCGAGTAGATGTCCTTGGCCTCTTGCCGTTCGCGCCTGAGCCTCATCACCTGGTAGTGCTTGGTGTGCATCACGCGGATGTTGGCTTCGTAGTCCGTGATGCTCTCGGCAAGCATCGCACGGCGGGCCTCGAGCGCACCGAGGTTAGCCTGCGAACTGAGCAAATTCTCTTCCAAGGTCTGGCGCACCGGCGTGGCACCCATCTTCTGCCTTCCGATGACCGTCTGGTCCTGAGCGCCGATCTGCTGCCGCAAGGCCACGATCTCCCCCTCGACGTCAAGCAGGAGCCTGTGCTGCGGAGTGTAGAGCTGGAGCAGACGGTCACGTTCCATCTCCAAGCGGGCCAGGTTCTGTCTCAGGTAGTTGACCAGCGGGTTGGGTATGACCTCGATGGCCACGGCCTCCTGGGCCGGTATGAACTCGAGCTCGGCCTCCAACGATGCGGCCTTGGTCGTCAGTTCGGTGATCTCGGCCTCCGTGCGTCTGAGATCGGCCTCGAGCTGGGCACGTTGCCGCAACAGGTGCTCCTTCTCGGCGGCTATCGATGTCAGGCCGTGGGTGGCGTCGAAGCGCTCGAGGTTCATGTCGGCCTGCACATAAGAGGCCTTCGCGTTCTCGGCCTCTCGCTGGAAGAAGCTGTATGCGCCCGGCGAACGGTGCATCTCGATATGGTAGTCGACGTAGAGCCGGACGAGCGTATTGACGATGTTGACGGCCTCTCCGGGGTCGCCGTTGGCGTAGGTCACCTCGACGACGTTCGAGTTCGGCTTGCGAACGACACCCAAACGGCCGGCCAGGGTCCTGACCGACGGCACCTTGGGCTCCTCGCCGTCCTCGCCAACGCTGTCCTGTTCACCCGCTTGCGCGACGAGCTCATCGTGCAGGCGGCGGTAGAGGTCGTAGCTGCGCAGCATCTGCAACTCGGAGTTGATCATCGCCTCGTTGGGGATGCCGTTCGACTTGTCCTGCTTCGCCAGGGGCGAGACCTCCGGATAGGCACGCGCCCGCGACACCAACACCTTGGCCGAAGCCTTGAACACGGGGTCGCGAACGAGGTTGCCGACGTTGCTCGGCACGAAGATCAACAAGAAAAGCAGCACGACCATGTTGCGCCGCTTGAAGACCGCGTTGAGGGCCTGCCGGATGAGGTATAGGGATCTCTGGTCCATTCTTCCTCGTCCCTCAGTTCCCTATGTCGGGCAGCCTCGTACTTGGCGGCTTGATCGGCAGCAGGTCGGTTATGTACTGGCGCACCCACAGGTTCGCGTTGGAGATCGCGGTGGCCGGAACGTAGACCACGTCGTTGGCGGCAACGACCAGGTCTTGGGTCGTGTCACCGGTCTCGAGCACCCGCTTGAGGTCGATGAGCTTGGCCGTGTACTCGCCCTGAGCGTCCCAGCGGATGTGCAGCACGCTGCTCAATTTGGCCGACGACAGGAACCCGCCGCGCTCGAGCACCGCCCGTAGTGAGGTCAGGCCGGGCCTGACCGCGACGAAACCGGGGCGCTGCACCTCGCCGCCCACATAGGCCTTAACAGCCCGGGCCTCGGCGACGAGCACGTAGGTCTCGGGATTGCGATGGGTCAGCGAGGCACGCCGGTAGATATCCTGCTCGAGCTCGTCGGTTGTCAGCCCGTATGCTTGGAACTCGCCGAGGCCGGCCACCGTCAAGCGCCCGTCCGACCTGACCGTGGTGATGCTGTCGAGCTCGCCGTGGTAGGGAAAGCGGATCTGCAAACGGTCGCCGGTGTCGAGCTTGTATGTCGGGCTCAGTGCGGCGCTGGTGGCGGCGGCGGGGATGGGTCCGGCGGCAGCTGCATTATGGCGCGGGATGGGGCTACGGGCCGCACAGCCGGCAACCATGACCATAAGGGCCAGCGCCGCTATCGGGCGCATCATGCGGGCTACGGTCTCTTTCAGCCTTGTCACTATCATGCTCTTGTCGCCCGGGTTGCGCTCGCCTTGCTCTCGGAGGCCCTGGGGGGCCGGCGAATCCGTCAGCCTAGCAGGCGCAACAATCCCGTGTTCTAAGGCAGCAAGTTCAGTGCCACCACGGATTATGACGATAGGCACGGAAATCAGCGTCGTTAAAGGGGTTTTCCGAATTTTACGGGATTTCCCTTAGGCCGCCGATGCATGCAGCTCTGCGGACCAAATATACGCCGATAGTCCTAAAAATTCGCTAAGTTACCTGAAACAAGGCGGTATCACCGCGAACGCCAATTGCAGGACTGCAATCGGTACTCAGCGCACACCATCGAGGGGCCCTGCGGCGAGCCCGAATGGAGTGATGGCCCGGCCCAGACGCAGGGTCTTATAGGCCCCTATGACACGGCCCGCTTCGGCCAGGGCTGCTTCGCGGCTTACCAGACCGCTCAGGTAGAGACGGTAGCGTGGCCCGGGGCCCCCCGATGCCTCGGTCTCGAGCCTGGCGCCCGGTATCAGGCTCTCGAGCCAGGCCTCGACCTTCTCGAGCATAGCGGCCTCCGGGCAGGAGCTGACCAGTATCCGATAACCCCCCTCGGGGCCGGGGCTGACCATGCGTTCGGGCACACGGAACGGCAGGAACAGATAGGACCCGACCTCGAGCCGGTATGGATTTGTGAGTCCCGGATTAGCGGAGAATATGGTCTCCAATGTTTTGGGGCCGGCTGCCCCGTAGTGCCCGAGCGCAATGCTCCAGACCGACTGTCCCGCCCTGACCCTCCTCAATTCGCCTAGCACCGGCCGGCCGTTTGCCGGCCCAAGATAGCCCCGGCGTGGCGGCCGATGCGCGATGTCGGCGATCGGCTTGGCCACGTCGGCCAAGGTCTCCAGGGCCGCAGCCAGCGTCTCGGCGGCAACAGCGAGCCCCTCGGTCGCTTCGGCGGCCGCCCTGCTCTGTTCGCCGGCACGCGCAGCTGGCGACGGCGGGATGACCGCCTCGGCAAGCAAGTCCTCAGTAGCGGTCGGCGGCGCTGGCGATGCCGTGGCCACCGACGACGGAAGCGGCATCAGTGTGACCTTCGGAACGCTACCGGCGACTGCGCCCTTGTTCTTGCTCGCGTACAGGCGCGCGGCCGTCGAACGGGCCAATATCTCGGCCCGCCGTATGCTATCGACCACGTTGCGGCTGTTGATTCCGTTGCCCTGCCCGGAACCGGCACCATACCGGGCGTTCGGGTAAAGTTCGCCGGCCCGGTAACGCTCGCCCCAGTCGCTGGTCTCGAGACCTTTGGCCTGTTGCCCCGGCCCGGGTCCGTCGCGGCGTAGTGTCAGAGGGCCCGAGTCCGGGCGCATGCGCTCGCGCTTGCCGGTAACGCTATGCTTTATCGACTCGCGTGAGCGACCCTCGGTAAGTTCGGGCGGGCCGGGCCCCGCGGTCCCCATGAGATCGACGCCGTCGAGAAGCGGGAACATCGAGAGCGCGAAAGGAACAACTATCGCCACCGCGACGAGCATCGCTCCCGCGTAGCGCAGCACCGGGCTCGACAGGCGCTCACGCAGCGCTTGGGCCCAGTCCTGCGAGACTGTACGCCCTTCGAGATCACGGATGGCATCGCCCATGACGGCGCCGGTGATCCGTTTCTTGCCGTCGGCAAAGGCCAGCATCATCGCGTTGTCGCAGATCACGTTGACGACCCTGGGAATGCCCTTGGACGCACGCCAGACCTTTCGGAGCGCGGCGGGCGTGAAAAAGTCGCCGCGCGCGGCACCCGCCGACCGCAAGCGCGTGGCCACGTACTCGCCGACCTCCTCGGCGCGCACGGGCTTTAGAACCGTACGCACGGCTATCCGCTGTCTGAGCTGCCTCAGGGCCGGCCGGCGAAGTGTGTCCTCCAGTTCGGTCTGGCCGGACAGGAGGATCTGCAGGATCTTCTCCTTGGCCGTCTCCAGATTGGACAACAGCCGTAGTTCCTCGAGCACGTCATCGGCCAGGGTCTGGGCTTCGTCGATCATGACGACAACGTTACGGCCGGCGGTAAGTTGTTGGAGCAGATACTCGTTGAGCTTCTCGACAAGCTGCAGCCGGCGGCAACCCTCCGTGGCAATGCCCAGTTCCATGCAGATGAACTCGAGCAGTTCGTCGAAACTGACGCCCGGGTTGAAGACGAACACGACGCTGGTCTCGCCTTCGATCTCCTCGACGATACGGTTGAGCAGGGTGGTCTTGCCGGTGCCGGCTTCCCCGATCAGAGTGATGAACCCCTTGCGCGACCTGATCCCGTGCAGGACCCCGGCCATCGCCTCGCGGGTGGACTGGTTGATGTAGTGGTACTTCGGGTCCGGCGTCAGATTGAAGGGATCTTCGGCCAGCTGGTAAAAATGCGCGTACATAGTCGAGTGGTGGGGTCGCCCTAGCCTCGAGCCTCCGGCCCCCGCTCTCTCTTGGTTACTAGGCTGGGCACGGCTTGTCCATACCTTCCCCCCCCACCCGGGGAGCAAGCCACCGGCCAGCCCGGGGGGTTTTCATTGATATTTCAAATACTTACAGCTCTATCCTTCGCCGACATCGGATTCACGGATACGAAAATCCGACCGCTTGAGGCCGTGAAGCTTCATCTTCCGGTGGAGGGTGGCAGCATCTATCATGGCCTGGCCCGCGCTCGTGGAGATGCCGCCGCGGTTGCGGCGCAGCACGGAGACAAGATAGTCCTTCTCGGCCCGCCGCAGGTATTCCTTGAGCGGGATCTCGAGATCGCGCGTGCGGGCGGCGCCGCCCCCGTCGGCCAGGGCGGGCGCGGACGTGCCGGGAAGGTCAACGTCACGGATCACGGGACCGGTGGTCTTCAGGATCGCCCTTTCGGCGATATTTCGAAGCTCGCGAACATTGCCCGGCCAGTGGTATGACATGAGCTTCTCGAGTGCCTTGTTCGACATACGACTGATGTTGCGCTCTCGCGCCATGGAGTTGTTGCGCAGTATGTCGGCCATCAACAGGGGAATGTCCTCGATGCGTTCGCGCAAAGGCGGAATGACGATCGGCACC